>DBRC01000016.1:0-23676 GCA_002305505.1 Prevotella sp. UBA1378 | reverse complement strand
TGTGCATCGTGGATGACCACCGCCCACCGGTTGCAAGATTAACGGTGGGCGGCGGCAAAATAAACGGGCGAGCCTGAAATCACTTCAGTCTCGCCCGTCAAATTATTCAAACTCAGTTTTACTCCAGTGTTTTCCTCTATTTCGTGATTTTTGCAGTTATCCCGTTTGTCTTCACAATCATCACGCCCTTTCCGCCCACAGGGATGAGCGTGCCTGTGGTGCCCTTTGCCACGGTGCGTCCGGCTGCATCGTATACCGTTACGCCTTGCGTGCTTTCGGCACCGACAATGATGCCTCCGGCTACGGTTTCTATCCTCATGCCGGAATGCTTCCCGGTATTGCGGATGCCGGTGGCGGTAGCCGTCGCCGTGGCGAACTTACCGCCTGCGCCGCTGGGGTCTACAGCCTGCACGCCTATTTCGTAGTTGCCTTCGGTTATGTTGATGCTATAGCTCAGGCTGGCCTCGCTGCTGCGCACCAGCGTCTGCAGGTCGCGTATGGTCAGCAGTTTTCCCGTTTCCGTGTTGGCCGGCAGCAGCATGCTGATTTTCCCTGTATCCTTGTTTTTTATGTATACGTTGTATCCCAGTCCGGTGGCGTCGGTCTGTTCGTCGCTGGCGGCATTCCATGAGATGACCAGTTTCCCGCCCGTTGCGTCGGCCTTAACGTCTGCCGGTGCGGTGGGCGGCGTATTCTCCTCGAACTCGTTCTTGTGTATGCGGCTGAGCAACGACCATTGGTTGTCGGCCCAGAGGGCCCGGATGGTGAATGCGTCGAGCGTGTTCCTGCCGTAGAGGTCGCCCAGCGCGATGCCTCCCGACGATACGTATGGCAGCTTCGCTTCTGTTTGCTCGGTGAACGTTCCGTCGGTGTTCTGGAAGTACACGTAGGTGCCGAAGCCTTTGCTGTCGGTATATCCTGTATGGACGATGTCGGTCAGCCCGTCGCAGTTCAGGTCGTATGTATAAGCCACGCCCCCGTTGATGCCTAACAGTCCGTTGCCGGCTTCCGCAGTGCTTCTGGTGAAGCTGAAGCCGCCCTCGCCCGTATTGATGTATACGTCGGCGCGCCTGCCTTCGGAATCCGACCATCCCGAAATGAAGATGTCCAAGTGTCCGTCGTTGTTGAAGTCGGCTATGGCGATGTCGCCTTGGCGGGCAGCGGCGATGCCTGTCCCTGTCATGTCGAGTTGCTGGAAGGTGCCGTCGCCCTTGTTCTCATAGATGCATACGAAGTTGCCGTAGTCGTTCACCCATCCGGCCGTGATGATGTCCAGCAGTCCGTTGCCGTTCAGGTCGGCGAACCGGATGGCCCCTCCCGACATCGGTACGGCTTTCATCAGCGGCTTGACGGTTGTTTCGTCGTTTTCGCCGATTTCTATCTCATACACCTTGTCGGCAACCGGGTTCACGTCGTAGGGCAGCGGGTTGAATACCATTTGCTCGGTGAAGGTGCCGTCGCCATTGTTGCGGTACAGTTTTACGTAGCGTTCCCATTTCGCTTCCTCGCCCTCTTTCCAGTTGCGTTCGCCTTGCATGAGGTAGTCGGTGAATCCGTCATTGTCATAATCGCCCAGGTCTACGAACGAGGCGTCAGAGTCTGGGTTGTCGCCTCCGCGCTGGTTGTCGATGCTCTGCATGATGCCGGTTTGCACGGGTGCGAATTGCCATCCCGCGGCCTTTCCGCCGTTGCGGAAGAGCCATACGTACTGCTTGTCGGTGCCTTCTTCGCCCACTTGCAAGTCGCCGTCGCTCTTACCGTTGGCCATGAAGTCGAGGTTGCCGTCGTTGTCGGCATCCAGCCATAATATTTTCGCCCATACCGTCGGCGGCAGCCCGTTGGCGCGGAAGATGCCTTCCTCGTCATCGAGGTTCGACTGCAGCATGTCCCATCCCCCTTCGGCGTTGGCCGTGTAGAGGAATCCCTGTGCGTGCCAGTTGGGTATTTGCGGTTCCATCAGCCATGTCATTCCGCCGTAGTAGATGTCCATCCGCCCGTCGTTGTTATAGTCTGCTATACTTGGCGTTGTGCGGTGCATGCCGATAAAGTCGGCGCTTTGTTCTGTGAATATCTGTGCTTGAGTGGCAGCGGTTGCTCCCAGTAAGATAATGCACATTGCTTTCCGTAGTAGTCTTTGATGTTCCATAAATAGTAATATTTTAGTTGTTAATGTTATTCTGTTGCAAAGTTATGCGATTTTGGCTTTTGGCGAATGGACAATATTTATACTGGTGATGGACAATCTTGCGCAATCCCGAACCGGTAGCTCGTCGTGTGGTCGTAACCCTTCTGGCGGTCTATCAGGCATGAGGGGAATTGTGGCCAGTGGGGGGTGTCGGGAAAATATTGTGTTTCCATGCATACGGCCGTATGCGGGCGGGGCAGGAAGCCTGCTGAATAGAGCAGTAGCCCGGGCAGCGATGTGCTGACGGTCATTGTGCGGCCCGAGCAGGGGTCGCAGATACTGGCCGCCTCGTGCCCGCTGCACAGTTCGTAGCAGTGGTTATACCCGCGGTTGGCCGCCAGGCTGGGATGGCTTTGGTGCATGGGTTGCCCGATGGGGCGCGGCACCCTGAAGTCGAACGGCGTTCCCGTGACGTCGGTCAGCCTGCCTGTTGGCAGGTATTCGCGGTCGGTTTCTACGATGCGGTTGGCATGTATGCGTATGAGGTGCCGGCCGATGTCGCCCCGGTTCCCGCTGAGGTTCAGGTAAGCGTGGTTGGTGGGGTTCAGCCATGTGGGGCGGTCGGCCGTGCCATGCAGCCGCAGTGTCAGGCAGCAGTCGTCGTTCCACCTGAATTCGGCCGTTAGCCTGATGTCGCCCGGCCATCCTCCTTCGCCGTCGGGAGAGTGGATGGTGAAGCTCACGCCGTTGGGTTCCAACAGCCTCCATTGCCACGGCCGCCGGTCGAATCCTGCTTCTCCGCCGTGGTTGCAGTTGTTCCCGTCGTTCCGTTCCAGTTGGTAGTCGTTCCCGTTGATAGTGAGGGCTGCCCGTGCGATGCGGTTGGCATACCGGCCCACGGTGGCCCCCATGTAGAACGGGTCGCCGATATAGTCTTCCAACCGGTCGTACCCGACGATGACGTTTTGCATCCTCCCTTCCTTGTCGGGCACTTCGGCCCTGAGCCAGCGTGCGCCGTAGTTGGTCAGCTCCACCGCGGCGCCCCTGTTGTTGACGATGCGGAAGCGGCAAATGCTGCCGGTTCCGGCCAGTTCGAGTTCTTGATATGTTATTACCATGATGTATGCTTGCTGTTTGCAAAGGTAGCAGGAATCCCGCTGATAATGATGGATAATTTTACCGCGGGCGATGGACAAAACTTGTACCAATCAGAAAGGCCGTGCCCCTGTTTCATGGCACGGCCTCCTTCTTTTACTAAACTAACTTTTAACCAAAACTTGTCATTTATGAAAAAATAATTATCCTGTACAATATGTTCGTGTTTATTCCCTGGTCAGTTCGATGATATGGCTTACCATGTCGTTGGGCGATGTAACGGTGATGCCCACCTTCATCAGATAGTCGCCGGTATACACCCTGTCGTTGCAGCCGAGCCAGCTTTGCCTGCCGGGCATGAGGCAGATTTCCTTCACGCGGTAGCGGGTTGCCGGGTCGAGGCCCTGCAGGCGCGTGGGGAGCACCAGCTCCTTGTAGCGCGGATGCAGGTCGTAGGCAAAGAGCAGCGCGTGGTCTTTGGCTTCGCTGACGCGCATCATCACGCAATGGTTGCTTTCGTAGGGCGACTGCAGGCGGTAGAGGTCGGGGCTGTAGATGACAGGCTTCAAGCGGTTGTACTCCTTGATGGCCAGCTGGCAGTATTGCAGGTCTTCGTCCTTGAGCGACTTGAGGCCGATGTCGAAGCCCATCTTGCAGGTAAAGGCTACGTCTACACGGAACTTCACCGGTGCCCGTCCGTTCCAGTCGGTAACGTGGGCGCACATGGCTTTCGACGGCATGAAGTGCGAGTAGCCCCACTGGATGTAGAGGCGTTCGATGGGGTCGGTATTGTCCGAGCACCAGAACTCCGTGAAGTATTTCAGTGCCTCATAGTCGTTTCGCCCGCCGCCGCCCGAGCACAGCATCATGTAGAGGTCGGGGTATCGGGCCTGTATGCGGTCGAGCACCTTGTATAATCCCCTTACGTAGTCGACGTACAGGTTGCCTTGGTTCTCTTTCAGGTAGTGCGAGTAGATGTTGGTGATGGGGCTGTTGCAGTCCCATTTCATGAACTTTATGTTGGGGTTCTCCTTCTTCAGCCCGTCCACTACGCCGAAAACGAAGTCTTGCACCTTGGGGTTGGCCATGTCGAGCACCAGCTGATTGCGGAAATAATAAGTATCGCGGTTGGGCAGTTTCAGTATCCATTCGGGATGCTTCTCTGCCAGTTCGCTTTTAGGGTTCACCATTTCGGGCTCAATCCATATACCGAAGTCCACCCCCTTTTCGTTGGCCGTTTTCACGAGGAACGGTATGCCGTTGGGTAGTTTCGTCTTGGTTGCCTGCCAGTCGCCCAGTCCGGCATGGTCGTCTTTGCGCGGGTATTTGTTCCCGAACCATCCGTCGTCGAGCAGGAAGAGGTCGACGCCCAGGTTTTTCGCCTCGTCGAAGAGAGACGACAGTTTGCCCTCGTCGAAGTTGAAGTAAGTGTTCTCCCAGTTGTTCAGCAGCGTCATGCGGTCTTCGCCGCCTTTATATAGCTGGTGTCTGAGTGCCCATCGCTGGAAGTTGCGGCTGCCTTCGCCCGTACCGTTCTGGCTCAGCGTGAAATAAAATTCGGGTGTCTTGAATATTTCCCCTTTCTTGAGCAGGTAGTTGGACGCGTCGGGGTTGATGCCGCTGATGATGCGCAGCTCGTTGTCGAAGTCCACCTCGAAGGTGAACCGGAAGTTGCCCGTCCATCCGATGGTCCCCATCAGCACCGTGCCGCTGTTCTCTTTCACCTCGTTGCCGATGCCCACCTCGAAGAAAGGCTGCGAGAACATGGCCGCGCGGGCACCCAGCCGGGTATCGATGATTTTCTTCCCGTATTTCAGCGGCAGCTGTATCATTTGCATCTCCTTGGCCCAGTCGCTGGAGAACTCCGTGAGGTAATAGGCCGGTGCCTCGAAATAGAGCATGGACGAGGCGTATCTGCCGATGTACACCTTGCCGCCCTCTTGATGCTGTATCTCGCTCCACTGCTTGATGATGTTCTCCTTGGGATAGGCGACGTAATAGAGCGTGACGCTGACGGGATACAGGTCGTCCTTCAGGCGGATGACTGTTTGTGTCCCGCCCTCCACGGCTTCCTGCGAATGACTGACGTATTTCAGCACCGAAGTAGGGTTGCCGTCGGCATGGCGGATTTCGAATGCCGGCTCGTAGTAGTCCTCCGTCCCCATCACGGGATACACTTCGTTGCCCGCCACGTTGCCGTTGGTTACGTTTACGCGCGGCATATCGAGCAGGTCCAGGTCGGTGCCGCCGGCCAGCCGCTCCCCGAGATAGGTTTGGTACAGCCGGCCGTTGTCTTTCACTTGCAGCACAAGCTGCGTGTTGTCTGTACTGATAGAGATATTGGTCTTGGCAGTCGCGGCGGTCTGCAGACCAAGCATTGCTGTGATGAATAGAATCAATTGTTTCATGTTCCAGTTCTTGTTTTTCCTGTTGCAAATTTAAAATAAAATCGGATAGGGCACGCTCACTGCCGTCTCAAAAAATGAAAGATTAGGGGATATTTCATGCCTTTGGAACGATTTTTCCGTAATTTGCGACATTTGTATTATGAAATTAATTCCGTTTTCGTTTGTTTGTCATCAATATTATTCGTATTTTTGTGGCAAATATCAATATGATGGAAAAACCTGTAATCCGATTTGCCTGCCTGATGATGACATTCGTTGCCGCCGTTGTTGCGGTGCATGCAAAGACTTACAACTTCACCCGCATTGCCAACAACAACGGCTTGAGCGAGAACTGCGTCAAGTCGGTTGTGCAAGACTCATGGGGATTCCTGTGGTTCGGCACGAAGAACGGGCTGAACCGCTACGACGGCAACTCCATCAAGCGCTACGACGTAGACGACCTGGAGAAAGGCATGGGCAACCACAACATATCCGCCCTGTACGAAGACCGGGACAAGCGGATATGGGTGGGAACGGACAAGGGCGTATACATCTACGACCCCTATACGGAAACGTTTGCGCATTTCGATGCTAAGACGGAAAAGGGGGAGGGCGTATCCAACTGGGTTTCCCAAATCGCGGGCGACAAGCACGGCAACATCTGGGTAGTAGCCCCTAACCAGGGAGCCTTCCGCTACCATGTGAAGAGCGGAAAGATGCGCCTCTTCCGTACGGCCAAGAAGAATGACGGCTCGCAAATGGACAACACACAGAGCATGCTCGTGAGGAAGAACGGCGAGGTGTGGTTCGGTACCAACGGTGCAGGGATGTACCAGTACAATCCCCGCACGGATGCGCTGCGGCAGGTGGTTGCCGGCCGTAACGGCAGCTCGCTGGCAGGGAAGAACATCTACGCGCTATGCGAATACGGCGACTGGATCATCGTGGGCGAACACGAGGGGATGCTGATGAAGTACAACCCCGAAAGCGGCGAGCTGCATGCGGTCGATGTGCCCGGTGTGCACTATAAGATTATCCGTGCGCTGGCAGCCGATGGCGACGAGCTGTTCGTGGGCACGCAAGACGGGCTGTTCGTCATCAACGGGAAAGAAGGCACGCATACGCAAATCCGCGAGAACGGCATCGTGCCCAATGGCTTGTCGGACAACATGATCTACTCGCTTTACATAGATAAGGACAAAGGCTTGTGGATCGGGACGATGATGAGCGGCGTGTGTTACATGCCGCGGCGGGGGATGCTCTTCTATACCTATCTGCCGATGGGTACGCCCAACTCGCTGGGGAGCAAGCGTGTAAGGGAGATGCAGCGCGACGGGAACGGCAATATATGGATAGCCAACGAAGAGGGAGGGCTGAACGTGTTCCATCCCCGGACGCAGACATTCGAGACCATCCCCACCACTATATATAAAGGTGGGAGCAACCGCTTGGCGCTGATGGTAGACGGCGGCGAGGTGTGGTCGGGCATCTTTAAGAACGGGCTCGACATCATCAATGTCTCCACCCGTGCCATCTCGCACTTCACGCCCGATGAACTGGGGCTGAAAAACGAAGGCAGCGTATATGCTTTGCTGAAAGACAGCCGGGGCAATGTGTGGCTGGGCACCGGCAGCGGCTTCTTCCTGAAGTCGGAAGGCATGCGGTTCTCTAAAATCACGACGATTCCCGACATCTTTGTGCAGGACATCGCGGAAGATAAGAACGGTGAGATATGGATAGCCACGATGGGCACAGGCGTGTTCAGGCTGAACCCTAAGACGTGGCGCAGCACCAACTACGTGGCTAAGGAGGGCGAACTGAGTTCGAACGGTGTGAGCAGCATCACTGAGGACCACAAGGGCAACCTTTGGTTTTCTACCGACCGCGGAGGCATCTGCATGTATGACTTGAAAGCCCGGCGGTGGGCCGCTTATTCGGTAAAGGACGGTTTGCCCGATGACGTGGCTTACAAGATACTGGAAGACAAGCGCCATTGCCTGTGGTTCGGGACGAATCAAGGGCTGGTGCAGTTTGACCCCGCCAACAAAAACGTGCGTGTATACCTGAATACGGGCGGATACTGGGGCAACCAGTTCAATTACAAATCGGCCGTGGCAACCCGTGAGGGGCACTTCATTTTCGGGGGGACCAACGGTATTGTGGAATGCGACCCCGCATTGGCCGGTACGGGAAAGGGGCGCAAGGTGTATATCACCAATGTAAGGCTGAACAGGAAAGAAATGCGCCCGGAGGCTGGAGGAGCCTTGACGACCAATATCCTGCATTCACCGAAAATCACGTTGCCCTATGACTTGACGGAATTGAGCGTCGACGTATCGATGCTCGACTACAGCGGTGCCGAAAGCGACAGCTATGAGTACATGCTCGTAGGGCAGGGCGATAGTTGGACGTCGCTGAACGGGCACACGATTACTTATACCCGCCTGCCTCCCGGCTCGTATACGCTCAGGGTGCGGCCTGCGGGCGATAAGGAGGGCGTAACCGCCCTGCAAATCGTGGTGGAACATCCGTGGTGGTCGTCGGTTTGGGCAAAAATGGTGTATATCGTTCTCTTCCTGCTGTCTGTCTATGCATTGCTCCGTGCCAACCATCATCGGCAGATGAAGCGGCTGGAAGAGGCGGAAAAAACTTTCAGGGAAGAGAAGGACAAGGAACTGTTGCGGGCGAAAATCAGTTTCTTCACCGACATCACCCACGAGATACGCACACCGCTGACCCTTATCAGCGGTTCGATAGAAACCATCCAAGACCAACAAACCAACAATCCGCTGATTGATAAGAATATAGGAGCCATCAGCAAGAACTGCAAGCGGCTGCTCAACCTGATAAACCAGCTGTTAGACTTCAGGAAGATGGACTCCAACAGCGTGACGCTCAATTTCACTAACGTGAACATCAGCAATCTACTGAAAGACGTTATCAGCAGGTTTGAACCTACCATCGCCCGCATGAACAAGACCATCAGTCTCGGCATGGAAGACGACGGCATCATAATGCCCGTCGACCACGAGGCATTCACGAAAATCATCAGCAACCTGCTGAACAACGCGCGAAAGTATTCCGAGACATTCATTCAGGTGGAGGTAAGGAAGGCCGGCGATGTGATGAGGCTCAGCGTGATGAACGATGGCGACCGCATACCCAATGATAAGGCCGAGGAAATCTTCATGCCCTTTGCCCAGCTGGACAATACGCACAGTGTACCGGGGTCGGGGCTTGGCTTGCCGATGGCACGCTCATTGGCCGAGATGCACCACGGCAGGCTGGAGGTGAACACGGAGTCGGAGTATAACGAGTTTGTGCTGACCCTTCCGCTGTCGCAGGACAACGTCATCGAGACCGGCGGAGCAGGTAGCGTACAAGGGCAAAAGCACGGGCTGGACACCGTGGTGAACGACAGCCTGATAGACGATTACGAATCTGCGGGCACCAGGAACAAGGAGTATACTGTGCTGATAGTGGAAGACAATGCCGAGGTGCAACAGATGGTCAGCGACTCGTTGGAGCCGCATTATAACATCGTCACGGCGAAGAATGGCAGGGCGGGCTTGGAGCGTGTACGCAGCGAGCATGTCGACCTTGTGGTGAGCGACGTGATGATGCCCGTGATGGATGGGCTGGAGATGTGCCGCCACATCAAGGAAGACATCGAAATCAGCCATATCCCTGTTATCATGCTTACTGCCAAACAGGCGCTTGAGAACAAAATCGAAGGTCTCAAGGCCGGGGCGGATGCCTATATAGAAAAGCCTTTCTCGCTGAGCTATTTGCTCGCGCAGATAGAAACTCTGCTCAGTAACCGGAAGCGCGAGCGCGAGAGTTTCGTGCGCAAGCCTTATCTCCCCGTGCAAAACTCGAACATCAACAAGGCCGAAGAGGAGTTCATGAGGAAGATCACTGACCTGATTCTGGAAAACATCCAGCAGCCCGAGTTCAATGTAGAGCAGTTGGCAGCCGACATGTGTATGAGCCGTTCCAGCCTGCACCGCAAAATAAAGGAGGTGAGCAACCTGACGCCCATCGACTTTATCCGCCTCATCCGCCTGAAGAAAGCTGCCGAACTAATCAGGGAGAAGAACTACCGCTCGTCCGAAGTATGCGAGATGGTTGGTATCAGTTCGCCGTCTTACTTCATAAAGTTATTCCAGAAGCAGTTTGGAATGACGCCTAAAGAGTTTGCTTCGAAAAAAGAATAAAACAAATGTAGCGAAAAATAGTCCAAAGGTTCATAGGTGGTGCACATTGACACATGATTGACTGATTATGGTGTGAATGTGCGCCATTATTATAAGGCGTTTTCATACCTTTGCAGAACAAAGAACAAAAAAGTAACGGCTTTATGAAACATTACAGACTGACAATTTTTGCCTTATTCACGATTGCCGTGACATCATGCCAGTCGGGTAGTAAGGTGTCATCGGGAAAATGGACGCTGGCCTACCGCGACGGCATCGACATCACTTGCGGCGATACGCCGATAGCCCGCGGACTTACGGCCGAGTATGTATTGGACGGGAAGAACATCAGCACGGATGCCTACGGGAAAAGGAAGTTCAGGCTGTCGGACGTGAACGACCGGTTCGGCAACGGCCGTAAGTGGGAAATAGTTTACAAGGAGGAGGGGCTGCCCACCCTGACGCAGACATTCTATCTGTATGCCGGTTATTTGCTGACGGACATCGCTCTGTCGTCGGCCGGCGGCACCGTCAGGACCAATTACATGGCGCCCATCGTGCTTCGCCAGACAGATACCATCATCAGCAACGCCGGCTTGCGCCGCCTTTTCGTGCCTTTCGACAATGATGCCTGGATACGCTACCAGTCGAAAAAGGATTTGGCGGATACGCTGCGCAGCTACGAGGTGACGTCGGTATATAATGCCTTTAGCCGGAGGGGTATTGTCATTGGTGCCGTGGAGCACCATCAGTGGAAGAACGCCGTCGACCTGCTCGATAAGTCGAGAAGGCTGAGAGTGTTCAGCGGCGTAGCCGACAAACTGACGCGCGACCACAAGGAGCACGGATATGTAGAGGGGGCTACCGTCCGTTCGGCAAAGGTGATGATAGGGCTGTTCGACGACTGGCGCGAAGGCATGGAGACGTATGCCGACGTGAATGCCATAGTGGCCGAGCCGAGACGGTGGGACAAGGCTGTGCCGGTAGGGTGGAACAGTTGGGGGGCGTTGGCCTTCAAGGTGAACCACGGCAATTCTACCCGCATCTCCGACTTCTTTGCACAGGAGTTGCAGCACAACAGCTTTGCCAACCCGGAAGGCCTGCTCTATACGGGACTTGATTCGGGATGGAACAATTTCAGCGAGGAAGAACTGGCTGACTTTGCCGGGCGCTGCCGGAAAAACAATCAGGTGCCATGCATCTACTGGACCCCGTTCACCGATTGGGGGAAGAATCCGGAGCGCAACGTGCCCGGGGCAGAGGAATATAAGTATAAGGACATCTACCTGTATGCCAACGGGGAGCCACAGGAGCTCGACGGGGCATACGCCATCGACCCCACTCATCCGGCTGTGAGGAAGATGATGGAGCAGACGGCCGACCTGTTCCGCCGGTGCGGATACGGCTATGTGAAGATGGATTTCATGACACACGGCAGGATGGAGGCCGACCGCTGGCACCGCAAGGACATTGCAACCGGTACCGAAGCCTATAATTACGGCATGCACCTGCTCGACAGCATCTTCGGCGACATGTACCTCAACCTGTCAATCTCGCCGATTTTCCCTGCGCAGTATGCACAGTCGCGCCGTATCGCCTGCGATGCGTGGAACAAGATAAAAGATACGGAATATACGATGAACGCCCTGTCGTACGGATGGTGGATCGACCGTGTGTACGGGTTCAACGATGCCGACCATGTGGTGTTGCGCGACGCTACCGAGGGTGAGAACCGTGCGCGCATCACGTCGGCCGTCATCACGGGAATGTTCATTACCGGCGATGATTTCAGTGCCGACAGTGTAGCCATTGCCCGTGCGAAAGCTTACCTTACCAATCCGGATATCAACCGGATAGCTACGGGGCGTTCGTTCCGCCCGCTGAACGGCGACGACGAGCAGGCAGAGCATGCGTTTATCCGCAAAGAGAAGAACGGCGATGCCTACTTGGCCGTGTTCAACTATTCCGACAGCGACATGCAGTACCGGTTCGACCTGCCGCGCATGGGTATAGGCAGCGTGCGCAGCGTAACTGAGCTGTGGAGCCATGCGCCCGAGGATGCCGGCAATGCCGTGACGATACCCGCAAAGGATGTAAAAGTATTCTTATTCAAAAAATAAATGATGAAACAGACCTTATGGGCGCTTCTCGCCCTTTTAGCGGCGGTGAACGTCAGTGCCCTCGAAGTGAACGAGGGAAAATGGAGGATAACGCTTGATGGCCAAACCCGGAGACTGACTATCGCGAACGGCGGTAATATCCTGATGAGCGGGGCGTATGCCCAAGCTGTCCTGGAGGGAACGGCCGTCAACTCTTACGATGCCGTGGAAATGACCACCGCCGAGAGTGAGGTGTCCGACTGCTTCGGGCAGGGAAAGAAGTATGCTGTCACTTACCTGATGGGCGACGGAACGAGGCTGCTTCAGTCGTTGTCGTTCTATCCCGCACTGCCTTACTTCATTGTGCAGTTGGAAGCTACCCGCGACGGTGGGGAAGTAAGGAGCAACCGCCTGTCGCCCTTGTTGAGCACGGCGACGGCAGCCTTCCTGCCCGACAGCAAGCAGAACCGCATGCTTTTCGTGCCGTGGGACAACGACGGCTTCATCTCTTATGCGTCCAACTACTTGCGCAAGGAGATGTATTCGTATACCGTTACGGCCATCTTCAACAGCGACAGCCGTTATGGGCTCATCACGGGCGCTGTCGACCATGATTTCTGGAAAAGTGCTGTCCATGTCAATGCATCTGATTATTATAAAGTAAATGAACTGGCGCTCATCTCGGGATATACCGACGAGCACACGCACGACTCCATCCGTTCCGAAAACCGCATCATGCCCCATGGAGCCATGGCCGGTGATACCGTCCGTTCCTCGCGTTTCATGTTCGGGTGCTTCGACGATTGGCGCGTGGGGTTGGAGACGTTCGGGCAAGCCTGTACCCGTGTGGTCCCGCGCCGTGAGTGGAGTGGGGGCGTGCCCTACGGATGGAGCAGTTGGGGCGTGCAGTCGACCGATATCTCCTATCAGGGCGTCATCGACTGCGGCAGCTTTATCCGCGAGAACCTGATGCCCCACGGGTTCCACGACGCGCAAGGAAAGGTAGTACTCAGTCTCGACGCTTGGTGGAACGACAACCTGTCGGTGGAACAGGTGAAGAAGTTCGTGGCTTATTGTAAGGACAATAACATGATACCCGGGCTCTATTACGGCAGCTTCTGCCGTTTCGGGGGGCTCGACGACGGCGTGCCGGGCACCAACGGCAAGTACATCTTCGGGGACATTGCGCTCAAGGTGAACGGGCGTTACAAGGTGGTCGACGGCGCCTACTGCCTTGACCCCACGCATCCGGGCACCAAGATATTCATCATGACCGAAATGCAGAAGTTCAGGCAGTGGGGCGTGGAGTATCTCAAGTGCGACTTTATGAGCAACGGCGCCATCGAGGCCGACTCCTGGTATAACAAGAACTGCCGCTCGGGGATACAGGCTTATAACGAGGGAATGAAATTCCTGGTAGGAAAGGCCGGCGACGACATCTATATCGACCTCTCCATCTCGCCTGCTTTCCCTTATCAATACGCCCACGGCCGGCGCATCAGCTGCGATGCCTGGGGCTCAATCGGCCAAACCAAGTACGTGATGAACAACACCTCATACGGATGGTGGCTCAACCAAGTGTACTTTGCCTGCGACCCCGACCACATGGTGATGAAGGGACGCCCGGAGGGCATCGGCATACAAAGCGACGGAGCCAACCGTGCCCGCCTTACCTCGGGTGCCGTGACGGGGGCTTACCTTACGGGCGACAACTTCAGCGATAATGTCAATGCGGGCTACCCGGAGAAATCGCGCGAGGCGGCATTGAAGTTTCTCACCAACCAAGATGTCAACGAGATACCGCGCACCTGTCATGCTTTCCGCCCGTTGTATGGCGATGCCAAACCGGATGATGGGGCGGAGAAACTGGTGACTTATGAAAACGACAGCTATGTTTACCTGGCGGTTTTCAGCTACCAGATTCTCTCGGTAACCAGTGGTGAAGTGAAATATGCCGACTTGGGAATAACCCCCGGCAACGTGGGCGAAATAAAAGAGCTGTGGACAGGTAGCACCGTCACCACAACCGCCGACGGGTTCAGATACAACGTGCCTTATTGCGATGCCCGCATCTACCGCATTACCAAGAAGTCGGCTGCCGGAATCAAGGATGTAACCGGTGAGCGTGATGCCAATCCGGCGGCGGGCGGCGTGCGGGTTTACGACCTTCAAGGGCGCAGGCTGGACGGCCGTTTTGGCGATGGCCGGCTGCCTAAAGGTATTTATATCCAAGGCGGGCGCAAGGTGGCGGTACAGTAATGCCCGGTAGGTAATCACTTCAGATACGGATAAGGAATGAAACGCATTATAACGATTTTATTATCAACGCTCGCGGCCATGGGAGCCCATGCGGTTCCCGTGTTGGGGCCGCTGTTTTCCGATAACATGGTGATGCAGCAGGAAACCGATGCCCCCATCTGGGGAAAAGCCCGTCCCGGGAAAACGGTGACCGTGAGTTGTTCGTGGAACAAGGCCGTAGCAACGGCCAAGGCCGATAAGGAAGGCAACTGGAAAGCCGTGGTGCGCACACCGAAGGCCGGGGGGCCGTATACCGTCACAGTGAGCGACGGGCATGCGGTGACGCTGCGCAACGTGATGGTAGGCGAGGTGTGGCTTTGCAGCGGACAGTCGAACATGGAATACCCTGTGCGCGGTTGGGCGCAGGTGCTCGATGCCGACAGGGAGGTGGCCGGGGCCGGCCATCCTGGCATCAGACTGTTGCAGATACGCAAGGTGGCAGCCGAAAGGCCGCAGGCGGCAGTGGCCGCCAATACGCCGTCGTGGCAGGTGAGCAGTCCGCAAAGTGTACCCGGATTCTCGGCCGTAGCTTATTTCTTTGCACGCGAACTGAGCGGGCGCCTGCATGTGCCCGTGGGCGTTATCGACGCCACATGGGGAGGGAGCAACATCGAGTCGTGGATTAGCGGGGAGACGCTGAAGCTGGTACCCGAATTTGCCGACAGCATCGCCCGCACCGGTTATCATCCGTGGCGCAACTCGCAGACGGCGCTCTATAACGGGATGATTCATCCGCCGGTGCCGATGGCCATGCGTGGCGTATGCTGGTATCAGGGCGAGCAGAATGAGTTGCGCGGGCATCAGTACCGCGACCTTTTCACGTTGCTCATCCGCGACTGGCGCAAACAGTGGCAGCACGACTTCCCTTTTTATTACGTCCAGCTGGCCAACTTCCATGAACGCCGCGAAGAGCCTGTGGAAGCATTGTGGGCCGAGGTAAGGGAGGCGCAGGACATGGCGCTCCGCCTGAAGCATACGGGCATGGCCGTGGCCGTCGACGTGGGGCAGGGCGACAATGTGCATTACCCCAACAAGCAGGAGGTGGCCCGCCGGTTGGCGCTCATCGCCTTAGCCAAGACCTATGGGCAGGACGTGGTATACAGCGGCCCGCGCTATGCTTCGTACGAGGTGGACAATGACAAGATAGTAATCAGCTTCACCCATACCGACGGCGGACTGGCAGCCAGGAATCAGGCGCTGAACAGCTTCACCATCGCCGGGGCCGACCATCGTTTCCACCGCGCACAAGCGCGCATCGAGGGCGACAAGGTTGTCGTATGGAGCCGGCAGGTGAAAATGCCGGTGGCCGTGAGATATGCTTGGCAGGACAATCCCGATGCCGACCTTTACAACGGGGCAGGGCTGCCCGCAGCACCTTTCCGCACCGACGACTGGCAGTTGCTGTCGTATGGGAAACTAAGGGGGAACTCAGAATATTAACCGCCCGTATATGAAATACTTAGCATCAATCATCCCGTCGCTTTTGTTGGCAGCCGCGGCTGCCGCGGGCGAATACACCCGGTACGTCAACCCATTTATCGGCACGGGTGCCGTAGAAAACAGTTTATCGGGAAATTGCTACCCCGGTGCCACCATGCCGTTCGGCATGGTACAGCTGAGCCCGGACACACAAGAGGCACCCGACTGGGACAAAGCTTCTGGGTATGACTACAACGACAAGAACATCTGCGGATTCAGCCATACAAGGCTGAGCGGTACGGGTGCCAGCGACCTTATCGACATCTTGCTGATGCCGGCCACCGGCGGCCGGGTGTGGTCGGCCTTCAGCCACGACGGCGAAGAAGCCCGCCCCGGGTATTACCGCGTGCTCTTGGGCGAAAGCGGGATAACGGCCGAGCTCTCGGCCACCACCCGTGCGGGTATCCACCGCTATACCTATCCCTGCGGGCGGCGGCAGCGCATTTACTTGGATGTCGGCCACTCGGCCTCTAAAGGCAGCTGGGACCGCAAGATCATCCAGTCGCAGATACGCATCGTCGGCCCTACCATCGTGGAGGGCTATCGCATCATCACGGGATGGGCAAAACTGAGGCGTGTGTATTTCCGTATCGAACTGTCCAAGCCTATTGCCGGGCATCAGCTCATCGACGGCGACCGTGTCTACGGCGATGCCCCGGTAGTCAACGGGAGAAACCTGCGTGCGTGGCTCGATTTCGACGCGGCGGGCGGCGATACCATTGTCACCAAGGTTTCGCTGTCGAGCGTGTCCGTGGCCAATGCCCGCGAGAATATGGCGCAGGAAGCCCCCCACTGGGATTTCAACCGGTATGTAGCGTCGGCCGACCACGTGTGGGACCGTCTCTTGGGGCGCATCGAAGCTGAAGGCGACCCTACCTGCAAACAACTGTTCTACACCGCCATGTACCATGCCCTGATACAGCCTAACGTATTGAGCGACGTCAACGGCGAGTACACCGCCACCGACTATACCACGCAGCGCATGCCCCAAGGGCAGCATTATTACACTACCTTCTCCCTGTGGGACACCTACCGTGGGGCGCATCCGTTCTATACGCTCGCCGTCCCCGAATGGAACGAGGCGTTCGTGGCCAGTATGCTGACCCATTACGACAGCTACGGCTATCTGCCCATCTGGGCGTTATGGGGGCAAGACAACTATTGCATGATAGGCAACCATGCCATCCCCGTGGTGGTGGACGCTTGCTTGAAAGGGCTGAAGGGCATCGACGCCCGCCGCGTCCTCGATGCTGTTGTCGGTTCGGCCACCATCCCGCATCCGGGGTCGCCCTTCGAGGTTTGGGAGAAATACGGGTATATGCCCGAGAATATCCAGTCGCAGTCGGTCAGCATCACCCTCGAACAGTCGTTCGACGATTGGTGCGTGGCGATGCTTGCCAAGCGGTTGGGGCAGCACGACGTGTACGGCCGCTTCATCCGCCGCAGCCAGCACTACCGCCACCTGCACGATGCAGCGACGGGATTCTTCCGTGCAAAAGACGATAAGGGAAATTGGCTCGAACCTTTCGACCCGCTGGTGTATGGCGGCAACGGCGGCAACCCTTATACCGAAGGCAATGCGTGGCAATACTACTGGTACGTGCCCCACGACATCGAGGGGCTTATCGCCTTGACGGGGGGAAAGAAAGCCTTCGTGGATAAGCTCGACCGCTTTTTCTCCCTGGCCGACCGCAGCGGCGAGCTGAACAGCAACGCCAGCGGATTCATCGGGCAGTATGTGCACGGCAACGAACCGAGCCACCACGTGGCCTATCTCTACAACTATGCCGGCGAGCCGCGCAAGGCGCAGCGCATGGTGTCGCGCATCATGCGTGAGATGTACAACACTTCTTCGAGCGGTTATGCCGGCAACGACGACTGCGGCGAGATGTCGTCCTGGTATCTGCTGAGTGCGATGGGGTTCTATCCTGTGAATCCCGCTTCCGGCGAGTATGCCATCGGCACCCCGCTTTTCGACAAGCTGACGCTCCATTTGCAGAATGGCAATACGTTCACCGTCATAGCCCACCGTAAAAGCAAGGAACAGGTATATGTTAAGAAGATGAGGCTCAACGGCCGGCCGTATACCCGGTATACGCTTGCCCACCAAACCATCATGGACGGCGGGACGCTGGAGTTCACGATGGGCTATTGAGCTGCCGTACACCAAGCCATTACCGTACCCCCGCTTTCCCTTATGCCGCCAGTTGCTATGCAAGCGGCGGGCGGCGGCCGGCACACCAGAAAGAAATATTGCAATTTTTCTCTCATTTATTGCAATAAATCTCGGAAATATAGCTATATTTCTGAGATTCCTTATATGGGTTAGGGCAATAAAATTACCTGGGTCCGGGATAAGGACATCACGTTAATCCGGCCGGCGGCGCCCCCTTGCGCTGCGGCGGCACGCCCGTTGCAAGGCGGCGGATATACCCCTGTTTTGATTTTTGGCCATTTTTCTGAGATTTTTGGCCAAAAATCTCAGAAAAATGGCCAAAAATCAAAATGCCCATGGCCGACGGCCGGCACAGACTAACTGCTTTTGCATGCTGTTTGGATGGAGATAGCATTTTTTTGCATGCCGACTGTTGACACAAGGGCGGCCGAACCGTCTATTTATAAGACAGAAGCTGCCCGATTATAAATCCACGGCGGCAACCAACTATAGTATATGATGAAAAAATACTTTATTACAATGCTCGCCCTGCTCGCATTGACAGCATCGGCAGCTACCCCATGGGACAATGGGCGACTGAAGATTTCGGAGAACGGCAGATTCTTCCAGTTCGAAAACGGCAAGCCTTTCTTTTGGCTCGGCGAAACGGCATGGCTCATGCCCGAACGGCTCAACCGCGACGAGGTGAACTTTTACCTGAAACGCTGCGCCGAGGCGGGATACAACATGGTACAGGTGCAGGTGCTCAACGACGTGCCGTCGATGAACGTCTACGGCCAGGCATCGGGCACGCCCGACTGGGACTTCAGCAACATCGACCGCAAAGGCGTATACGGCTATTGGGACCACATGGACTATATCATCGAGACGGCCGGCCGCCAAGGCATCTACATCGGGATGGTGTGCATCTGGGGCGGACTGGTGAAGAGCGGAAAGATGAACGCCGAACAGGCCAAGAGGTACGGGCGCTTCCTTGCCGAACGCTATAAGGACAGGCCCAACATCATCTGGATGATAGGGGGCGACATACAGGGCGATATACGCCCCGAGGTGTGGGAGGCGCTGGCCACCACTATCAAAGGCATCGACAGGAACCACCTCATGACTTACCATCCGCGCGGACGCTACACGTCGGCCAAATGGTGGAGCAAGGCTTCATGGCTCGACTTCCACATGTTCCAGAGCGGGCACCGCCGCTACGGGCAGCGCATGGGCAATAAAGACTACCCCATACCCGACAATACCGAGGAGGACTCTTGGATGTATGTCGACTCTACTTGGGCATACAGGCCCATCAAGCCCGTACTCGACGACGAACCGAGCTATGAGGACATACCGCAGGGGCTGCACGATGCCAACGAACCGCGCTGGCAGGCGGCCGACGTGCGGCGCTATGCTTACTGGAGCGTATTCGCGGGAAGCTGCGGGCACACCTACGGCAACAACTCCATCATGCAATTCTACCGCCCGGGGTACGAACCGTCTTACTTCGCATCACGCCCTTGGTACGAGGCGCTTGGCGATGAGGGCTTCAACCAGATGAAGTACCTGAAGCAGCTGATGCTATCGTTCCCCTACTTCGAGCGCGTACCCGACCAAAGCATCGTAAAGGACAACGGCACGCAATACGAACGACTGATCGCCACGCGCGGCACCGACTACCTGCTGGTGTACAACTATACGGGCAGGGAGATGCGCCTCGACCTTTCGAAAATCAGCGGCACAAAGAAACTGGTATGGTGGATGAACCCGCAGAACGGCGCGCTGACTTTCCTCGGCGAACATCCCAGTAAGACGCTCACCTTCAGGCCGCACGGCACGGCCGACGGCGTGCTCATCGCCATCGATGCCTCAAAAGACTACCTGAAGAAAGAACAAAGGGCCTTGGCGGCCGAAAAGAAGAAGGAAAAGACCGACCGCAATGAATAAGCTTATCACACTGCTGCTACTGGCCACGACGCTGAACGCAACGGCCAAGGTGGAGGTTGTCAACCTGCGCGTAGAAAACATGACCTCGCCGCTGGGCATCGACACCGACCGGCCGCGCCTATCGTGGCAGCTCGTCTCCGACAAGAAGGGCGTGGTGCAGACGGGCTACCGCATCATCGTGTCGTCGACACCCGGCGGCAACGGCGACCTGTGGGACACGGGCGACGTGCAAAGCGACGAACAACTTTGGATACCGTATGCCGGGAAACGGCTGAAAAGCGGACAACTGTGCTACTGGAGGGTGAAGGTTACTACGAACAAAGGCGCCACGGAATGGAGCGACAAGGGCAAGCCGGCTGCAGCAGTGGACCGCTTCAGCATCGGACTGCTCGGCGAAACCTCGTGGAGCGGCCGATGGATAGGATTAGAGCGGCTCATGCCGGGCGAAGAACGGGGGCAACACTCGCGCTTGGCGGCACGCTACCTGCGCAAGGAATTCGCCGCCAAGAAGGAGGTGAAGCGGGCCACGGCTTATGTAGCAGGCCTGGGGCTGCATTACTTTTACCTTAACGGCGAGTGCTACAGCAGTGCGCTGGCACCCATGCCGACGGATTTCCGCAAGACGGTGCTATACAACACCTACGACATCACTGCCGGAATAGCCGGGCAAAACTGTGCCGCCATCATGCTGGGCAACGGGCGCTACTTTGCCATGCGGCAGAACAAACCATATAAGAATGCCACCTTCGGGCTGCCGAAGTGCCGCATCAACATCGTCATCGAATATGCCGACGGCACCACGGAGCGCATTGCCACCGACGAGACATGGCGACTGTCGGCCGACGGCCCCATACGCACCAACAACGAATACGACGGCGAAACGTACGACGCACGCAAGGAGCTGGGCGAATGGACACGGCCGGGCTACGACGACTCGGGATGGATGCCTGCCGAGCGCACGGCCATACCCGAAGGAACGCTGCGCGCACAAATGGCCCCCGGCATGGGATGCGGCGACCTGAAGCCTAAGAGCATCCATGCCACGGGAACGAAGAAGGCCATCATCGACTTCGGGCAGAACATGGCCGGGTGGGTGGTGCTGACGCCGAAAGGGAAGGCCGGCGACACCATCCGCATACGCTACGCCGAGAAACTGGCCGACGACGGACAGCTCTACACGGCCAACCTGCGCGATGCACGCTCCGAAGACATCTATATCTGCAACGGGAAGGAGAACGGTGCATGGCATCCGGTCTTCGTAACGCACGGATTCCGGTACGTGGAAGTGAGCGGCACCGGCGTGACAACGGGCGATGTAAAAGCCAGCGTGGTGAGCGATGAAATGGAGAATACCGGCTCGTTCGAGTGCAGTGACACGATACTGAACAGGGTGATGCGCAACGCTTGGTGGGGCATCAAGTCGAACTATAAGGGCATGCCTGTCGACTGTCCGCAGCGCAACGAACGCCAGCCGTGGCTGGGCGACCGCACCGTGGGCTCGCTGGGCGAGAGCTTCCTGTTCGGCAACGAGCGGCTGTACACCAAATGGGTACGCGACATCTGCGAGGCACAGCGCGAAGACGGATGCATACCCGACGTGGCACCGGCTTACTGGAACTATTATACCGACGACGTGTCGTGGCCGGCGGCCCTGCCGTTCGCGTGCGACATGCTCTACCGCCAGTTTGGCAATGCGCAGCCCATCGCCGACAGCTATCCCAACATGAAGCGGTGGATAACGCATATCATGGACACCTACACCCGCGACGGCATCATCACGAAGGATAAGTATGGCGACTGGTGCGTGCCGCCCGAGAAACTGGAGCTGATACACGCGAAGGACCCCGCGCGCAATACCGACGGCACACTCATCGCCACGGCCTACACCATCCGCTGCCTGCAACTGATGGAGCGCTTCGCACGGATGCAGCATTTATCCGACGACGCACGCTACTGGGCCAAGAAGCGCGAGATAATGACCGCCGACTTCAACCGCACCTTCCTCACATGTAAGCGGGGCACATCGCCCGTACCCGGACACCCGCTCTACCCCGACTCCGTCTTCTATGGCAACAACACGGCCACGGCCAACCTGCTGGCGCTGAGCTTCGGCATCGTGCCCGACTCGCTGAAGGCCGAGGTGGCGAAACAAGTGGTGGAGAACATCATCGTAAAGAACAACGGGCACGTGCCGTG
Source organism: Prevotella sp. UBA1378 (assembly GCA_002305505.1). Lineage (GTDB taxonomy): Bacteria > Bacteroidota > Bacteroidia > Bacteroidales > Bacteroidaceae > Prevotella. The sequence continues at coordinate 1,696 of DBRC01000016.1, read as the reverse complement.
CGGCGTAATCGGCATATCGTGGCTGATGCGCGGCCTCAGCGACAACGGGTTCAGCGACGTGGCCTATCTGCTGGCCACCAACAGCACCTATCCTTCGTGGGGCTATATGGCCGAACAGGGCGCAACCACCATCTGGGAGCTATGGAACGGCGACAAGGCCGCCCCTTGGATGAACAGCGGCAACCACGTAATGCTGCTGGGCGACCTGCTGACGTGGTGCTACCAGAATATCGGCGGCATACGCAACGACTCCGTGGCCTACAAGCACTTTATCCTGAAACCCGACTTCCACATACAGGACTGCTCGCAGGCCGACGTGAGCTACGCCTCGCCTTACGGCACCATCGGCAGCCGATGGAAGAAGACGCTGCAACATCTCGAGTGGACCGTAACCGTGCCGTGCAACACTACGGCCGACGTCTTCCTGCCCGACGGAACGACGCAGCGCATCGGCTCGGGCGAATACAAATACAGCGTGGCCATCCCCACGGCCGACGCTGCCATCGTAAAGGACGAGTTCCTCTACGAGACGGCTCCTTTCCCGCAATGCCATTCGTCGACCATCACGGAGACGGAGCGGGGCGACCTCGTGGCCGCATATTTCGGCGGCAAACACGAGCGCAACCCCGACGTATGCATCTGGGTGAACATCAAGAAAAAGGGCAGCGACGCATGGAGCGAACCGATACTGGCTGCCGACGGCGTGTTCGTGCCGGGAACGGATGACGCCTTGTTGGCCGGCATCAACGATTCGACCACTGCTGCCAGTGCCGGCCCTGTCGCCGGTGTGGGGCACCCTGCCGCACAGAACACGGCCTCGTGGAAACGCAAGGCTTGCTGGAACCCTGTGCTCTTCACCATGCCCGACGGCGAGATATGGCTGTTCTACAAGATTGGGCTGAACGTGGCCGACTGGACGGGATGGCTGGTTAAATCGAAGGACGGCGGGCGCACATGGAGCCGGCGCGAGCCGCTGCCAAAGGGGTTCCTCGGCCCTGTAAAGAACAAGCCCATACTCATCGGCGACCGCCTGATTTGCGGTTCGAGCACGGAGAAAAACGGGTGGAAGTTTCATGTGGAGATTTACAACCTGAAGACCAAGGAGTGGAAATACGTAGGCCCCGTAGAGGCGGAGACGGCACCGCGCACGGAGAACCCCGGCGACATCAAGCCCATCGACTGCATACAGCCGTCGATACTGCAACTGAAGGATGGCCGCCTGCAGGTGTTGATGCGCACCCGCAACGGGCGGCTGGCTACGTCGTTCAGCAGCGACCAGGGCGACTCGTGGAGCAAGGTGGTGCTGACCGACGTGCCCAACAACCAAAGCGGCACCGATGCCGTGACGCTCAGCGATGGCCGCCACGCGCTGATATACAACAACTTCGGTACGCTCACCGGCACCAAGAAAGGTGTACGAACCCCCGTAAGCATCGCCCTGTCGGACGACGGCACACATTGGCGCCACTGGCTCACGCTCGAAGACTCGCCCATCAGTCAGTACAGTTACCCGGCCATCATCCAAGGGAAAGACGGTTCGCTGCACTGCACCTACACATGGCGACGGCAACGCGTGGCATACAAGAAAATCAGATTAACGGATTAACGGGTTAACGCAACATATTGCCATTGCGCATAAGGCATTCAGTAAGGTCTGATTTACATGAAAAAGCGGCGCAGGCGTGAAAGTCCGTGG
>DBRC01000044.1 GCA_002305505.1 Prevotella sp. UBA1378 | reverse complement strand
GATTTATTGCAATATTTCCGAGATTTATTGCGATTTTTCTCTGATTTATTGCTCTAATTCAAAAGCTTTACGCCAGAGCATCTCTGCTTTATCAATATCTCCTTCTTTCAAAACTATCCCAGCCAAGGTGGCATGAGCCGTTCCTCGTGGATATATGGAAATAGAGCGGTACAAATACTCTTTCGCCTTTTGCGGATTGATGTTTCTAAATGATTCGCCAAGATTTGCCCACATGTTAGACTGGTGCTTTTCTTTCTTAACAAAAGGAATATATACCATAGGCGGAAACGGGAAGGCGCTGAATACTACATTCGGATTAGGCTGCCGCTTCATCAATAGCCGCACAGACGGGATGAACAACTGGAACGGACTATTTGCACGTATAGGAATAGGTTTCTGATGCCTTCGCCCTGCAGCGGCCTTTCACCGTGGATGGCATGGGAATGCTCCGGGAAACCCGGGATAGGGAAATCCCTATCAGGGAATAGGGATTCGGCTGCTGCATATCCGGAAAAACATTGTAACTTTGCAGTATAAACATAATTGAACGGATATGGTTACCACAGTTTTAAGGCACAACATAGGGACCGCGGCAGCTGCAGTGCTGCTTCTCTTCCCGGCAACGGCAGGGGCACAAGCCTGCCGTGCAGATTATTCGGCAGACGGCAGGGCGGTGTATTACCGCGGGCGACAGATGGAAATGGCCGACCCAAGGAGCTTCCGCGAGCTGGGCCACGGCTATGCCGTCGACCGCTTCAACGTATACCTGGACGGCACGGTACTGGAGTATGCCGACCCCTCTACATTCCGCTTGAAACCGCAGCATGACCATAGGGAGGAGGGCCCGGATGAAAGGGACATGCAGGATAGACGCGGCAGAGGCAGCGGATATTTCAAGTCGTCTTTCGATGTGTTCTTTAACGGCAAGAAAATCGACGGGGCCTCCACGCATTCGTTTGAAGAGATTGGCGGCGGGTATGCCAAAGACAGTTTCCGCGTGTATTACCGCGGTAAGCGGGTGGAAGGAGCTTCAACATTCTCTTTCAAATACCTCGGCGACGGATATGCCGAAGACAGTTTCTACACCTATTACAGGGGAAAGAAACTGCCGCGCTGACAATCTGCCGCAAGCGGGATACACAGCTACCGCAGGCAATATTTGATTACCGCATAGCCTCCGAACACTTGCAGGAGCATGCCGGGGATGCCGGTACGGGCATCCTGCAAGGCGGTCTGCAGGCTGCCCGTGATGAGCCACTCTGCGGCCGAGCCGGCCAGCTGGTAGGACACGACGACGGCAATGAGCAGCGGGATGGATACCGACTGGCTGCGGCGGGCAATATAGGCGGCGCCCAATGCCAGCATCACCGACTTTGCCAGTATCTGCGGCAGCACGGGCGACGGGGGCATACCTGTCAGCCAGTGGTTGAGCAGCGGCGAGCATACGGCGGCGAGGAGCCCTACCTGCCAGCCATACTTATATGCGCCGATGAGCGTGAAGAAGTAGATGGGCAGGAAGATGGGGCCGCCCTGCGGCACGAGGTGGCATAACTGGGGCAGGAGCAGGTTGCCGGCGATGAAGAGGGCTGCGTAAAGATACGTCTTGGCCTCGTTGTAATTGAATGTGTAGAGCTTTGCTGTTGTTTCCATCGTTTTATGGGTTTTTTATTGATAAGAATGTCCTGATTTTCTGTAGGATGGCAATGGGGGACGTTTCGTCGCGGCTCAGCTTTTCCAGCGGACACCAGCCGGTACCGGCACGGTTGATGATATGTGGGGTCTCCTGCCCGAAGGCGGCTTGTATGCCATGCAGTTCGAGCAGGTGCAGCGCCGGTGTGCTGATGGTGTCGGCATACACGTGGCTAACGCCCCCTAATACCATTAAGGCGGCCGCAGCCTTGCCCACCACCTTATCGGCTATCTCGGCCCCGGCAAGGAATGCCCGGTCGTTGTCGTAGAGGCAGAGCAGGTCGGCCACGCCCCGTTGGCGGAATATCCTCACGTCGCTGCCGTTGCGGACGACGCAGGAGCACCCCTCGTCATGTAGTTTTTTCCTGAGCAGCTTCATCCAGCGCCTCCTGTTTCAGTTTTTCCACGAACCTGTCTATCTTATGCAACTCGCGCGGTATGCGGATGTTCTGCGGGCAGTGCGGTTCGCATTGCCCGCATCCGATGCAGTGGTTGGCCTGCCTGATTTTCGGCACAGAGCGGTCGAGCCCTATCAGGTATTCACGCCGGTAGCGGTCGTAGTTCCCGTCTTTTATCAACCGCGGCAGGCGCCCTTCGTTCTTACATTTATTATAATGCACGAAGATGCCCGGGATATCAACCCCGTAAGGGCAGGGCATGCAGTATTTGCAGTCGTTGCAGGGGATGGTCTCCACGCCTACAATCTGTTTTGCGACCCCGTACAGGTACTCCTCTTCCTCCTTTGTAACGGGCACCAGCGGACAGTACGACAGCAGGTTATCCTTCAGGTGCTCCATGTAGGTCATGCCGCTCAGCACGGTCAGCACCCCCTCGGGCGTGCCTGCATAGCGGAAGGCCCACGAGGCAACCGACCTCTCCGGGGCCTTCCTTTTCAGCTCTATGGCCAGATACTGCGGCAGGTTGGCCAGCCGTCCGCCGAGCAGCGGTTCCATGATGACCGAGGGGATGCCCCGCTTCTGCAGTTCCCCGTAGAGATAGCGGGCATCGGTGTTGCGGTCGTTGATTTCGTTGGCGTAGTCCCAGTCGAGGTAGTTCAGTTCTATCTGCACGAAGTCCCACTGGTACTTATCGTGCTGCGACAACAGGTAGTCGTACACCTCTATCTCGCCGTGGTAAGAGAACCCGAGGTTACGTATGCGCCCGGCTTTCCGCTCCTCCACGAGGAAGTCGAGCAGCCCGTTGTCGATGTAGCGCCCGCGCAGCGCGTCCATGCCGCCCATGCCGATGCCGTGCAGCAGGTAATAGTCGATGTAATCCACCTGCAGGCTTTTCATCGAGTTGCGGTACATCTCGATGGAAGCCTTGCGCGACCACGTGTCCGGACTGAAGTTCGACAGTTTCGTCGCCACGTAATAGCTGCTGCGCGGATGGCGGTGCAAGGCTATTCCGGTAGACGTCTCCGAGTTGCCTTGGCAATAAGCAGGCGACGTGTCGAAGTAGTTCACACCGTGCTCTATCGCATAGTCCGTGAGCCGGTTCACCTGTTCCTGATCTATGACGTCCTGCCCATCGCTGCCGTCTTTCTTCGTCGGCAGGCGCATCATGCCGTATCCCAGCAGCGATACCTTTTCTTTCGTTTTCGGGTTGACGCGGAATGTCATCTTCCCCTTCGGCGGTTCCACCTGTTTCTTGTATTCGTCCTCTATCTGTACCGTTTTCGAGGGGTTCTTGCAACCCGTCACCATGGCTGCAGCTGCAATGGCCCCCGTACCGAATGTTTTCAGGAACCCGCGGCGCGACATATCGTTCTTTTTCATATCCACTTCTTCATTAATGTTTAAATACTCCGGTGCACCTCGTGCCCCTCCACGTAGATGGCAGAGAACGGACGCGCCGGACACAGATTCTCACAGGCCCCGCAGCCGATGCAGCGCGCCTCGTTCACCACGGGTATCTTGACGGACGAGTCGTCCTTCTCGTCGGAAGGCACCATCTCGATGGCGCCCGTCGGACAGTGGCGGGCACAGTTGCCGCATTTCACGCCGTCGGTCAAGGGGATGCAGTTCTTCTTCAGCCAAACGGCATGCCCCATCTGCGTGGCCGACTTCTCTGCCGGTGTAATGGGCTTGATGGCACCTGTGGGGCAGAGCTCCGAGCAACGCGTGCACTCCGGGCGGCAGTAGCCGCGTTCGAACGACATGGCGGGCTGCATCAGTTTCATCAGGTCGGCCGACGGGCGCAGTACGCCGTTGGGGCATTCTGCCACGCAGAGCTGGCAGCCCGTGCAGTGGCGTGCCATGTTGTCGGCGCTTAGCGAGCCGGGAGGGGTAAGCGGTGTCTGGCGCGCCGGGGCCACCTTGTCTTCTATTTTGGCCAGTCCGCCGTCCACTTTCTTCTTTTCCTGTGCCATGGCTGCGGTGGTGGCCAGGGCAGAGGCAATGAGGAACGAGCGTTTGCCCCTGTCGATGCTTTCCGCCTGTCCGCCATTGTCCCTGCCTTCCCTCTGTATCCCGCTTCCGTGCCGGGCATTGAGCCCGTATCTCAGCGCGCCGAAATTGCAGTTGCCTATACAGTTCCCGCATACCACGCACCGGCTGTAATCCACGGTATGGGTCGTATAGTCGATGCAGGCGGCCTTGCAGTTTTTCGAGCACTTCGAGCACTTGCGGCATTTTTCTTCGTCGAAATGGATTTTGAGGAAAGAATAACGGGCGAGGAAGCTCAGCGTCGTACCCACCGGGCAGACGGTATTGCAATAGGTGCGGCCGTTCTTCCATGCCAATGCCCCTACCACGGCGAAGGTGGCGGCGGCAATGAGGAATGTAGGCATGCCCTTGAGCCATACGTCTGCGCCGTAGAAGGCATAGCTGTCGGCACTCTCGGCAAGGCGGGCCAATGCATTGTTGCCCCACAGCCACAGTGGTTGCAGCAGGTTGCTTGCGATACGCCCGTAGCTGCCGTATGGGTCGAGCAAGGCCACGGCCGAGCCGATGCCGGCAGCGAAGGCTGCAACCATCAGGGCGAGCATCGCATAGCGGAGCCATGACAATGCCTTAGAGCAAGAGTATTTGTTTTTCCTGCGGTTCAGCCGTGCAATGATGTCCTGCATCACTCCCAGCGGGCAGACGACCGAGCAATAGATGCGCCCGAAGGCGAGTGTGAGCACGGCGAGCAGGGCTATGGCTACGGCGTTCAAGGCCAGCACGGCCGGCAGGAATTGTATTTTTGCCATCCATCCCAGCCAATGGTGGAGCGTTCCCGTGAAATCGAGGAACAACAACGTAATCCCGGCGAAGAAGAGGGAGGCCAGCGAAATCCTTATTTTCCTAAGCATAAATGTATTTGTTTAATAGTTACTTCCTTGCGGTTCTTACGATGAGGATGCTCATTTCGTAAAGCATCCATATAGGCAGCGACACGATGGAGAGCGTGAAGGCATCCGTAGTAGGCGTGATGATGGCGGCCACTATCAGTATGGCGATGACGGCGTGGCGGCGGTAGCGCTGCATCATGCTGTCCGTAAGGATTCCCATCCGTGCCAGCAGCCAGCTCACGACGGGCAACTCGAACACCACCCCCATTACCAACGACATTGCCAGCAGCGTATCCATATACGATTGCAGTGTAAGCATGTTTGCCACCTCAGGGCTTACCTGGTAGGTGCCCAGGAAGCGGATGGTGAGGGGGAAAATCAAGAAGTAGTTGAGCAACGTGCCGAGAAGGAACATCGCGTATGCGCCGCCAACGATGCGTACGCTGTACCGCCGCTCGTGCGCATAAAGGGCCGGGGCAACAAACCGGAACAGCACGTATATGATATATGGTGACGACATGAGCAGGCCGGCGTACATGGAGGTGCGCAGATGCACCATGAACTGCTCCGTCAGGCCAGTATTCATCAACCGGATGTCGAACGGGCCGCTGCCCATCCACCTGAAAAGGGCGAACTGGCTGCTCTTGGGCGCGAGCACAATGCCGAACAAAGCGTCTTTGAAACAAAACGCCACCCCGGCAGCAACAAGGGCTACGCCGATGATTCTTATCAGGCATCCCCGCAGTTCGTCGAGATGGTCCCAAAAGGTACCGCCGTTATGGAGCTCCGCCATGTCACTTCTGTTCTGGCCCGGCCTTTACCTCTTCTTTTTCCCCGGCATCTTCCATGCCGTTCATACCTTCTTTGAAACTCTTCACGCCCTTACCCAGCCCTTTCATCATCTCCGGTATTTTCTTGCCGCCGAAGAACAGGAGGATGAGCAATGCGATGATAAGGATTTCCTGTAGCCCTAATCCAAACATAAGCACTTGTTTTTAGTTATTCTTCTGATTGCAAAAATACAAATAAAATTATTAAGTCCAGCTATAAATATCACAGATACATATACCAATATTGCGGTTTTTAATTGTTTTTATGTAAAATCGGCACGGCGTGCCGGTTTTTTGCAGACTTTCCAAATACAAGGTTTTACGAGTGCACCGGTTTTTTGGCGCCTTTTTCTTTCCTCTGCATGTAATACGCGCAAAGGAAAGCGAAATAAATCGTGAAATATTGCCAAGCACCGAAATGGCTTACATAGCGTTGACCTCCGTTTTTTGCGGTTTGTTTAAGAAATTCTTGCTTGTTAAGCAAATTAATCACCTCCGATACATCGGCTGTCCGATAAAATGTGTATCTTTGCCATCGTTACGAAAATTCTGTGGCAATAAGTTTTTCTGTAAGTTACAGCCTGTAAAAGCCAACCCGCAAAGCATCGCCGGCAAATGGCGGCAACATTAAAAATAAGCATGTTATGAAGATATTCGCCGTTGGAATGAACTATATCCAACACAATAAAGAGCTCGACGGAGCGTTATATAAACCGGAGAAGCCCGTCGTTTTTACCAAGGCCGACTCGGCGCTGCTGAAAGACCATAAGCCGTTTTTCATACCCGACTGGTCGGAAAGGGTGGATTATGAGGCGGAGCTGGTGGTGCGCATCTGCCGGCTCGGGAAGAGCATCCCGGAGCGGTTCGCACACAGGTATTATGATGCCGTGACCGTGGGTATCGACTTTACGGCGCGCGACCTGCAGCGCGATGCGCGCGAGAAAGGGCTCCCATGGGAGCTGTGCAAAGGCTTCGACGGCGCGGCAGCCATCGGGGAGTGGGTCGACGTAGGGAAGTTCCGCGATATTCAGGCCATTCATTTTCACCTCGACATCAATGGGAAGACCGTCCAGGAGGGATGCACGGCCGACATGCTCTTCAGAGTGGACGAAATCATTGCCTATATCTCGCAGTATTTCACGCTCAAGACCGGCGACCTGCTCTATACCGGAACCCCGGCGGGCGTAGGGCCGGTGCATATCGACGACCATCTGGAAGGATACATTGAGGACAGGAAATTATTAGAGTTTAACTGTAAATGAGAAAACGTTATATCTTGACCTTTGCCGCTGCCGTATGCAGCGTGCTGGGCAGCGTAGCCCAAGGCTTTATCAACTTGACTGCCGAACAAGTCAGGATAGACTCCCTCTTGCCTTATTTCACTTACTCGCATCCGCTGCCGGCCAACTTTGCCGACTCGGTTTATTCCGTCGAGATTGCATACCCCGAGTTTATTGACATGCACGAGGCGGATATCCGCCGGTACCATAGGATTACGGCGGACACGCTGCCGGAGATGCCCACCGTGGAACAGTATACGAGCATTGCCCGCAAACAGGGACTGCTGGAGTTCTCGTTCGTGCCGCTGGTGTTCCGCGACGGCAAGTACCGCAAGCTGGTGAGCTTCAAGCTGAACATCACGTCGGCCCCGCGCTATGCTGGAGGCAGGCGGCAGGCAATGCGCAAAGCCGCCGCATCGGCTGCATCGGGACGCTATGCGGCCCACTCTGTACTGAACAGCGGGCAGTGGGCGAAGATACGCGTGCCTTCAAGCGGCATCTATCAGCTCACTGACGAACTGGCGAGGCGGGCGGGATTCCCGGATTTGAGCAAGGTGAAAATCTACGGGTATGGCGGGGCGCTGGTGCCCGAGAGTCTGACGGCCGATTATCTGGAAGCCTACGACGACTTGAAGGAGGTGCCCACCTGCACAGTGGGCGGCAAGCGCTTGTTTTATGCGCAAGGCCCCGTCAGCTGGAACGGCAGCAAGCGGGTGCGCAACCCTTATTCGGACTACGGCTACTATTTCATCACACAGAACGAGGAGGCACCGCAGACTGAGACGGGCGAGGAGTTCCTGGCACGTATCTATCCTTCGGCCGACGACTACAACAGCTTGTATGAAAAAGACGGCTACTCGTGGATTAAAAGCGGCCGGAATATCTATGACGCGCAGGAGTTCGCCTCGGGTGCCAGCATCAGTTATACGCTGCCGGCCCCTGGTACATCATCGACCGGCACGCTTACAGTGGTGCTCTCGGCCAAGAACCGCACCGTGGCAACGGTGAGTCTGAACGACAGCGTCGTGGGCACCGTAATACCGCGGGAGACGGAGGATTCGAGTAAGGACCCCTATTGTGAGGCTTTCATAAAAGAGAAAACGTTCCAGGTGAAGAACCTGAAGGAAAGCAATACGGTAACGATTACCAAGGCGGAGTCGGAGAACGCCATGCGCCTCGACTATATCAGCTTGTACAGCAATTCGCCCAAGCCGGCTCCCGACCTGGCGGCCTTGTCGGCACCGGTGCCCGAATATGTTTACAACATCACCAATCAGGACCTGCACGCCGATGCGCCGGCCGACATGATCATCATCCTGCCCACGACGCAGAAGTTGCGCGAACAGGCCGAACGGCTGAAAGCCTATCACGAGCAGTACGACTCGATGACGGTACGCATCGTGCCGGCCGACGAGCTCTTCAACGAGTTTTCCAGCGGCACGCCGGATGCATCGGCCTATCGCCGCTACATGAAGATGCTCTACGACCGCGCCGGGGATGCCTCGGACGCCCCCAAGTACCTGTTGCTCTTCGGCGACGGCGCATGGGACAACCGCATGGTGCTCCCCGTGTGGAACGGCTATTCGCCCGACGACTTCCTGCTCTGCTTCGAAAGTGAGAACTCGTACAGTCATACCGACAGCTATGTGAGCGACGACTTCTTCTGTATGCTCGACGACGGGGAACAGATAGAACAGCTCAACACTTACGGCAAACTCAGCTACTACGGAAAGCCCGACGTGGCCGTGGGCCGCATGTCGGTGCGCACGGAGACCGAGGCGCGCACCGTGGTGGACAAGATGATTAATTACGCGGGCAGGAAGTATGCCGGTGCTTGGCAGAACACCTTGGTGTTCATGGGCGACGACGGCGACAGCAATGCCCACATGAGGGACATCAACTCGGTGGCGGAGATGGTAGAAAAGAAATATCCCGCCTATAACGTCAAGCGGATTATGTGGGACACCTTCACCCGCGTGTCGACCTCTACTGGTGCGCGCTATCCCGACGTGACGCGGCTGGTGAAACAGTACATGAACAACGGGGCGCTGATGATGAACTACGCCGGGCACGGAGCCGCTTACTGCATGTCGCACGAACTGGCCATCACACTGGCCGAGTTCAAGGAGGCCGCATCGACCAACCTGCCGCTTTGGGTGACGGCGTCGTGCGACATCATGCCTTTCGACGGACAGGAAGAAAACTTAGGCGAAGAAGCCATGTTCAACACGCGCGGCGGAGCCGTGGCCTTTTTCGGAACGCCGCGTACGGTATTCTCATCTTTCAACACATTGCTCAACCTCGCTTTCACGGAAGAGGTGCTCAAGAGCGGCGTTTCAATAGGCGAAGCCGCGCGGCTGGCCAAGTGTGCAATGGTGAGCACAGGCAGGGACGTAACGGCTAACAAACTGCAGTATACCCTATTGGGCGACCCGGCCATGAAACTGGCCTGCCCCTCGCCCATGGCTGTCATCGACAGCATCGACGGCCGTCCCGTGGCGGAGGGCGACACCCTTACGCTGAGAGCCGGACAGGTGGTAACGGTAAAGGGAGCCATCCGCAAGGGGGCGGCCACCGACACCTCGTTCAACGGAGTGCTTACGGCTACCGTGCGCGATGCCCGGACGCTGGTGGAATGCAAGCTGAACGACAACAGCGAAGCCAAGACACCTTACAAGTACTACGACCGCACGCAAACGCTGTTCAATGGGTCGAACAACGTCGTCGGAGGAGAGTTTGCATTTACTTTCGCCGTACCGAAGGACATCAGCTACGGCACGGGTACGGGGCAGATGCTGGTATATGCCATCAACGACGACAAGACGGCCGAAGTGCAGGGCTCCAACACCACGTTCAGGCTGAACGGGGCGGAGACGCTCGACCGCGACTCGGTGGGCCCGTCTGTTTATTGTTACCTCAACTCCACTTCGTTCAGCAACGGCGGCTCCGTGAACCCGACACCCTATTTCGTTGCGGAAATCAGCGACGAAGACGGAATCAACGCATCGGGCAACGGCATCGGGCACGACCTGCAGCTGGTCATCGACGGCGACATGGAGAAGACATACGTTCTGAACGATTACTTCACCTACGAATTCGGCAGTTATAAGAAAGGTACGGTGGGATTCATGATACCCGAACTCGCACCGGGACAGCACAAACTGAAATTCCGCGCATGGGACATACTGAACAACTCGTCGACAAGCGAGCTTACCTTCAACGTGGTCGGCGGCCTCGAACCGACGCTGTTCGACGTCGACTGCCTGCAGAACCCGGCTACGACGGGCACGGCCTTCCGTATCGTCCACGACCGTATAGGGTGCACGATGGACTTCGTGCTCGACATCTTCGACCTCTCCGGCCGCCATCTTTGGTCGCATGCCGAGAACGGGGCCTCATCGGACAATACATATACCATCGACTGGGACTTGACCGTCGACGGAGGCCGGCAGCTCGGAACCGGCGTTTACATGTACCGCGTGCGGATGAGCTGCGACGGAAGCAGTTACGTGTCGAAAGCCAAGAAAATAATCGTGATAAGCAATAAATGAGCACTTGGCTGCGTTTAGAGGTTAGTGTTTTGCAAACAAATATAATAATTGATGAAGAATAATCTGAGAACAGTTACAATACTTGCCTGCCTGTTGATGGCGCTTTCCGTACGTGCGCAGGAGAAACTGAGCGAGTTTAATCCCGTAGAATATGCCGTGATATCGCAGACGATAGCCCCCGATGCCCGTGCAGCAGGTATGGGCGACGTGGGAGCGGCTACCGACCCGGATGTCAATTCGCAATACTGGAACCCGGCCAAGTATCCTTTTTGCATCAGCCGGGCAGGCGTCGCGCTCAACTATACGCCATGGCTGCGCCAATTGGTGAACGATATCGACTTGGCTTACGTGTCCGGCTTCTACCGCATCGGCGACTATAGTGCCATTTCGGGTTCGTTGCGGTATTTCTCGCTCGGAGAGGTGATGACGTCGCAAGATGCCAATGCCATGACCGTGAAGCCTTACGAGATGTCGATCGATGCAGCCTACTCGCTGATGCTCAGCGATCAATTCTCTATAGCGGCCGCCCTCCGCTGGATTTACAGCGACTTGCGCTACGACTATTCCGAGGCTTCCACGCCGGCATCGGCTTTCGCTGCCGACTTGGCGATGTATTACAATGATTACTTCGACATCGGCAGCCGCGAGTGCCAGCTGGGATTGGGCATGAACATCAGCAACGTGGGCAGCAAGATTTCTTACTACGGCGACACGCGCAGCCAGTTTATCCCGGCCAACCTGCGCATCGGTGCTTCGCTCATGGTACCGGTCGACGAATATAACCGCTTCTCGATTTCGGCCGACGCCAACAAGCTGCTGGTGCCCACCATCCCCCCGCAAAACTCGGGCGAGTCGGCCCAGGACTATCGCAACCGCGTCATCGAGGAGTATAACGACGTGGGTTCCATCGCCGGGATATTCAAGAGCTTCAGCGATGCCCCCGGAGGCTTTAAGGAGGAGTTGCAGGAGATACAATGGAGCCTGGGCGGCGAGTACGTTTACCACGACCAGTTCTCGCTGCGCGCCGGTTACCACCACGAGAGCGCTAACAAGGGCAACCGCAAGTACTTCACCGTGGGCGGCGGGTTCCGCATGAGTGTCTTCTCGCTTGACGTGGGCTATGTTATCTCGACGGCGAAAAGCAACCCGCTCGACCAGACATTGCGTTTCTCGCTTTCTTTCGATATGGACGGAATAAAAGACTTGTTTAAACGATGACGATAAGGGTTGGATTCGGTTACGACGTACACCGGTTGGTAGAAGGGCGCGACCTCTGGATGGGGGGTATCAGGATTGAGCATGCGAAAGGACTGCTGGGGCACAGCGATGCCGACGTGCTGCTGCATGCCGTATGCGACGCACTGCTCGGGGCGGCTAACATGCGCGACATCGGTTTCCATTTTCCCGACACCTCTGCCGATACGCTCGACATCGACAGCAAGGTAATCTTAAAGGAGACCATCGGGCTGATAGCCGCCAAAGGCTACCGCCTGGGCAATATCGACGCCACCGTATGTGCGGAACACCCGAAACTAAACCCACACATACAGGCCATGAAAGAATGTATGGCAACTATCATCGGCACCGACGAAGACAATATATCCATCAAGGCCACCACATCCGAGAAACTCGGCTTCACCGGGCGCGAAGAGGGTATATCGGCTTATGCCACGGTACTGATAGTGCGCGACTGACAGTGCACGACCGGCAGTGCGCTATACAATGCATGAGGAAACCTCCCTCCTCACTGGCTCCCATTCCCCGATAAGGTCTTTAAATAACGCTATTCCTCCTGTGGAAAGACAGTACCCTCGTCGTCGATAAGGAGAACGGTGAGCTGGCCTTGGGGCAACAGTGGGCGGCAGTGATTCTGGCAATAGGCGATGACCGTAGAACAGAAAGAAGGAATCAACTCACGGGGTAAAATGCCCCATAGCTCGCGGGCTAAGGTGATTCCACCGGCACGGCGCACCGTGGCCTCACCGCAACCGGATTCGCGCAGCAGCCGGGCAATGAAAGACTTGTCCATCACCACCTTACGGCTATGCGTGTCCAAATGGCCGGCAGCCAGTTTTACGGCCTTGCCGAGCATCACGCCCAGTGTTACCTCTTTTATATCTAACCGGGCGGCAATCTTTATCGCCTCGCCGATGTAGTTGCCGTATTCCACAAACGCCTGTGGCGGCAACTGGGGGTAGAACGCCCTTACATAACGTTCGCTCTTGGCACCGCTGTTGATGACTACGCGCCGGCTGCCACAGGCCTTCGCCACCTCCATGCACTTGCGGATACTGTCTATAAACGCCTCCTCGGAGAAAGGCTTGACAATGCCCGACACACCGATAATGGAAATGCCGCCGGCGATGCCGAGGCGCGGATTGAAGGTGCGGCGGGCAATCTCTTCGCCGCCTGGTACACTGAGGGTGATGCGAAGGCTGCCGCCGACGTTCTCCTTAAGCATCTGCCGCGGGGCGCGGTTGACAGCCGCCTCGCCGGGCGGATAGTCGAAACCGGGCAGCGTGAAGGTACCGATGCCCTCGCCCCCGCAAATCTCGAAATGGCCGGCAGGCTCTACCGCCGCACGAATCTCGATGCCGTTGGTTACGTCAGGGTCGTCGCCGCTCTCCTTTATTGCATAGGCATAACCGTCGCCATAGCGCACGGGCACGCGGATGGTTTCGCCATTGGGCAGAACCACGGGCACCTCGGCAGGCGTCTCGTTCCGCCGCAAGCGGATGGCCGCAGCTACGGCCGCCGCCGTGGCATAGGTGCCGGTGGTCAGTCCGCTGTTCAAGCTGTAGAAACCGGGCAGCAGGCGTTCCACCATGCGCCGCATGCCGTGCTCGCCATCCACCTGGTGGAAGGTGGCAGGCAGCTGCGGGCGCCGGATGGCGTAGATGCGTACACCAAACTCGGCGGCGGCCTTCACTTTCTCGTTGAAGCCGCCTGTATTTCCGCTTTCTTTCAATAAGATGGCGTCGGGACGGAGACGGCCGAGCACATCGCGGTTGTCGTCTTCCTGATGATAGAAACAGAGCTCATCGTCTGTAGCTCCTTGTGCATGGGCAAGGCTGAGGGAACTTTCGCGTTCCAAGATGCGGTAATACACCTTCGTGCCCCGGTTTTTGAGTGGGGCAAGGCGGCGGATGCTTTGTACGCCGGTGGTGGCCAGTAGGGTTGCCGTACCGGTCAGACGGCTTACGGCATCGGCATAATCGCTGCACCACGTGATGCGCTCCGTATCCCGTTCCGGATAAATGCGTTCGAAACGTATGGCAGGAATCCCCAAGTCGGCAGCGGTGTCTGCTACTGTCTGATGCAGCTGCTCTGCAAACGGATGGGCGGCGTCTATCAGCAGGCGTATGCCGTGCCCGCGGCAAAACGCGGCCATCTGTTCCCTGTTCATTGCGCCGCTGCACCGTATGCCGTGGTGCAGGGTGATGTCCTGCTCGCCGCCCTTGGTGGAGTAGTAGTAAGGCCGGCCGGCCTCTTCCAGTTCCTTTACCGCCTTCCGCCCCTCAGTGGTGCCTCCGAAAACCAGTATCATTCCTGCCGTGTACCCTTTCTGAAGAGGTGAGTAAAATGCTCGTTATATAGTTCCGACAGTCCGTGCCGGTTGTCGATAGCCTCGCCCACAACGAGCATCGTCGTGAGCGTGAGGCCGTTCTCCTTCACTATCCGTGCAAGGTCTTTCAGCCGGCCGCGGTAAATACGCTGGTCCTTCCATGTAAGGTGGTAGCAGGCCGCCACGGGCGTATCTTCCGGGTATTCCTGCAAGAGCTGGGCCTGCACGTCGTCTGCGATAGCAGCACTGAGAAAGATGCACATGGTGCTCCGGCTTTTGGCCAGCAGATGGAGCTGCTCCCTTTCCGGCATGGGCGTACGTCCTTCGCCGCGGGTAAGGATAATGGTCTGGCAACGCCCGGGGATGGTAAACTGCGAACGCAACTCGGCCGCCGCGGCAAGGAACGACGAGATGCCGGGAGTGATATGATAATGCATCCCATGCTCATCGAAGAAAGCCATCTGCTCTTGAATGGCACCGAAAATACAAGGGTCGCCCGTATGCAGCCTCACGATTTGCTTCCCTTGGTCGTAATACGCCTTCATCAGCCGGCATTGCTCGCCCAGCGCCATCGTTGCCGAAGACCGCACGACGGCTCCCGGCTTGGCGCAGCGTGTAAGCTCGCGGGGCACCAGCGAACCGGCATACAAGATGAGGTCGGCCTCTTCCAGGAGCTTTCTCCCCCTGACGGAAATAAGGTCGGGGTCGCCCGGTCCGGCACCCACTATCTCTATGTGCCCCTGCCTATGGCGCAGGTGACGGTTGCTGATGGCGAGGGCTACCGTAAAGTTGCTCCCTTTCCGTTTGCTTTCCAGCAACCTGCCGCGCCCCGCTCCCAAGATGGCAGCAGCTTCGCATACGCTGGGTGTACCTACATGGCGTGCCACCACGTCGCTTGGGGTAGGCACCCCGACTGAAGCCAGCTCTCCGGCAGTGAAGAAACGTACCGTTTCCCCAGCCCCCTGCAATGCCTTCACCACAGGTTCGCCGGCCTTGATGTCGATTGTGCAATACGATTCGACGGCTGGTAGATAGCCCAAGCTGGATAGGAGCGAGTTGATGTCGTTGATGATGCCGCCGGCCGGTTCTGCCTGCCTGGCGAGTCCGATGCCTACGGTGATTACCTTCGGCACGTAGTGAAGCGTGAGCATGCCCTGCGGTGCCTGCTGCTTACGGGGGGAAACGATGATGCAGAGCTTGTGTACCCCGGCATTCACTTCATCCATGCTCCCTACGATGGATACATGTGCTGGCAGCGTACGTTCCATATAGTCGGTGCCGTTGTCGCGTACGTCCATGAAAAGCGCCGTGGGCTGTCTGCCTACGAAAGCGAAGATGGCATCGTTCATCCTGCCGCCATCGGCTACTCCCCAGTTGAAACGGGCCCCGAACGTGTCGAGCCCCCACAGTTGGCTGTTGTCGCTCTGTGTGGTAATCACCGGCTCGGCGCCAAGAGCCGAAGCTACTGTCTTCGCCAGGTCGTTTGCTCCGCCGACATGCCCCGACAAGACGGGAATCACCTTCTCCCCGGACGTGTCGACACAGAGCACGGCAGGGTCGCTGTGCTTGTCTTCGACGAGCGGGGCAATGGTGCGTACGCAGATGCCCATGGCGCCAATGAAGATGAAAGCGTCGTAGGCATTCCAGCAGTCGGCTACCGACGCGCGCGGAATGAACACCCCGCCGGTTTCTTCCTTAATGATACCGGCCGTTCTTTTTCCGGTTTCCGATATGGTGATAATGGCTGTTTTCATCGCGTTGCTTTCAATATCTCGATGGGGTTATAATCGTTAATACCGATATGGAGGGGCGGCAGCTGCCGCAGTCCGAGCTGGCTGCAAGTGTCGTCGAACAGTTGTCGGCTTTGCTGGGTGACGCTGTTCAGCACAAAGCATCCCCCGGGTTGCAGTACAGTCAGCACCTTTTCCATCATTCCTTTCAGGCGTCCGCCATGCCCGCCGATGAATACGGCATCCGGGCGGGGCAGTTTGGAAATATCGGCTTGAAAGAAGTCGCCGATGAAAATGCTGATGCCCGGTGCGCCGAACCTTCTGCTGTTGTCATACATCAGCCGCTCCCCCTCTGGGCGGATTTCGAAAGCCGTTATGTCGAGATGGGGAAACTGCAGGCGCGCTTCGACGGAGATGCTTCCCGTACAGGAACCGATGTCCCACATCGTTTCTTTCGGGTAGAGATCCATGGCCTGCAACGACAGCAGGCGTATGGGCATCTTGGTTATCATGCGCTCCCTTCCGTCGAGCAGGGAGAACTCATGGTCGGGAATGCCGTAGCGGCGGGGCGGCAATGCTGACACAGCGGTGAGAATCAGGCAGTTGGGGTGGGCGGATGTGCCGGCCGATGCTTCTTCCAGCGTCATGCTGCGCACACGCTCTTCCGTCGGGTGACCGAGGTGCTCGCCTATGGTCATGCGGTAACCCGTGTACCCGTATTCCATCATCCTTGCGGCAATAGCGGCCGGCGTGTGCTCATGGTCGGTCAGCACGCCTATCTTTGCCTCGCGCTCTATCAAGGCACGGTCGAACTCTTTCCAAGGCCTGCCGGTAAGCGATACCACTTTCATGTCGTGATAAGGGAGCACCATCCGGTGTGCCAATGCCTGCAGACTATTGAACGACGGGAACAGCCTGACCGCTGCTTCCGGCAGTTTTTTCCTTATGGTATTGGCGAAGCCGAAAAACAAGGGGTCTCCCGAGGCGAAGACGACAATATGGTGGGCACCATGCGTGGAACACAAGACGCCGTATTGTTTGAATACGTCATCAAGAGGTACCGTAATGTCTGTCCATACGGCACCGGGCGGAAGCAGCGGCGCCACGATGTCGCGGTGCCGCCGGCCGCCGCTGAACAACTTCCCGCTCCGGATGATGCCGAGCACATCGGGAGGGAAATACGGATGAGGCGCATCTGTGATGCCAATGACGGAAAACTCCATGGGCTTCGGTATTATAAGTCTCTTCCCGGGCGCAATGCCTCGGCGTCGTCGAGGGTCATGATGGCATTGCAAAGCGTCGCCGCGAGGTTGCTGCCTCCCTTGCGCCCCTCGATGATGATTTTAGGTATCTGCGTAAATGTCTTTGCCATGTATTTCGATTCCTTTACGTGTACGAACCCTACGGGTGACGCTATAATCCCGGCAGGGTGGGCCTTGCCTTTGCGTATCAGCGTGCACAGCTCCATCAGGGCTGTCGGGGCATTGCCGAAAACGAACAGGGCTCCGGGGTGCTCTGCCACGGCCAGCCGGATACCCGCCTGTGTACGGGTGATGTTTTCCGTCTCTGCGATACTCTCCACCCGTGGGTCGCTGAGGTAACAGACGGCTTCCATGCCCAGCCGTTCCAACGCGCCTTTGCGTATACCGCTGGTCACCATGGTTACATCGCTCACGATAGTCTTCAGCTCTCCCCGCTTCATTTTCCCGTAAATATGTTCCACGGCCCCGTCGTCAGTATAGAGGATGTTTTCCATATCGAAGTCGGCGGTAGTATGGATGGCATGCAGCAAAGCCCACTTCCGGTCGGGCGGTATATGTGGGTGCTTCAGTTCCTTCCCGATGGTAAGGAAACTCTGTATCATGATTTGCCGGCCTTTCTTTTCTTCCCCGCCCGGTGTGTCGCGGTAGTATCCCCGGGGCGTGATGAACGTGCGGTCCCACTCGTACGATTGCGAATTGCCGATGATGATGACGGTGAACATGTCGACGTCTTCCGGGTCGAAGCTGCCGAGCGAAGTGAGCTTTATTTCCTGCCCGGGGCGGCCCGCCTGCCGTACATACCCAACCGGTGTACCGGCAGTGCGCCCCTCCCGGAGGAACACTTCCTTCAGGCGGTGCAGTTGCCAATAGCGCCCGTCTGATTTCGGGTTATATACGGCAGTCACGAAATCGGCGGCGGCAGCTGCGGCGATGCGGCGTTCGATGAGTTCCCACGGCGTCATCAGGTCTGATAGGGAGATGACGCAGAAGTCGTGTCCGATGGGGGCGCCGAGCAGTGATGCCGCTTTCTGGAATGCACTGATGCCGGGATAGCACTCGATTTCGATGTCGGCATTGCGTTCACGCTTCATCTCGTAGATAAGCGGTGCCATGCCGTAGATGCCGGCATCGCCCGACGAGATGACCACGACGGTCTTTCCCCCCGCAGCTATCCCGAAAGCCTGTTCGGCGCGTTGGCGTTCTTTTTTCATTCCCGTATCCACGCATTCGCAATCAGGGCGCAGATAGGGGCGTATAAACTGGAAGTAGTATTTATATCCCACCACCACGTCTGCTCGCCTCACTGCATCCAAGACGGCAGGCGTGATGTCTTCCTTGCTTCCCGGGCCAATGCCGGCAACGATGATTCTTGCCTTCATCATTCTCTATCCGTTAAATATCTGTCCTGTAAAACGGGTGCACCCCCATGCAAAGGTAAACGAAAAACATGAGAAATCCAAGGAATGCTCACAGTAGTTTGACGCTTAAGCCTACAACCAGCATCCTCCCCGGGCTGTAAAGGGCATAACGCCTGAGCTGGCTGTCTATACGGCGGTCTACCCGGTTGAAGAGGTTGTCTACGCCGATACTGGGCTCTATCATCAGGTGTTTGTTCCCGCCGAAGCGGTGCGTGGTATTCAGGTTCCATACCCCGTATCCCGGTGCGTTCTCATAAGCTGTATAATAAGTTGTGCCCTGCAGGCGGCCGTTCAGGTTTACGTTGAGGCGGTAGTTACGCCATTGGTGGTTATAGTTGGCCGCAAGGGTCAGCACATTCTTTACGCTCCGTTCCATCAGCGTCCATTCCTCACCGTTTTTGGTGCGGGCATAGGTATAGGCATAGTTTGCATTGAGGTTGAGCCCCGCCGTGGGATTGGCAGAGACATTTACTTGCATTCCCTTCACCTCGCCGCGCTCGCTGTTCACGTAGTTGGCATAGGTAGCCATCTTCTTCGCCTGCTCACTCGTCATTTCAGGGAATTCGCGCAACAGCATTTCGCGGACCTCATCGCCGACGGCAATGTTGTCCTTGATTACCATGTCGCTTACATTGTTCATGTAGCCCGTGACGGAAACGGCAATCAGGCTGGTGCGGTATTCGGCATTGAGCGATACGTAATGGCTCTTCTCCGGCCTGAGGTTGGGATTGCCGAACGATACCTGCGGCTTCCCCCTGTTCACGGAAAAGTAATGGTAGTAGAGCTCGTCCATTCCCGGAGCCCTGAAGCCGTTGCTGTAGGTAGCCCTGAAGTTAAAGTGGCCCGGCGAATACATCAGTGTCGCTTTCGGGGTGAAATGGCTGCCGAACGACTCATGGTAAGTATAGCGGGCGCCAAGCGTCGCTTTCACGTTGCGGGCCAGCTGCATTTCGTGTTGTGCATAAGCCGCCAGCGTATAAACGCTGTTGTCGATATTCCCGGATGAGGTGGCCAGGTAATCCTTTCTCCAGTCGGCCCCGATGATGGTTGTCGTATGCCGGGTGAACCCGAAGATACCCTTTAGCTCCCCTTCCAATGCTTTTTGTTTTTTCGATTGCAGGTAGTCGCCTGCGGCATAATCGGCCGTTTCCGTGTCGTATTCTTTTCCGTAGCGGAAACGGTCGACGGTGAAGTCGGCCTGTACCGAGTTGCGCCGGCCGAACTTGTAAATTCCTCCTGCGTTCCACCGCAGCGATTTGTAACGCATCTCATAGTCTGTTCCGCCGGTCACGCCGGGGTTGGTTTCAGGCCGGTCGGTTATTTTATACGAGTATTCGATGCCGGCGTTGAAAGCCAGCTGGCCTGTGGGCTGGTAAGTAAGCCTTTGTGCGGCAATGCTGTTGCGGTAGCCCGTAAAAAGCGGTGCTATTGAGCGCTGTGTCTGCGTGTCGCTGCCTTTCACGTATTCGTAATCGTTTGTGCGGTAGCTGTCGGCACGGTCATGGCTGAATGAGGTGTATGCCCCGAAGCCGCGGGAGAAGATGTCGAGATTGACGCTTTCCGTCAGCTGTCCCTTCCCCGATACCCTGGTGTCCGACGACACGCTCACCGGCCGGTCGGCAGGCTGTTCGGTTATGATGTTGATGACACCCGCTATCGCATCGCTTCCGTAAAGCGAACTGGCAGCCCCGTCGAGCACCTCGATGCGTTTTACGCGGGCCATATTGATACGGTTGAGGTCTACGTTGTTGCTGATGTCACCGCTCAGCTTACGGCCGTTTACGAGGATGAGTATATACTTCCCTCCGAGTCCGTTGAGGCGCAGTTGCGAGCCCATGGAATTGGGGGCCATGGTTACTTGCGGCATCATGCGTGTGACGGCCTCGCTGAAGGTAGTGATACCTTGCCCGCGGATTTCCGCCGATGACAGCACACGGACCGGCGCAGCCGTAGACTTGAGGCGCTGGTGGTGCCCCGAACCGGTGACCACGACGGGGTTGAGGCTATACGTACGTTGCGTCATGGTCACCGTGTCGCGCCGGTTATGAATCTGGGCGGTTACAGGCAGGGCAGCCGTGCAGGCCAGCAGGAGCAGGAGTTTCTTCATTCGGGATTCTTTGAATGATAGAAATCGAGCGGTTCGCCATTGATGGCATCCGTGGTATGCTGCATCCACAGGTTGCGCACGGTCTCTATTTCGAGCAGCCCCGTTATCAGCTGTGTCTCGTTATTGCAAGTATAGCCGGCAGTGGCAAAGTAAACCTTCCAGCTCACCTCTTCGTCGTTCTCGTCAAGGTTAGAGGGAGCATCGCTGTCGCCTGCCATGTCGTTGTTGGCATGGTCGCCCGCAATCGACATCAGCGGGTGGCAGTAAACCTTACCGGTGGTGATACCGGCAGCTTTCATGCGGGCATATACGTTGTTCTTGTAATTGTCGGGCTGGTCGACCGTCCCTACAAAATAGTTGGTGCTATAGGTTTGCAGTGCGGTCTCCAACTGGTTGTAGCGTATGTTGGCCTTGTAAGTGTCGTATGTATCGGGATTCCCGTGTCCCATGAATGCCACGACGCCTTTCGAAGCATAGCTGCTGAACTTCTTGTTCAGCTCCTTGGCCAGGTTGTCTACATCAGCAGGATAGTCGGCCATCAGCGGGGTTCCGAGGTACAGCTTGCAACCGGAGAGGTACTTGTCGTCGAGGTCGCCGTTAGAGTTGTTGGCGAAGTCTTTGATGTAGTTGATGACACGGGTGTACTCTTCGCCGGGGATTACCTGCAGCGACTGTACGACGATGGTGCCATACTGTACCCGTCCAAACGCCTCCAGCCAATAGTTGGGTGCATAGAAATTGCGCTTGGCCACGTGTTGGCCGGCGGCAGCGCGGTTGATGCAGATGGCAGAGGAGAACGACAGGTAGACGTCATAGTCGGGGAATTGTTTCTCATACGCAGCCTTCGTGGCGTCGAATGTGTCGAAAGCCTGCTGCCATGTGCTCCCGAAGGCGACGAGCAAGATGGCCTTGTCGTGTTTTTTCTGTGCTTTCACTGTGGCGTCGACTGCCTGTTGGTAGCGTTCCACGTTCGATGTAGCGTTGTCATTGTTGTCATCGCTGCTGCACGCCATGAATGTGGCGGTAGCCATCATCGCCGTCAGGGCAATGGTCAATAAACTAATCTTCTTCATAAGTGTCTTTATTTGTATTTAAGTGAATATTGCTTTTAACCTTTTTCCCTTTTGCAAACCGTACTGACAATGAGGCGTAGATGGTTGTGCCCGGCGTGGTGGTACCCAGGTGCAGCCCGTGGTCGGTGCGGTCCACATAGTTGAAAATGTTGTCAATGCCCGCTTCCACGCGCCAGGTCATGGTGCGTGAGCGGCCGATGTCGTGGTTGGTGGCAATGCGCCAAATCTGGTAGCCTTTCCCGTTCCCGTTGATTTGGTAGTAGCGCTTGGTCGACATGCGCCCGTAAAGCCCGGCCCCGGCCCGGTAGTTGCGGGAGAAGCGGTGCCCCCAAGTGGCAAACCAGTTGGCCTTGTGATGCGCCATGCCGTCGATGACGATAGATTCCAGCTTGTCGCTCTTCGTGTTGTATACATGGGCCCTGGTGTCCAGGTAGTTGTAACCGGCCCCCACGGATATTTCCTTGAAAGGCTGCCAACCCACGTTCACGTCCACGCCGTAGGTCTCGGCATCTTCAAGGTTATTGTATTGGCGCACCTTTACGGGGTCGTATTCCACGATGTATTCGGCGGGCGCCGTATTCGTGGGGATGGTTACGAGCGCTATCATGTCGTTCACCTTATTAATATAGGCGTTGACGGATGCCGAGAAACGGCCTGTCCGGTATTCCGCCCCCAGCGAGTAATAGTGGGAGGTCTGGGGCTTCAGGTTTTTATTGCCCAGATACAAGTAGGTGCCGCTCATCTCGCGTACATAGCGGTAATGCAGCTCCTTAGGGGTAGGGGTCTTAAATCCCCGGCTCCATGTGGCACGCAGGCGGAGGTCGCCGGTGCTGAGCATCGCCGACACCTTCGGTGTGGCGCGGAAGCCGAATGCCCCGTTATGGTTCAGCCGGATGCCCGCCGTGATGGCCAGGGGGCGCAGCAGGCCGAACTCGTCTTGCACGTAGAGCGCTTCCGTATTGTCGCTCACCTTGCCCCCGGCGACGCGCATCGGTGCGTTCAGCCAGTCGTAGCGCCATTCGGCCCCTGCGCTCAGGCGGTTTTCGTACGGCAGCGCGAAGATGCCCTTCAGCTGCACCATCGTCCGTTCCTGATTGCTTTGCAGGTTTTTCTGCCCGGGGAAATAAGGGAAATAATGGGTAGCCTGCCCGTGATAGTAGCCGTCCTCGAGTGTCGTGTCCGTATAATTGTAATAATACGCATGCTTGTTCCAGTCTGCATCCAGCGTGATGACGTCGGTCTTGTTCACATTCCATTTCCCGCCGATGCCGGCCGAAGCGTTGCTGTACTGCAGGTCGTACGTCTTCACGTCGCACGAGGGGTATTTGCCGCTGGGGCGGTAAATCCGCTTCCAGTGCAGGCTTCCCTCCGCATAAAGCTCCCACTTGCCCGAGGGGGTATAGGTGAGCCGTTCGGCTATCTGCCAGTTGGTATGCCGGTTGACGGTTTGGTTGCGCGAGTCTTCTATGAGGAACTCCGTTTGTGCCGGGTCTTCCCTCGACGTGTTCTGCCACCCGTCCGAGTGCTGCAGCTGGAGGTTGGTATATGCGTTTACCTTCCCTGTCTTTATGCCTATGCCGTTGTGCTGGCGTATATTGCCATAGCTGCCCCCGCGCGTGGTGTTCTCAAGTAGCAGCCCTTCCTCATGCTTTTTGGTGATGATGTTGATGACGCCGGCAATGGCATCGCTGCCATAGAGCGCGCTGGATGCCCCTTTCACTATTTCTATTTTCTCGATGCGTTGCGGGTCGATGAGGCTGAGGTCGTTTTCCCCGCCTATATCGCCGTGGATACGCTTCCCGTCGATAAGGATGAGGATATACGCGTTCCCCAGTCCGTTCATCTGCATCTGGCTGCCCATGTCGTCCTCATTGAAGGCAAACGACGAGGTGAGCCCCGAAAGGATGTCCTCTATCGACCCCCCGCCATAGCTTTCCAGCATCTTCCGGCTGATGACCTCCGTCTGTACGGGCGCGTCTTTCAGCAGGTGCCGCGTACCGGTTCCCGTTACCACAATCTCTTGAATGCTGTCGGTCTTCAAGATGCTTTGCGCCCATCCGTCAAGGCATAAACCGGCCATCGCCAGCCAGCCCATAAAGAGTCTTTGCTTCATAAAAATAAGAAAACTTGATTCCTTCACCCTTCTTCCTGAGGGCTCGGCGCTATCTTCCGGGTAGCGAAAAGGCAGGTCTTCTGGCTCTCCCCAGCCTGTCATACCTTCCCGATTGCTCAGTGGCGTTATACTGACAGGCCTCTTAAACGAGGATTACAGCTGCAGGTACAGCTCCGGTATTCCACCGGATTCCCTTGCATCGGGCAAACTCAATCGCCCGATTGCCTTAATCTGTTTGCAAAGTTAAGCATAATATATCGATTTTCAATCATTTTGGTTGAGTTTTTTAAAAATATAAGCTACCTTTGCGGTCTATGATGATACCACAGCTGATGATAGCAGCCCCCTGCTCGGGCTCCGGGAAAACCACGGTGGCACGGGGGCTTATGGCCTTGCTCAAGGCCGAAGGCATGGAAGTGCAGCCGTTCAAGTGCGGGCCCGACTATATTGACACGAAGTTCCACGGTGCTGTGTGTGCCCGACCGTCGGTCAACCTCGATACCTTCATGGCATCCGAGGCGCACGTGCGCCGGCTGTATGGGCGCTATTCCGGCGGGGCCGACGTGTGCATTGCCGAGGGGATGATGGGCTTATACGACGGGTACGAACGCGACAAGGGCTCGTCGGCGGCGATTGCCGCCACGCTGCGGATGCCTGTGGTGCTGGTGGCCGACGCCCGGTCGATGGCTTACTCGGTGGCTCCGCTGCTGTCGGGCTTCGCCCGCTTCCGCACCGGCGTGCGCATCGCCGGCGTGATATTCAATAAGGTGGGGTCGCAGCGCCATTTCTCCATGCTGCAAGAAGCATGCAGCGACGCAGGCATCGAGTGCTTCGGCTATTTGCCCAAGGCGGAGGAACTGACCACCGAATCGCGCTACTTGGGGCTCGACTTCAGCCGCAGCGCTGGTTACGGGGCTCTCGTGCAAATGCTCCAACGCCACGTAGACTGGCGGCGGATACTGGAAAAGACGGAGGCACCCGCACCCGCCGCCCCTGCCGCACAGCCCGCAGGGGCCGGCCAGCCGGCGGCATGGCGCATTGCTGTAGCGCGCAGCGCCGAGGCGTTCTCGTTCGTTTATCAAGAACACCTCGACCAGCTGCAACGGATGGGCACCGTGACTTTCTTCGACCCCGAGGCTGACTGTCCGATACCCTCAGGCACCGACTTGCTCTACCTGCCGGGAGGATATCCCGAAAACCGGCTCGGCGCCCTGCAGCAGGCAAGCCGCACCCGCAGCAGCATTGCGGAATATGCTGCACGGGGCGGACGGATACTGGCCGAGTGCGGCGGGATGATGTACTTATGCCGGTCGGTCATCACCGGGCAGGGCGGGGCGGAGATGTGCGGCGTGCTGCCTTATTCCGTTACGGCCCGGAAGGGCGACAGGAAGCTGTCGCTCGGGTACAGGCAGTTCAGCTACCGCGGACTGGAGCTGCGCGGGCACGAGTTTCATTATACCCGGTTCGCCGGTGCCGTACCTCCGTCTGCCGCCCAAATGTATGATGCGCGGAGGCAGCCTGTGGACACGCCCCTCATCAGGGTGGGCAACGTAATCGCCAGTTATACGCACCTGTATTGGGGCGGGCAAGACATAAAACAACTTTTCTGACAAACGATGAAACAGATTTATACCAAGACAGGCGACGGAGGCCAAACGAGCATCCGCGGAAACGTAAGGGTAGGCAAAGACGATATCCGGATAGAGGCCAACGGGCAGATCGACCACCTGAACGCCCTCATGGGATGTGTACGCTCGATGCTGCCCGGGGACAACCGGCACAGGCCGCTGCTCTTCGCCGTACAGCGCGAACTGATGGTGGTCATGAGCCATGTGGCTACGCCCGAAGGCGCCGTTAACCCCCGGCAGCTGCATGCTGCCGAGCTCACAAGGGAGATGGAGAAGGCCATCGATGCCGTACAGCGCCCGCCGGGCTTTATCATTCCCGGCAGCAACCGCTTGTCGGCCGTTGTGCATGTGGCCCGCACACAGGCCCGCACAGCCGAGCGGCGCCTGTGGGAGCTGAACCGCCAGACAGCTGTGGACAAAGGCATCATGGCCATGATGAACCGTCTCTCCGACTATCTTTTTGTCATAGCCGCCGAACTGGAACAATAACCAAATAAGGGGATACATGCGGGTGCAGGCCGTTTCAAATTACATCTTTTTCGGTATTGCACGCATCAAGAATTTGCCGTACCTTTGCACCGTACAAAGATATAGTCATTACACAATGGATATTAAATTGAACGTGTAATAAAACAAAGATGGTTAACGAGTGATCGTTGACGACGAAATTCATAAAGTATTTGTTTAGTTAATGAAAAAGGCCGGCCGTGAGGTTGGCCTTTTTCGGATGCCAACTTGATTTTGTACCAGCACCTGGTAACCCGGTTACCAGCATCTGGTAACAAGCCTACAAGCACCTTGTAGCCCGGTTACCAGCACCTGGTAATAAGCGTACAAGCACCTTGTACGGATTCACTTTGCCGGGAACTCCTGAAATAAGGTGGGGCGCAGCCGCATGCGGAAGCACTGCAGGCACCGGGCGCCCCGTTCCGGCTCGTGCTCCAGTCCGCCCACCGCGTCTAACCAGCGCCGGTGGTCGTAGTCGCCGTCTATCCATTCCACCCCCAGGCTGTCGGCATGGCGCTTGCTCTCGTTTTTCCTCGTTTCGTATTCTTCGTGCGGGTAGATATTCGGGTTGAAATAGAAAATGACAGGCCTGATGCCGTTGGCCAGCATCCATTCGACGATGGCCGACGAGCAGGGGGCGCAACAGGCATGCAGTAACACCTCTGTTGCTCCTTCGGGCACTGTAATGGGGTTTTTCCTTGCCATCCCTCTCTTCGCTTTATCTGGTTCCAATGCCAAGCAGTGTTGGCCGGAAGAGTTTCCGGAAGAGTGCCGGATAAGTGCGACCACTGTCGAACCTTATCCGGCACCACTCCCTTAATGAATTACCTCCGGTTTAACCGGATGCAAAGGTAATCATTTTTTT
>DBRC01000014.1:38061-53480 GCA_002305505.1 Prevotella sp. UBA1378 | reverse complement strand
CCCCTTATCCGCCTGCTGCCCACGGCTTGCCTTTAGGGCAGCAATCCTTTCTTTACGGCAAAACAGGAATTGCTTATCCCGAACCCGGGTTACCCCGAACCGGCGTGTCTTAGCATGTCACCCCTCGCTCCCAGTTATTGCGCCGGAGCCCATTTACAACGGACGGGCGACACAATGGCATTTTCCTTTTTCAACTCTGCGAATGCCTTGTCCACTTCCTTACGGTCAGCGTTCAATGCCTTCGTCACTTCGCCTGCGGAGACGGGCTTGCCTGCCTCGCGCATCACTTGTAATACTTGCTCTTTCATTTCTTTTTCTTTTTAGATAATTACCAATAAAATTGTATGTGTGTAAAGATACGGCAAAAATCTCAATGCCGGTCGTTCACACTTCAAGATTTATGTTTTATTGTGAATAATACGCCGGTTGCAATGCAAGCGGCAGGAGGCGGCATTATCCGCCTACAGCCCTTGGCTTGCCTTCAGGGCTGCTGTCCCTTCCGCTTTACTGCAAAACTTAACTGCTCGTCCCGAATTAGGGTAATCATACATAACCGTTTTCTTGGTTCTCCGCACATATCTTCTTAATGATTAGTTGCGGAAGACGAGCCCATCGCCGAATTCGTCGATGATGATAGGCCTTGAGCGGTCAATCTCTTCGGCCAGGAGTTTCTTCGACAAATCGTTCAGCACATATTGCTGTATGGCCCGTTTTACGGGGCGTGCACCGAAGTCGGGGTCGTATCCGGCATGAGCCAGGTAGCGTATGGCGGCATCGGTGATTTGCAGTTGTATGTCCTGTTGTCCCACCATCTTGATTACGCGTCCCATCTGCATCCGCACCACGCCGGCAATCTGTTCCTGTGTGAGCTGTTTGAAGGTGATGATTTCGTCGATACGGTTCAGGAACTCCGGGCGCATGATTTTACCCAGCATCTCGCGTGTGGCATTCGATGTCATGATGATGATGGTGTTCTTGAAGTCGGCTGTACGCCCCTTGTTATCGGTCAGCCGGCCGTCGTCGAGCACTTGCAGCAGGATGTTGAACACGTCGGGGTGTGCCTTCTCAATCTCGTCGAACAGCAGCACGCTGTATGGTTTCCGGCGCACGGCCTCGGTCAGCTGGCCGCCCTCATCGTAACCCACGTATCCCGGAGGTGCACCAATCAGCCGGCTGACGCTGAACTTCTCCTGGTATTCGCTCATGTCGATACGCGTCATCATCGCCTCGTCGTTGAACAGGTATTCGGCCAGCGCCTTGGCCAGCTCTGTTTTACCGACACCCGTCGTGCCGAGGAAGATAAACGACGCGATGGGCCGTTTCGGGTCCTGCAGTCCGGCGCGGCTTCTGCGCACGGCGTCGGATACGGCCGTGATGGCCTCGTCCTGCCCGATGACGCGCCCGTGCAGTTCCTCCTCCAAGTGCAGCAGCTTGTCGCGTTCGCTTTGGAGCATGCGGCTGACGGGTATGCCCGTCCACCGGCTCACCACCTCGGCAATGTCGTCGGCCGTCACTTCCTCGCGCACCATGGCTTCAGTGCCTTGCGCGCTTTTCAGCTGTTCCTGTATCGAGGCGATGTCGCTTTCCAGCTCTTTCAGCTTTCCGTAGCGTATTTCGGCCACGCGTTCGTAGTTGCCTTCGCGTTCGGCCCTGTCGGCTTCAAACTTCAGGTTCTCCATCTGCTGCTTGTCTTGCTGAATCCTGTTCACCAGCGTTTTCTCTCCTTCCCATTTAGCCCTGTATTGCTTTTCCTGA
Organism: Prevotella sp. UBA1378; assembly: GCA_002305505.1. Taxonomy (GTDB): domain Bacteria; phylum Bacteroidota; class Bacteroidia; order Bacteroidales; family Bacteroidaceae; genus Prevotella. The sequence goes on along the minus strand of DBRC01000014.1, from coordinate 51,725 downwards.
TCGCGCAGTTCGGCAATATCCTTGTCGAGCTGTTCAATCTTCGGCTGGTCGTTCTCCCGCTTGATGGCCTCGCGTTCTATCTCTAACTGTTTCAGTCTCCGGCTGATTTCGTCGAGCTCCTCCGGTACTGAGTCGCGCTCCATGCGCAGTTTGGCAGCCGCCTCGTCCATCAGGTCGATGGCCTTATCGGGCAGGAACCTGTCGCTGATGTACCGCTCGGAAAGCTTTACCGCGGCGATACAGGCATCGTCCTGTATACGCACCTTGTGGTGGTTCTCGTAGCGCTCTTTCAGTCCCCGCAGGATAGAGATGGCGCTCAGTTCGTCGGGCTCGTCTACCATTACTGTCTGGAACCGGCGTTCCAGTGCCTTGTCCTTCTCGAAGTATTTTTGGTATTCGTTCAGCGTCGTGGCACCGATGGAGCGCAGCTCGCCCCGGGCCAGTGCCGGTTTCAGGATATTTGCCGCGTCCATGGCTCCCTCGCCGCCCCCGGCCCCCACCAGCGTATGTATCTCGTCGATGAAGAGGATGATGCGTCCCTCGCTTTTGGTCACCTCGTTGATGACCGATTTCAGCCGCTCCTCAAACTCGCCTTTGTATTTCGCGCCGGCCACCAATGCGCCCATGTCGAGCGAGTAGAGCTGTTTGTCTTTCAGGTTCTCGGGCACGTCGCCGCGCACGATACGCTGTGCTAAGCCTTCCACTATGGCCGTCTTGCCCGTACCGGGTTCACCTATTAATATCGGGTTGTTCTTCGTACGGCGCGAAAGAATCTGCAATACCCGGCGTATCTCGTCGTCGCGTCCGATGACGGGGTCGAGCTTGCCCTGCCGGGCTTGCTCCACAAGGTTCTTGGCAAATTTTTCCAGACTCTGGTAGTTCTCGTCGGCCGATTGTGTCTGCACCTTCTTTCCCTGCCGCAGTGCCTCTACGGCCGTGCGCAAGTCTTTTTCCGTCATGCCGGCATCCTTCATGATGCGGCTTGCGGTAGAGCTGACACTGAGCAGGGCGAGCAGTATCGGTTCTACCGACACGAATTCGTCGCCCATTTTCTTTGCCGTGTCGATGGCCTGTTGCAGCACGCGGTTGGTGTCGGTGCTAAGGTAGGGTTCTCCCCCTTGCACGCGCGGCAGGTGCTGCAGCTCTTGGTCGAGCAGCATTGCTATCTGGTTGGCGTTGATGCCCAGTTTCTGGAAAATGAAGTTGGTTACGTCTTTAGCCTTCTCCATCGTGCCTTTCAGCAGGTGTACAGGCTCGATGGTCTGTTGCCCGTTGCGCTGTGCGGTATTCACCGCCTCCTGAACGGCCTCCTGTGCTTTGATTGTAAATTTGTCGAATGTCATATTTTGCTCCTTTCTTATTATTGTTCTTGGTGTATGCTTTTGCAGAAAGGTGGACAAACTACGTGCCGGGGATACTACAAGTGACAATCTGTCGGTTGCCGATGTCAGAATGTCGGACCCGGGGCCCGAATTATTCATTGCTATAATCTGGGGAATACTGCAATACTTCTTTTCAACGGAATGTCATAGTTGCAGGGCGGCAGTTAGCTTTTCTCTATCAATATCCGGGCATCTACGGCAATAACGTCTTTTTCGCCGGCCAGCAACGGGTTGATGTCCATTTCCTTGATTTCGGTGGCAAAGCGGAGCAGGGTGGACAGCCTGACAATGATTTCGGCATACTTCTGCTCGTTGATGCCCTGTTGCCCGCGCGTGCCCTTGATGATTTTGTAGCCTCTTAGCGAGTGTATCATCGAGTAGGCCTCGGCATACGACAGCGGGGCCAAACCGCTCGACACATCTTTCAGTACCTCGACGAAGATGCCGCCCAGGCCGCATAAGACCGTATGGCCGAAACGCTGTTCATACTTGGCACCGATGAAAAGCTCGGTTCCTTTCAGCATCTTCTGCACCATGACCGCTTGGGCACCGTGGATAGCCATCATGCGGTCGAACTCGAGGGCCAGGTGCTTGTCTCCGTGGATATTCAATGCCACGCCCCCCACATCGCTCTTGTGTATCGGCCCTACCACTTTGGCCACGATGGGATAGCCCACGCGCCGGGCGAAGGCGATGAGCTCTTTTTTCTCCGCGTTAACCATCTCGGGTACCATCGGTATGCCGGCGCACGAGAGCAGCTGATGGACTACATCGGGCGATACGTATCCGTTCTTGCTGATACCGCCGATGATTTCACGGATGCGTGGCACGTCTACGCCGAACAGTTCAACCTCGGGCGGTGCCGGTTGCGGCGTGCGGATGATTTGTGCGAGTGCCGTGGCCAGCGTCACCTCGTCGCTGAAGTTTACGTGCCCTTTCTTCAGGAATTCTGCCACCTCCGGCCCGGCTGTATGCAGGCACGGCAGTATGGGGAAGATGGGCTTCCTGCACTCTTTTATTTTTTTGTGCAGCACGTCGTAGGTCTCATAGAGTTTCACCAACCCTGTGGTACCGAAGATGACGATGATGGCGTCTATATTCCCGAAGCGCCGTTCGCAGTAGTCGATGGCAATGTCGAGGTGTTCGGGTGTGCCCGTAGCGAGGATGTCGATCGGGTTGGCCACCGACGAGCCGGGGTAGAGCTGTGCTTTGAGTTCTTCCGTGGCTTCGCCTTCCAGCTTCGGTACGTTCAGTCCGCCTTTCGACAGGGCGTCGGTCAGCATCACGCCGGGGCCGCCGGCATGGGTGACGATGGCGAAATTGGCCAGTGCCGGCCGTTGGGCGTTGCCTGCCGACCGCTCGACCATGAACACGCAGCCCACGGTGGTGAGCTCTTCGCGCGAGAAGCAACGCACGATGCCGGCCTTGCGGAACAGCGCCTCTACGGCCGAGTCGCTCGATGCGATGGCACCCGTATGCGACGAGGCTGCCCGGCTGCCGCTTTCGCTTGAGCCAGCCTTGATGGCGGCAATGCGGCATCCCTTTCGGATGAGGCTGCTTGCGTGGAAGAGCAGTTTGTCGGGATTGGCGATGTTCTCGATGTAAAGCAGTTTGACATGCGAGTCGTGTTCCGGGTCGAAGTTGTCGTCCATGTATTGCAGCACGTCCTCTATGCCTATTTGCTTACCGTTACCTATCGACCAGACACTGTTGAACTGCAGACCTTTGATGACGGCCGATTCGAGAATGAAGACAGCTGTGGCACCCGAACCGCTAATGAAGTCGGCTCCTTTAGGGTCGAGGTGGGGGATGGGTTTGGTGAATACCGAGTGGTGGCAGGCGTTGAGCAGCCCGATGCAGTTGGGGCCGATGAGTGCGGCACCGTATTGCCGGCAAGTATCCAGGATGCGCTGTTCCAGCAAGGCACCGGCCTCTGTCTCCTCGCCGAAGCCGGCCGAGATGATAATAAAAGCCTTGACGCCCTTTTCGGCTGCCAGTTTGTCGATGACGTCGGGACACAACTTGGCCGGTATTACGAGGATGGCCAGTTCCGTCGGCGGCAGTTCGCTCACGTCGTGGAAAGCTTTGATGCCCTGCACCTCGTCTTCTTTCGGGTTGACGATACGCAATACCCCCCGGTAGTTGCCGCTGATGATATTCTTCACGATGGCGCCTCCGGGCTTGTGTACGTTATTGGAGCCCCCTATGATGGCGATGCTCTCCGGATTCAATAGTTGTCTGTTAATCATCGGTGTTGTCGTATTATCGTTGTTGTTCTTCGTTCAATGCTTCCATCAGTTTTTCCACCAGTCGCGGCAGGGCGTAGCTGTCGAGTTCGGCCTCGTCTATCCATTGGTATCCGTCGGGCAGCCGGGGGCGTGTCTCGGTCTCCAGCAGAAAGAAATCGGCCGTCAGTATACGGTGTGTCAGCACATGTCTTACACCTTTTTTGACAAGGGTCAGCCTGCCCTCCATGGCCGGCAGTTCTCCGCCTTCAATTAGCAACGGTTCCCAAAGCCCCTGCCAGATGTCGCCAGCCGGCCGGCGGTGGATAGCGGTAGAGTTGCCTTGCCGGATGTAGATATAGGTAAGCCGCCGCTCTTTTACCTTTGCCGCCTTGCTTTTCACGGGCAGCATCTTTATCCTCCCCGTATGCAGCGCATCGCAAGTGGCGGCCAGCGGGCATTCGCCGCATTGCGGCGATGCGGGGGTGCATTGCATCGCGCCGAAATCCATCATCGCCTGATTAAAGTCGCCCGGCCTGTCGGCAGGCAGCAGTGCTTGAGCCATCCGTGCAAACGTGCGCTTGCCTTCGCCCGTATCGATGGGCGTTTCGATGCCGAAGTGGCGTGCCAGTACGCGGTAGACATTGCCGTCGACGGCCGCTACGGGCACTCCGAAAGCCATCGATGCCACGGCAGCCGACGTATAGTCGCCTACGCCCTTCAGTGCCTTGATGCCCTCCCGTGTGCATGGGAAACCGCCCATTAAGGCTATCTGCTTTGCTGCAGCGTGCAGGTTGCGTGCTCGGCTGTAATAGCCCAGTCCCTGCCATAGCCGGAGCACCTCGTCCTCCGATGCGGCCGCCAAGTCGGCTACGGTCGGGAACCGTGCGATGATGCGTTCCCAGTAAGTCAGTCCTTGCCCGATGCGCGTCTGTTGCAGCACGACCTCGCTCAGCCAGATGGCGTATGCATCATGCGTGTGGCGCCATGGCAGGTCGCGCCCGTGCTGTCCGAACCATCCCAGTATGGCCGCCGCGAAGCCGTTGTCCCTATTGGCCGCCATGCCCCATGTTCATGTCGTTTGTTTTCCCTGTAGCGACAAGCTGTCTCAGCTTCTTGGGCGAAACGCCGAAGCGTTCGCGGACATATTTCCCGAAAAACGATATATTGGGGAATCCCAGCCGGTTGGCAATCTCTTTCACCGAGAGCTCCGAACCGGTAAGGTAGTACCTGATATCCTCCGATACATATTCCTGGATCCACTCGAGTGCTGTTTTCCCGCTTTCGCGCTTGCACACCATCGACAGGTATTTAGGTGTAACATAAAGCAGGCTGGCGTAGTGTTCCACCGTGTGCCGCTTCACGTTGCTTTCGGCAAGTGTCTGCAAGAACCTCCCGAACAGCAGCTTGCCCTGCGACAGTTCTACCTTTTCGTCGAGTTTGTTCCGCATCACAATCAGTGCGCAGAGGTCTATTAGTATTGTTCTGAGCAATGAGCAGATAACCTCCCGTTTGTAGGGGTTCTCGTGCTGTTTCATCTTGCATTTCACCAGGTCGTAGTACGATTTGATGTTTGTGATGTTTTCTTCGGTGAGCGGAATCACGTTCGTCTTGTTGATGTACATCATGCGGTTCCAGATTCCCATCTTCGTCCTCAGCAATGCCCGTAGCAGCCGGTCGGTGATGCAGAGCACGGAGCACCTGAAGTCGGGCGATATTGTCTTGTTTGAGAGCAGTGCGTTTGAGTGGCAGAAAAGCAGCTGTCTCCGTTCCACGGTGATTTCCCTTCCGTTCAGCTCCATCGATGCGCTTCCTTCCAGGCACATTAGCAGGACGTTGACATTCAGTCTGAGGGCTGCCATGTCGTCCATCTGCTGCGGTTCTTCGAAAAATGCGATGTCGCTGTCAATATATTGCAGGCTCGGGTCGGAAGTGTCGATGGATTCCAGGCCTACTTTCTTTACGTCGTATGTTTTCTTCTCCATGTCCGTTGCTGTATGTTGTTAGTTGCGGTATTGCCGTAGTACTGGCACTCTGATAACATGCGCCGTAGTTCATTTAAGGATTTGTGTGGCGTGCTCTTTCGTTTTTACTTGTTTTCCGGCGAAGATACGTTCGATGGTGCCATCCCCGTCGATGACGAATGTGGTGCGGATGGTGCCCATTGTTTTCTTTCCGTACATGTTTTTTTCGCCCCATGCGCCCATTGCTTCGAGCAGCCTATGGTCGATGTCGGCAATCAGCGGGAAAGGCAGCCCGTGTTGTTCCTTGAATTTCGCATGGCTGGCGGCCGTATCCTTGCTCACGCCCACCACCTCGTAGCCCGCTGCCTGCAGTTCGCCGTAATGGTCGCGTAGGTTGCATGCCTCGGCGGTGCAGCCGCTGGTGTTGTCTTTCGGGTAGAAGTAGAGTACCAGTTTACGTCCTTTGTAGTCGCTCAGTTTTATTTCCTTCCCATTCTCGTCTTTGCCCAGTATTTCGGGCGCTTTGTCTCCGATATTCATAAGTTGTTATATTTTGAATTGCGCATCGCAAAGATAAGGAATAAACTGGAGATAATGCCGTTTATGTCGTTTTTTTTAATTAAATAAGTATAAATGAATCGGTGTAAACTGAAAAAATGCCGGTTTTGTTGCCACCTCTTCCGTAAAAACAGTAACTTTGCATGTTGATGAACCAAACCGACAGACGTATATTGCAAATAGCCCTGCCTTCGATTGTGTCGAACATTACCGTGCCCTTGCTTGGTATGATCGACGTGGCCATCGTGGGACATATCGGCGATGCCGCCTATATCGGGGCAATAGCCGTCGGTTCGATGATTTTCAACCTCATCTACTGGATATTCGCATTTCTCCGCATGGGTACAAGCGGGCTGACGTCGCAGGCATTGGGGCGGCGCGACGTGGCCGGCGTGTCGTCGTTGTTGGTGCGCTCGCTGTCAGTGGCATTGCTCGTGTCGGTGCTGATCATCGTTTTCCAGGAACCTTTGCAGTGGATGATGTTCCGGCTGGTAGGGCCTACGGCCGATGTGTCGCCGTTGGCTGCCCGCTATTTTTCCGTTGTGGTATGGGGGGCGCCTGCCGTATTGGGGCTTTATGGTCTTTCAGGATGGTATATCGGCATGCAAAACACACGCATACCGATGGCAATAGCCATTATGCAGAACGTGGTGAATATCCTTGCTTCGCTGCTTTTGGTCTTTGGCTTGGGCATGAAGATTGAAGGTGTTGCCGTAGGTACGGTGGTGGCCCAGTATGCCGGTTTTGCGGCAGCATTGATGCTGTTGGCTCCGTTGCCTGTCGATGTGAGGGGGCGGCGGGCGTGGCGGCGCATTGTGCGCAGTGCCCTTTCGCTTTCGTGGACATCGGGCTGGAGCGACATGTTCAAGGTGAACCGCGATATCTTCCTCCGCACGCTGTTTCTCGTAGCAGTCAATCTCTACTTCACGTCGGTGGGTGCCAAGCAGGGTGCCGTGGTTTTGGCGGTCAACACCGTGCTCATGCAGCTTTACCTGCTCTTCTCTTACGTGATGGACGGCTTTGCATACGCCGGCGAAGCACTGTGCGGCTTGTACCACGGTGCCCGTAACCGCAAGGCTTTCAGCGGTGTGGTCCGCCGCCTGTTCGGTTGGGGCACGGCGATGGTGGCGGTATTTACGGCTTGCTATGTATGTGCCGGCAGTTGGTTCGTGCACCTGCTTACCACTGATGTGCAGGTGCTTACGGCCATGAGCGACTATCTGTGGTGGTCGTGGTTCATCCCCGCCGCAGGCGTGGCGGCATTCATTTGGGACGGCGTGTTCATCGGCATTACGGCTACGCGGGCGATGCTGCTTTCGTCGGTGGTTGCCGCTGCCGTGTTTTTCCTTACCTGCCTGTTGATGCTCCCTTCCATGGGCAATCATGGCCTGTGGCTGGCCATGCTGCTTTTCCTGTCGATGCGCGGGGTGATGCAAACCGCTATTTACCGCTATTTACCGCTATAGGCTGTCCTTGTTCCCTTTGTCTTGCGGAAAACTTCAGGTTGGAAAAGAAAATGCTGTTGATGGGTGTTGCGGTATAACATATTTTGCTATCTTTGCACCAAAATGATTATAAAACTGAAAAAACATGAAAACATTTGTCAGACAGATTTTTACTGCGGTGGCTTGTATGTGTGTTCTCACGGCATCGGCCGCTAAGGAAAAAAAACAAGTAGTGCTGCGAGTTGCAGCAGGGATGAAAATAGAAGTAAGGTTCTATACCCCGGGCATTGTGCGTGTGATGAAATATCCGGCCGCGATGCAGCAGGCACCCGAGAAGAAAAGCTACAGTGTGGTATTGCAGCCGGAGGATAATCCGGGCATAGAGATTACGGAGCAGCAGGGCTTCATCGTTATGAAGTCGGCATTGCTTACTGTGAGCTTGGATAAAAGCACGGGGCAGCTCACCTATTCCGATACCAAGGGTAATATGCTGTTAAAAGAAAAGCAAACGGCCTTCGAAGTACGTAAGGGCGATGCCGACGAAGGGAAATACCGGGTCAGCCAGACTTGGACGCTCGATAAGGGCGAGCAAATCTTCGGACTTGGCCAGCGCCGCCACCCGTCGATGTCGCAGCGGGGGCAGAAAATGCAGCTCTGGAACGGTAATACACACATCTACATCCCCTATTTCACAAGCCAGAAAGGCTACGGGCTGTATTGGGACAATGCCGGCAAGAGCCATTTCGAGGACAGCAAAGGTGGCACTACCTTCCTTTCGGAAGTGGGGCTTTGCGCCGATTACTATATAATGTACGGGGACGGTAGTCAGGACGGTGTCATCGCTGCCATCCGCCGGCTGACGGGGCAGGCCACTATGTTCCCGCTTTGGGCGATGGGCCACTGGCAGTGCCGCGAGCGTTATAAGACCAGCGACGAACTTGTCGGGGTGCTCGACAAATACCGCGAGCTGCAGATACCGCTCGACGCGATAGTGCAAGACTGGCAATACTGGGGATGCGACTCCAACTGGAACGCCATGAAGTTCATGAACCCGTATTACATAAATAAGGTGGACGATGCGCAGTGGGCGAAGTACCTACCCGGCGACATGAAGAAAATGGCAGCCGAATACGTTGCCGCAGGTAAGGTGCCGCGCCTGAAGAGTCCTGAGGAGATGGTGGAATATGTACACAAGAAGAACGCACGCTTGATGATAAGCATCTGGTCGAGCTTCGGCCCGTGGACCGAGCCTTATGCCAAGCTGAAAGCCATCGGCGGCCTGTTGCCCTTCGACACATGGCCGCGCAACAGCGGCGTGCTGCCTTATGACCCGTTCAACCCGAAGGCACGCGACATCTACTGGCAATACCTTACCGAACTGTACAAGATGGGCTTCGACGCTTGGTGGACCGACTCGACAGAGCCCGACCATTTCGAAAAGCCCGGCGACGACGACTATCTTACCCACGACGGAACCTGGCGCAGCGTGAAGAACGCTTTCCCGCTGCTGGCCAATAAGGGCATCTATGAGCACCAGCGGGCCATGAAGGGCAACAAGAAACGCTCGGTACAGATGACGCGCAGCGGGGCTTTTGGCCTGCAGCACTATGCCACCTTTTCGTGGAGCGGCGACATTCAGGCCAGTTGGGAAGAGATGAAAGGGCAGATACCGTCGGGGCTCAACTATACGCTCTGCGGCATCCCCTTCTGGAATACCGACATCGGCGGCTTCTTCTACTGGGATTTCCAGCAAGACCCGAAGAACCCGGCCCTCCAGGAACTGCAAACCCGCTGGATGCAATGGGGCACCTTCATGCCGCTCATGCGTAACCACTGCTCTTCGCCGATGGTGAACGAGCTGTACACCTTCGGCGGAAAGGGCGACTGGGCTTACGATGCCATGACGGAGGCCGTGAGGCTGCGCTACCGACTGCTGCCTTATATATATTCTACGGCGGGCGACGTGGTGCAGAACAGCGGTTCGATGATGCGTCCGCTGGTAATGGATTTCCCCCGCGACGCAAAGGCCATCGTGCTCAACGACGAGTACATGTTCGGCCGTTCCATTCTCGTAAAGCCTGTCACCGATGCCATGTACACATGGAAAGACGAGAAAAAGCAGGGGCATGAAATCTATCCCGACATCCGGAAAGCAGCAGCGCCCGTGAACGTTTATCTCCCGGCGGGCACCGACTGGTATGACTTTTGGACGAACGAGAAGACCGGCGGGGGGAAGACCGTCATGCGGCCGTGCCCGATTGACATCATGCCGGTGTACGTCAAGGCCGGTACGGTGATGCCCTTCGGGCCCGATGTGCAGTATAGCAGCGAGAAAGCATGGGACGACTTGGAGATACGCGTTTATCCGGGAGCCGACGGCAGCTTCACCCTTTACGAGGACGAGGGCGACAACTATAATTATGAGCGTGGCAAATTTACGCAGATAGTCTTTACATGGGATGATGCTTCGCGCAGGCTGACCGTGCATCCCCGCCGGGGCGCTTACGACGGCATGCTCAAGTCGCGCCGTTTCCGCATTGTCGTCGTCGGCAGCAATTCGGGTGCCGGAAACCTTCCGATGCAAAGCAGCCATACGGTTTCCTATAGCGGGAAACGGGTAGAGGTGGTGTTGTAAAGGGGCGGTTTCTCAGAATACAAAATAATCCGGCTTTGGCCGGATTATTTTGTTATATCAACACAGCTGTATGTCATTGTTTATCTGTGGAAACAAACACGAACGGGACGCTTGTCTTCAAGAACGTGGTCTGTTGGCCGTCGACATGCACGCCGGCCTCAACGATTTGCATTTGCAGCACGTTCTTTGTGGCGTTGAACGACCCGTACGAGTTGTAGCTGTTAATATAGAAAGGCACTTGCACTTTATGGTCTTTTCCGCCGTAATTCAGGTCGTAAGCCGGCGTCTTCGGGTTTACTATAAACTGTATGGGCGTGGTATTGATGAAGCCAATCCGGCAAGCGAGCGGTTGGTCGTCGGCTTCGGCCAGTGCCTTTTTCAGCTCTTCGTCCGTCACGTTTTCGGCAAGCAGCTTGGTGGGGAAGCTGGCTATGGTCAGCGTACTGTCGTTCGTGATGCTCCATTCCACGGCCACCGTGTCGGTTACGTCTTTCGGGTTGTTTTCGTTCTTGGCCGCATAAATCAGATGTCCCGAATAATTGCCTTTAACGGCCTTCAGGCATTGGGCAATCTCCTCTTTGGTGAGTGAGCGGGAGCTGTCGTCATCGTTGCTGCACGAGGCGAACGTGAGGGCTGCAAGGCAGCATGCCCATACCGGTAAGAATTTCATTTGTTTCATTTTTTTCTTGTTTAAGCTGTTAATATTTAGTTGTCAATGTTTACTGCCCTTCTAAATACATGGCGGCAGAAAACTTGCATTCCCATGGGGTTAATAATTGTTAACCACAGGCACGCTTAGCTGTGTGCCTTGCAAGAAGATACATGAGCACAGACGGTAGCTTTAAGATAGTTTAACGGAAGAAATTCCGTTTTCGGTGCAAGTTTTCCTAATATTGCCCTTTAATGAAAAGAAAAAACGAAGAGAAAGAGTGCCGGTAGTGCCTGAATGAACGAAAGGCAGCAATGGTGCCGGCTGCTCCGGGGTGGAGGCTGCAGCTTTCCCCGCGGGCAGCGTAAACGGGTATAAACAGTGTGAACCTATTAATAGAAGATAAGGAGAGAGGGTTGGTAAAACGGCTTCGCAACGGTGAAAACGGGGCGATGCACGACTTTTATTCCCTGTATGGCGGTTATCTTACGGCTGTCTGTTCGCGCTATATCGCCGACGAGGAAGATTTGAAGGATGTATTTCAGGATGCCCTCATCAGTATCTTTACGCATATCGGCGATTTCGAGTACCGCGGAGCGGGCTCACTGAAAGCCTGGTCGGTGAGGATTGCCGTCAACCAGTCGTTGAAGTTCCTGCGCGCGAAGAAGCAGCACGAGCTTGCCCGGCTGGAATGGGACATCGCCGATGAACCGGAAGAAGACGACCCGCCCGTCGGCGATGTCCCGCCGGAGGCAATCCACCGCTTGGTGAGCGAGCTGCCCACAGGCTACCGCACGGTGTTCAACCTATTTGTCTTTGAGAACAAAAGCCATCACGAAATAGCCTCTCTGCTCGGCATCAAGGCCGATACTTCGGCTTCGCAGCTACATAGGGCGAAAAACCTGCTTGCGAAGAAGATACGACAATACAATAATTCAAAACAGCCACCACGATGAAAGAACAATGGAGAAAAGAATTGCAACGGAAGTTGGCCGACTATCAGAAGCCGGCTCCCGAGGTGTCGTGGACAGAGATAAAACAGGCCATAGCAGCTGCGGGAAAACCGGCGACGACCGTTCCGATGCGGGTTAAGCGCCTGGCCGCCGCTGCCGTGGTATTGCTCGTTGCCGGTATCGGTTTTTGGTTTTTCCGTTTTCAGGATACCGCTGCCGACCGGCAGATGGAAGCAGCAAAGGTGATAAAGGCGACTGGGCACAAGGATGCGCTTCAGCCAGCGGACATTCCCGGTGCACCGGTTGCGGCAGTGGCTGAAAGCAGGGATGAAGCCCCTCTGACGGTAGAAGCTGCCATATCACCTGGGTATGGAGAAGCAAGACCTGCCGGAACGGAGCCTGCGGCATCAGAACGCATGATGGCGGAGCATGTACAGAGAGCCCCGACTGATACGGTCGCCATGCCGGCAGGGGAACTGCCGGTGCAGGCAGCCGGCAGAGGGAGCGGTGCGCTGACCAACGGGAACGGTCTGCAGCAGCAGGACTACAATCGCGCAGTATATGCTGTGCGCCGCGCAACTGTTGACAGTCGCCTGACGGCGAAAGTTTATCTCTCGAATGCAATGGCCGGTGACACCCGGGCCGATGCGTTCAGCCCGGTGCTGGCTTCGGCCGCCCCGTTCGGAGAGTACAGCGTAGATATGGGTGGGGCAGAGCTTGCGAAGCTGCGCAACATGTCCGGCGAAGCGGAAACGGAAGTGAGCCACCACCGTCCCGTAAGGTTCGGGCTGTCGTTCCGTTACAGTCTCGACGGCCGGTGGAGCATCGAGAGCGGTCTTTGCTATAGCGGCCTGGTTTCCGACATTACGAAAAAAGCGGGCGACTATACTTATGAAACCGAGCAGAAGCTCTCGTATATAGGGATTCCCATTAATGCCGGTTACCGTATTTGGGGCGACAAGCCTTTCCGCATCTATGCTTCTGCAGGTATCATGATAGAGAAAATGGTGAAAGGAAATGCCACCACGCAAACACAGGTGGGCGGCTTCCGCGAATTGTCCACCACGGAGCGCGTCAGCATACGTCCGCTGCAATTCTCTGTAAGCGGTGGCATCGGTGCCGAGTATCAGATAGGCAAAACCTTCGGCATCTATGCCGAACCGGGGCTTGATTATCATTTCGGCAACGGCAGCAGCGTGCCCACCTTGTATAAGGATAAACCGCTGAATGGGCGTCTCAACATCGGACTAAGGATTAATTTCAGATAAAAACAAAAAGTATGGAAAAAATCAAGACAATTACCTTATCGGCCTGTGCATTCCTTGCGCTGGCTATCATCAGTTCGTGCAGTAGTGCACACGTGCCTTACAAGGAAGCCAGGAACTATTTCTTCTCAAACAAGGCGGTAGCCCCCGATAATCCGAAAATCGTTTCAAGGTCTCATTTCGATCATCTTTTCGGGATGGCCACCACGATGGGGGAAAACGGGCGGCCTACGGATATCGACTTTACCCGCCAGTTTGTCATAGCTGTCGTTGATTCGGTGACGGACATCAATACCGAGCTGAAGCCCGTATCGCTGGTAAAAGGCAGCAGTGCCCTTACGTTCACCTACGAAAGGAAACTGGGCGCGAAGATGAGCTGGAGCATGCGGCCCATCCTGCTGATAGTGGTAGACAAGAAATATGATACGGAGGAAATAAACACCATTAAACTTAACCCGTTAACCCGTTAATCCGTTAATCCGTTAACCCGTTAATCCGTTACCCGAGTCCGGGATAAACAATTAAGTTCCGCAGTAAAGCGGAAGGGATAGCAGCCCTGAAGGCAAGCGGTGGGCAGCAGGCGGATAA
>DBRC01000014.1:0-38009 GCA_002305505.1 Prevotella sp. UBA1378 | reverse complement strand
AAAAATGGCCAAAAATCAAAACGGCGGTAAACCCTCCGCGCTGCAACAGCAATGCCGCCGCAGCGCAAAGAGGGCATCGCCGGCCGGACTAACGTGATGTCCTTATCCCGGCGGGTTAAAAGTAATACCGGAAGCAGCTAATTATAAGGAGAATATTTTTTGCGTTGTCCGTTATTTTTAGTAACTTTGCATCAAAAGACAATTAAATTGATGATGATGCGGAAAAAACTATTGCTTTTGATAGCCTTGATGCCTGCCATGGCGTTTGCACAAACCTATGCGGTGCTTTGGAAACAGGTGCAGGATGCTGAGGATAAGGATCTGCCGAAGACACAGATCGAGGTTGTCGGCCGTATTGCAGCCAAGGCGCAGAAAGAAAAAGCCTATGGCCAATTGCTTAAGGCCACGCTGAAACGCCTGACGCTCGCCGCAGCCATAGCGCCCGATTCGCTGACCCCCGTACTGCAACGCATTGAAATGCAGGAGCAAAAGGCAGCCAGTCCGGCGCTGAAGGCGGTTTATGCCGCTGCGCTCTGCCGCATCTATCGCGACGGAAGGACAGATGCCGACGATGCCCATGAGATATCCCGGCGCTATGCAAGGAGAGCCATGGAACAGCCCGGGCTGCTTGCCCGCACTAAGGCCGGCGAGTATGAGCCGTTCGTGGTGAAAGGAACCGACAGCAGTATTTTTAATGACGACCTGTTAAGCGTCATCGGATATGAAGTGCAGGATTTCAGCACGCTTGCCGGCTACTATCAGCAGGCAGGCATGCGGCAGGCAGCCTGTCTCACATCGCTCGAACATCTCAAGCAAAGGCGTCCTGCAGGAAACGAAGAGCTGCGCAAGTCGGCTTACCTGCTCTCGCTCGATTCGCTTATCAATGCCTATGGCGACCTGCCCGAAGCAGGCGAGGTGGCCATCGAGCGTTATCAGTATATGCTTATCTGCCGCGGTGTGACGGTAGAGGATAAGATAGGCTATATCCACTATGCGCTTGGCAAATGGGGAGGCTGGAAACGGGCCAACGTGCTGCGTAACGAAGAGAAAAGGCTTACGGCAGCTTGCTTCCAGGCACGTATAGCACAGCATGTTACGCGGCCCGGCGTGGCACAGCAAGTGGTGCTGACGGAGCTGCGCAATATCCGCTCGCTGACGATGGCCGTTTACCGCGTAGCCGTAGACGCCGATACCCGGCTGAATCCCGAAGATGCTGGCGATTACAAGAAATTGAAGCCGCTGATGCGGCCGTTGGGCGATTATACCGTGACGCGTCATTATGGCGGGCTGCCCGATTATCAGTTGCATGCCGACTCGTTCCTGCTACCAGCCCTGCCAGTGGGTGTTTATCTCGTTGAGTTTTCTACAAGTCCGTCTACCGAAATGGCACGCAGCTTTTATTTCGTGAGCGACGTGATGCGCCTTACGGAAGAACTGCCCGACCGCCGCCAGCGCCATGTGGTGGTAAACGCCACGACAGGACAGCCCATTGCCGGGGCTCAAGTGAGGCTCACGATAGGCGGCTACAACGGGCAGGACAATAAAACCGTGACGCTTACCTGCGATGCCAAGGGCGAGGCTGTGTACAGCTATCAGGAACAAGTGCCGTGGCGTGCCTTTGCCTATACCCCTGACGATAAGGCATGTCCGGCATCGGGCACGTACGGGCGTTTCTACTATTATGACGACGGCCGCCGCGTGGAGACGGTGAATGTATACACCGACCGCAGCATCTACCGCCCGGGGCAGACGGTGCGCATGGCGGCCGTGGCGTATGAAAGGAATAGTGTGACAGACTATAGAGCAGTGGGCGGAAAGAAACTTACGGCCCAGCTGCGGGATACAAACAATAAACTGGTGGGTGAGCAGCTGCTTACCACCGACGGATACGGTAAGTGTTACGCCGACTTTGTGTTGCCGGCAGGCGCGCTGAACGGCAGGTTCAGGTTGCGCGTGGGCACGGGCGAAGCGGGATTCAGCGTGGAAGAATACAAACGGCCGACGTTCCAAGTGGAGTTCCCCAAGGTATCCGAACGCTATGAAGCCGGCGATACGCTGGCGGTGAAAGGCAAGGCTTCTACTTATGCGGGTGTACCTGTGCAGGGAGCAAAGGTGGTGTATACGGTGAAACGCCGCGTGGCTTTCTGGTGGATGGCGTATTCGCGCTACTGGAGCGGTGGGTACGTCGGTAAAGGTATGCAGGAAGAAATAATAAACACGGGCGAGACCGTGACCGCTGCCGACGGAACGTTTACAGCGGAAATGCCGATGACGCTGCCCGAAGGCCGGGAGACGGCGCATCCGATGTTCTACCGCTTCACGGTGAGCGCCGATGTTACTGACGCCGGCGGCGAGAGCCATAGCGGGGAAATGAGCGTGCCGTTGGGCAGCCGCCCCACGGTATTGACTTGCGACTTGCCCGATAAGGCACTGAAAGACAGCCTGAAGACCGTAACCTTCCGCCAGTGTAATGCTGCGGGACAAGACCTTTCCACCTCTTTGCGCTACCGGATAGACGGCGCGGAATGGCAGGAAGGCGAGACAGGGAAGCCCATTCGGCTTGGCAGCTGGGCGCTGAAGAGCGGACAGCATCGGGTAGAGGCCATTTGCGGCACCGACACGCTTAAACAGGAGGTCGTCGTCTTCGGGCTCGATGACCGGAAGCCCTGCGTAGATACGCGCGACTGGTTTTATGTATCGTCCGACCAGTTCCCCCGCGACGGGCAGCCCGTAACCGTACAGGTAGGTTCGTCGGATGAGGATGTGCACATCGTATATACCGTTATTTCGGGCAACCAGTTGCTGGAGAGCGGCACCATAGACAATAACCGCACCCTTGAGAACCGGAAGTTCACTTATAAGGAAGAATACGGCAACGGCCTGCTGCTCACTTACGCTTGGGTGAAGCAAGGGCAGTGTTACCAGCACTCGGCCGTCATCAAGCGGCCCCTGCCCGATAGGGAGCTGCGCATGCAATGGACCACTTTCCGCGACCGCCTGACACCGGGGCAGAAGGAGGAGTGGACGCTGAAGGTGGTGAAACCCGGCGGGCGCCCTGCCGATGCCCAGCTGATAGCTACGCTTTACGATAAATCGCTCGACCAGATTATGCCGCACACCTGGAACTTCCGTCTCGGTTCATGGCTTTCGCAACCCCATACGGGATGGAGATATACCCAGTGGGGCAGCCTATACGGCAGCGGCAGACAGGCATGGAAGGAGTTGCCTGAGCAGGAACTTAGCTATAATTGTTTCGATAACAGTCTTTTTTCTTTCTATGGCTATGGGCGTGGATGGCAATTCTTGGGCAGCAGTCAGGCAGAGCCGAAACTGGCGGCCATACGTGTAAGGGGAGCAAAGCCTATGGCAGCGAAAGAAGCTGCGATAGGGGCGGTAGGGGAGCAGGAAGAGCTGGCTGCCAGTGCCGATATGGCCACAGCTTACAGTGCAGCAGGCAATGGAGCGGCCGAAGAGATGGGTGCCGGCAGCATGGATGCTGACGGCGGACAGACTGGGCAGGTGCGCGAAAACCTGAATGAAACGGCATTCTTCTATCCTGCGGCGCAGACCGACGGACAGGGCAACGTGTCGCTGAAATTCACCCTCCCGGAGAGCCTTACCACTTGGCGGTTTATGGGAATAGCACATACTGCCGACATGCTGACGGGCATGCTGGAAGGCGAAGCCGTGGCCAAGAAGGACGTGATGATACAACCGAACATGCCGCGCTTTGTGCGTACGGGCGATAAGGTGCAGCTGTCGGCCAAGATATTCAATACCGGGGAAGCAACTGCCGTAGGCACTGCCCGCATGCAGCTAATCGACCCGGAAACGGAGACCGTGGTGACAGAGGCCGCGCAGCCATTTAACGTGGCGGCAGGCGAAACGGGCAGTGTGAACTTTGCCTTGCAGCCCGATGGGAACTGGCCGCTCCTGATATGCAGGATAACCGCTGGCGGAGCGTCGTTCAGCGACGGTGAGCAGCATTACCTGCCGGTATTGCCCGACCGTGAGCGTGTTACCGTCACCGTGCCTTTCACGCAGACGGCACCCGGTACGCATACCGTTGATATCGCCCGGCTGTTCCCTGCCGGTACCAAGCAGCAGAAACTAACCGTAGAGTATACCAACAACCCGGCCTGGCTGGTAGTGCAGGCATTGCCGTCGGTGGGCTCAATAAGCGATGACAACGTTATCGAGCAGGCTGCTGTTTATTACGCAAATACCATTGCCGCCTTATTAATAAAGCAGGCACCGGGGATAAAGGCCGTTTTCGACCGTTGGAGGATGGAGCAGGGCGGCGAAACGTCGCTTGCCGGCAGCCTGCAAAAGAACGAAGGGCTGAAAGACATCGTGCTCAACGAAACCCCATGGGTGGCTGATGCCGACCGCGAGGCGGAACAGAAGTCCCGGATGGCCGGTTTCTTTGATGAAACGCTCATCGGCCACCGGCTGGCAACTGCTGTCGGCAAGCTGCAGAAGCTGCAACTGCCGGACGGATCGTGGAGCTGGTGGCAAGGCATGCGCGGCAGTTTCTACATGACCGTGGAAGTGGGCCGGATGCTGGCCCGCTTGAACGCAATGGCCGGCAAGCAGCAAAGCACGGAAAGCATGCTCGGACGGGCCTTTGGATTCATGGGGAAGGAGATTGTGAAAGAGGTAGACCGGATGAAGGCTGATGCGAAGAAAGGCGTAAAGCCATCCTTCCCCGGTCATCATGCGTTGCAATGGCTTTATATCTGCGCTATCGACGGGCGCAAGCTGCCGGCGGATGTCGCTGCGGCCAATGCTTACCTCATCGGACTGATGAAGAAAGATATCAAGCAGCAGACCGTCTATGACAAAGCGCTGAGTGCCATCGTCCTCAAGCATAACGGCGAACTGGCGCGCAGCCGCGAGTATGTGAGGAGCCTGAAGGAGTATACCGTATATACGGAGGAGATGGGGCGTTACTACGATACACCGCGCGCTGCCTACTCGTGGTGTGATTATAAGATACCTACCGAGGTGATGGCCATTGAAGCCATCCACCGGATAACGCCTGGCGATCAGCGCACGGTGGAGGAGATGCAACGCTGGTTGTTGCAGGAAAAACGTACACAGGCATGGGATACGCCCATTAACAGTGTGAATGCCGTATATGCTTTCCTGCTGGGTAACAACAAGGCATTGGTGGCGCAGGAACAGGCTGTTCTTGCCATCGACGGGGAGCCGCTGGAACTACCGCAGGCAACGGCCGCCATCGGCTATGTGAAAACGGCTGTCAACGAGCCCAAGGGCAAGGTGTTCACTGCCGGAAAAACCGGTACCGGCACATCGTGGGGAGCGGTGTACGCCCAGTTTATGCAGAATACACAAGAGGTGGAGCAGTCGGGTGCGGGTATTACCGTGAAGCGCGAAGTGTTCCCGGTAGTTCCGGTGCATGCGGCCGCCAGCCGGCAAATGGCGGAAAATCCTTCGCAGCCGGCAGTATACAATGTCGGCGACCGCGTAAGGGTGCGCATCACCATCGAGGCAGCGCGCGACCTCGACTTTGTGCAGGTGCTCGACCGCCGGGCGGCTTGCATGGAGCCGGTAACGCAGTTGAGCGGTTTCCGCAACGGTGCTTATTGTTCGCCGAAAGACTATTCGACCAATTATTATTACGACATGCTCCGGAAAGGAAAGCATGTCATTGAGACAGAATACTACATCGACCGGGCCGGACAGTACGGAACGGGAACGTGCACGGTGCAATGTGCATACGCCCCCGAGTATCGCGCTACGGCTAAGTCGCAAACGATGACCGTAAAATGAAATGCTATGAACAGGAGTAGATGGATAATCCTTTTGCTGGTGATGGGCATACTGCCGGTATCAGCACAGAGACTGACAGTGGAGAAGGCTGTAGTGGATTGTGGGCGCACTGCCTATAATCAGCCGGTAACGGCTGTCTTTGAATTGCGCAACAAGGGATTGCGTAAACTACGTATCGACACAGTGGAGACGGCTTGCGGTTGTACGGGAGCCGAATATCCGCGCGGCGATATCCCGATGGGCGAGCGCTTTAAGATGAAGGTTACTTATGATGCCCGCCAGTTGGGGCGTTTTCAAAAGGTTATCGGCATCTTCAGCAACGGTTCGAAGAAACCGGTATTCCTGACGATGAAAGGTGTGGTGCTGGCCGATTTGAAAGACGATGCGGCTGCTTACCCCTTTGAGCTGGGCGACTTGCGCGTGGACAAGAACAACCTTGAGTTTGATGACGTGAACAAGGGTGACAGTCCGGAACAGGTAATCCGGGTGATGAATGCCGGTTCGACTGTTTGTTACCCAAATCTGCTGCACCTGCCTCCTTACCTGACGGCCGTTGTCACTCCTGAACGCCTGGCGCCCAACCGTTCGGGCAGCATCACGGTGAGGTTCAACTCAAAGGCCTTGCACGATTTCGGGCTGACGCAGACTTCTGTTTACTTGGCAAAGGAGTTAGGGGAGAAAGTGAGCAGCAGAAATGAAATCACGGTATCTACCGTGTTGCTCCCTTCGTTCTCGGGCATTGCCGGAATGCAGGAATTCGCACCTAAGATGTTGCTGTCGGCCGATTCGCTGGTCATCAATTTTGGCGGGAAGAAGAAGCGAAGCGAGGAAATCACCATCACGAACGAAGGCCGTACGGCCTTAAAGATCACATCGCTGCAGATGTTTACGTCGGGGTTGCGCGTTATGCTGGGAAAGCGCGAACTGCAGCCCGGCGAGTCGACCAAACTAAGGGTGACGGCATTCATGGAAGAACTGAAAAAAGCACGGTCGAAACCTCGTGTGCTGATGATAACGAACGACCCGAACAAACCGAAGGTCGTGATAAATATACAAGCGCAATAACTTATGGAGCATCCAGAAAACAGTGCGGAATACGCAGGGCTGCAAGTAAACAGCGGCGTCGAACAGCCGTCGATAATCAATCCGTACATGAAGCGCAGCCGCTTCCGCCGTCGTGAATTATCGGCTGCCGAGTTGGTAGAAGGCATCGTAAAGGGCAATACCACCATTTTGAGCCAGGCAGTAACGCTTGTAGAGAGTATGAATCCCGCCCATTACGAGAAGGCGCAGGAGGTCATCGAGAAATGCCTGCCCCATAGTGGGCGTTCGGTGCGCATCGGCATCAGCGGCGTGCCGGGAGCCGGAAAATCTACGTCGATAGACGAGTTTGGAATGCATATTCTCAAAGAGAAAGGAGGCAAGCTGGCTGTGTTGGCCATCGACCCGAGCTCGGAGCGGAGCAAGGGGAGCATTCTGGGGGACAAGACGCGCATGGAAAAACTGGCGCAACATCCCGACTCGTTCATCCGCCCTTCGCCCACGGCAGGTTCCTTGGGCGGTGTAGCCCGCAAGACGCGCGAAAGTATCATCCTCTGCGAGGCGGCTGGTTTCGATAAAATATTTGTCGAAACGGTGGGAGTGGGGCAGAGCGAGACTGCCTGCCATTCTATGGTCGACTTCTTCCTGCTGATCCAGTTGGCCGGAACTGGCGATGAACTGCAGGGCATCAAGCGCGGCATCATGGAAATATCCGATGGCATCGCCATTAATAAGTGCGACGGAAGCAACGTGGAGAAATGCCGGGCGGCTGCCGTCAATCTCCGCAATGCCCTCCATTTCTTCCCTATGCCTGCCAGCGGATGGACACCGAAGGTACTTTGCTACAGCGGTTTCTACGGCACGGGCATAAAGGAGATTTGGGATATGGTGTATCAGTATATCGATTTCGTGAAGGCCAACGGTTACTTCAGTCACCGCCGTAACGAGCAGTCGAAATATTGGATGTACGAGAGCATCAACGAGCACCTGCGCGACAACTTCTACACCAACGGGCAGATACGCCTCCGGCTGCGGGAAGCCGAGCAAACCGTGCTGGCAGGAGAGAAAACATCATTTGCGGCAGCTGCCGACCTGCTGTCGTTCTACTTTGACAATTTGAAAAAATAATCATGCTACAGATAGAAATAGATAATGGCAGCGGTTTTTGCTTCGGGGTGACAACAGCCATCCAGAAGGCGGAGGAAGAACTGGCAGGGGGGAAAACGCTTTATTGTCTCGGCGACATCGTGCACAACGGGATGGAGTGTGAACGGCTGCGCAGCATGGGGCTCGTTACGATTAACCATGATGACATGGAGCGGCTGCATGACGTGAAAGTGTTGCTCAGGGCGCATGGCGAACCTCCGGAAACCTACGAACTGGCCCGGCGCAACAACATTGAAATCATCGATGCTACTTGCCCCGTCGTGTTGCAATTACAGCGCCGCATCAAGCGTCAGTATGATACCAATCCCGAAGCCCAAATCGTGATATTCGGCAAAAACGGGCATGCGGAGGTCCTCGGACTGGTGGGGCAGACACAAAGCCATGCTATAGTCGTCGAGCAGTTCGAAGATGTAAAGCAGCTCGATTTCAGCCGGGATATTTACCTTTATTCGCAGACAACCAAGTCGCTCGACGAGTTCCACCGCATCATCAGCTATATCCAAAGCCATATATCCCCGTCGGCTGTGTTCAAGAGTTTTGATACCATTTGCCGGCAGGTGGCTAACCGCATGCCGAATATATCAAATTTTGCGACGCGTCACGACCTGATTCTTTTCGTTTGCGGGCGGAAAAGTTCTAACGGCAAGGTGCTTTTCAACGAGTGCCTGCGGGTGAACCCCAACAGCCATTTAATAGAAGGCCCCGGCGAGATAGACTCTTCGTGGCTCAAGGGCATCCGTACCGTGGGTATCTGCGGGGCTACCAGCACCCCGAAATGGCTCATGGAGCAGTGCCGCGACTACATCATGGAAAACCTTTAGCGCGTAGCCTCTTCAAACTTCTGCATCAGCCATTGCTTCTGTTCGGCGATGCTCATGTGGCTGTTGTCCAGTTCGAGGGCATCGGCGGCCTTGCGCAGCGGCGATACTTCGCGGTGCGAGTCGATATAGTCGCGCTCTTTTACATTTTTCAGTATATCTTCCATGTCGGGCTCCATCCCCTTCGCCTGCAGTTCGTCGTAGCGCCGCTTGGCACGCACTTCGGCACTTGCCGTTACAAACACCTTCAGTTCTGCCTCGGGGAATACCGTCGTCCCGATGTCGCGGCCGTCCATCACGATTCCTTTGTCCTTGCCCATCTTCTGTTGTTGCTCTACCAATGCCTTGCGCACAAACGGCAATACAGCTATCCGGCTTACGTGGTTCGACACTTCCATCGTGCGGATGTCCCGCTCCACGCATTCACCGTTCAGATAAGTATCGGGCCGCCCGGTAGCGGCATTCAGGCAGAAGGTAATGTGGATGTCTGGCATCCGGCGTTCCAGCTCCGCGGCGTTGATGTCATCCCCGTTGAAGAGCCCGTTACGCAGTGCGTAAAGCGTAACGCTGCGGTACATTGCCCCGGTGTCTACATAGATATATCCCACCTCGTGGGCAAGGTCTTTGGCCATCGTGCTCTTTCCGCACGAAGAAAAGCCGTCGATGGCTATTGTGATTTTTTTCATTGCTTCCTCTTATATTATAATATATACGTTACGTTAAAGAGTAACGATGCTGTGGATAAATGGTATTTTGCGTATGCGATATTCAGTTTGAACCGTTCCAGTTGCAGTCCGCCGCCGACGGACAGGCCCGCCCCGTGGCTGTTTTTCTTATCGTCTTCCGACAGGCTCATTTCGTCGGAACGCCTGAAGTTGTATCCCCCGGCGACGTAAACTTGCTCGCTCAGAAGTATGTCTGCACCAATAACGAAATGGTTGATGAAGCGGCTGCTCCAGTCGTTGAGTTTTGTCATCGTAGCCGAGATGCGCAGCGGGGCATTGCCCAGTTTCTTGCTGATGCCCAATTGCAGGTCGAACGGTATGCGCTCAAAATCGTCATTGAAGGCTTTCACTTGTCCTCCGAGATTTCGTGCCACGGCCGATACGGAAATCCCTTTCTCTCCGTCGTAGTAATTCAAGCCCAAGTCTACACCCACGGCAATAGAATTGTATCCTGCGATGGTCGATGTGATGAACTTTGCGGTTATGCCTCCGGCAAACTTATTGCTCAGCAGATAGGCATACGAACCGGAAACGGCGATGTCCTTTGCCGTAAACGTGCCTAAGTCTTCATTGCTTGCCGATGTTTGCTTGATGGTGCCGTAGTCGAGGTATTGTGCAGCCACGCCCCATGTAGAGCGTTCCTTCAGCGATTTGACGAACGATGCGCTTGCCGTCTTCGTGCCCTCCATGTAGGTCATATAGTTCAAATTGATGCTCTTGTCGCTTACATTACTGATCATTGCCGGATTATGGAAAATCATAGTCGGGTCGTCGTCGATAATCGTAATGTTATCGCCACCCAGCGCCGCCACGTGTGCACTGACGGGAAGGCGCAGGAAGTTATAGTCGGTCTGGCTCTCCTGTGCATTGATTTCGGCTGCCGGAAGCATAAAAAGTATTGCAAAAACAACTTTTTTCATCTATTTAAACTAATTTGTCGGCAAAGATACTGCTTTTTTCAAAATCTAAAGCTAATTTTGTAGCCGTAATTCGCCGGAATTTAAAATATAACGAAATAAGCGGCGTATTATTGTTGTCAAGTCAATGGATATAAAGAAGTCATCCGCTGCAGATTTGGAGTCGAAGAGAACCACGCGGTTCCTCTTAGGACTGATAGTCGTGCTGGCTTCTTTCTTCGTTGCGTTCGAGTATACCAGCCACGACGAGATGGAGGATATCGACGAATCGATGCTCGACGAACTGTTGCAGGATGTGGAGATGATTCCCGTCACGGTACAGCAGAACAGAATGGTGCCGCCTCCCAGCGAACAGCCGTCTTTAGCGGCGAAGCTGAAGATTGTGGACAATCAGGCCGATACCGGGCAGGCAGAAGAGCGGGACAGAAGTACGGAGCGTTTCCTGGAAACCGATGGGCAGGGACAGGCGGAGGCAACAGCCGGAGAACAGACACCGGCGCTCGACCCGCAGGCTACCGACATGAAGGACAATCCGCTCAACTTCCATGTGGTGGAAGACCTGCCGCAGTTTCCCGGTGGAGCAGTAGAATTCATGAAATGGCTCACCAAGAACCTGCGTTACCCTGTTGCCGCCGAGCAGCAGAAGATACAAGGGAAGGTGGTGGTGCAGTTCATCGTCAATAAAGACGGGACGGTGGGCAATATAGAGATTGTGAAGCCGCTCGACCCCTCGTGCGACCGCGAGGTGTTACGTGTGCTGCGCATGATGCCCAAGTGGAAAGCGGGCATACAGGACGGTAAACCATGCCGCACCAAGGTGTGCATCCCGGTTGTTTTCCGGTTGTGATGTGTACCGGGGGAATAACCATGGTGCTTTAGAAATAAAAACGAAAAGAATATGCTTACATCCAATGAAATCCTGCAAAAGGTAAACGAATATTTAGACCGGTTGCCATACGAACGCAAGCCCGAGTCGCTGTATGCTCCCATCAAGTATGTACTGTCCCTTGGCGGAAAGCGCATCCGCCCGGTGTTGATGCTACTGGCGTACAACCTGTATAAGGACGACCCGGAAAGCATCCTCATGCCAGCCTGTGCCTTGGAAACTTATCATAATTATACCCTGCTGCACGACGACTTGATGGACAATGCCGACTTGCGGCGCGGTCATGCCACGGTACACACGAAATGGGATGCCAATACGGCCATTCTTTCCGGCGACTCCATGCTTGTGCTGGCCTATCAGCGCATGGCGCAAGTGCCTGCCGATAAGTTGGGGGCAGTACTCAACCTCTTTACCGAGACTGCGCTCGAAATCGGCGAAGGCCAGCAGTACGACATGGATTTCGAGACACGTGACGACGTGACCGGCGACGAATATATCGAGATGATACGGCTGAAGACCAGTGTGCTGCTGGCTTGTGCCATGAAAATCGGTGCCATATTGGCCGGCGCGTCCGAGGCTGATGCCGGCTATCTGTATAAGTTCGGCGAACAGCTCGGACTGGCTTTCCAGTTGCAGGACGACCTGCTCGATGTCTACGGCGACCCGGAAGTGTTCGGCAAGGCCATTGGCGGAGACATCGTATCCAACAAAAAAACCTATATGCTCATCAATGCCTTTTTGGGTGCCAACGACGAGCAGCGTGCACAGCTTGCCCGATGGGTCGGTGCGAAAGAGTTCGACCGCGGACAGAAAATAGCTGCTGTCACCGGTATTTATAACCAAATAGGCATCCGTGAACTGTGCGAACGGAAAATCAATTATTATTTTGAAGAGAGCAAGAAATATCTGGCGAAGGTAAGTGTGGCCGACGGCCGTAAGCAGTGTCTGCGCGACTTTACCACCGATATGATGCATCGCCAGTATTAACCTAAGACTGCCTACAGATGATATATCCTATCGTAGACTCGCATATCCATCTCGACGGTGCAGAGTTCGACGCCGACCGCGACGATGTCGTGGCACGTGCAAAGGCGGCTGGTGTGCGTAAGGTTTTCGTGCCTGCCATCGACCTGCCTTCCGCCCATTCCGTTCTTGCCGTCTGCCGCCGCTATCCCGGCTATGCCTACCCGATGCTCGGGCTTCACCCCGAGGAGGTAAAGGCCGATTGGCGCGATGTGCTGCGCGGGATGAAACCGCTGCTCGCCGCTCCCGGATGGATTGCCGTCGGCGAGGTTGGTCTTGATTATTATTGGAGCCGTGAGTTCGAGAAAGAGCAGTTAGAAGCTTTCGAGGAGCAGGTGGGGTGGTCGGTCGAGACGCGCCTTCCTTTAATGATTCATTGCCGTAAGGCGCAACACGAGATGGTACGCCTGTTGAAGCAATATAAAGACGACTTGCCCGGCGGCGTATTCCATTGTTTTACAGGCAACGAAAAGGAGGCCGCCGAACTGTTGCAGTTCGAACGTTTTGTCTTAGGTATTGGTGGTGTGCTCACTTTCAAGAATTCGCATCTGCCCGAAGTGCTGCCCTCCGTACCGCTCGACCGTATCGTTTTAGAAACCGATTCCCCTTACATGGCTCCTGTTCCCAAACGTGGCCAGCGCAACGAGAGTGCCTTTGTGGTGTATGTGCTCCAAAAGTTAGCCGAGTGTTACGGTGTCGGTGAGGCCGAGCTCTCTGAGGCCACCAATCGTAACATTACGCGTATCTTCGGTATTAAAGAAATTTAAAATTCACGCAAATTTACTTATATTTGCAAGAAAAGCAATAAATTTGCAACTCGAAACAAAAGGAGAGGTGCTCGAGTGGCTGAAGAGGCACGCCTGGAAAGCGTGTAACCGGCAAAACCGGTTCGGGGGTTCGAATCCCCCTCTCTCCGCAAACAGGCTTCAAAAGGACTTCATAAGGGGCTTCAATTTAGCCTTCTAAAAGCAGATAATCGTTGTAAAATCAAGGTTTTACAACGATTATTCTTTGTGTATAGCTCTATTATCTTACGGTTTATTTTTCAGTATACAAACTTTATGCCTGTAAAGAAACTGCGGGGGGCGGTAGGTCCGTAGATATAGGCCGAATCGCGCGATGGACCGCGGTCGAAGTCTTTCTGATAGGCATTGAATATGTTCTGCATGCCGGCGTACAACTGTAGCGTATAGTACTTATATACGGAGATGGTATAGTTTACCTTGCAGCCCATTTCGAAGAAAGCAGGTGTCTTGAATGTGCGGGGACCATAGGCCGTGGCAGTCTGTCCCGGTCCGCACATCATCCGGGAAGCATCTACCGTGGCAGCCGGCGAGCCGTTGAAAAGCGTGAGCGAACCGTTTTCCTCGGTCGGGATTTCATGTCCGACAAGCATCGAACCGGTGTAGTTGCCCGAGAACGAGATGTCAAGCCGTCCCATGGGCGTCAAGGTCGTTACAAAATAGGCGTAAACATTGGGCGTGCGATATATTCTGCGCGTTGCGTAAGCGTCGTCTTCGTTCCATTGTTGCTCTTTATCCCAGCGACTGCGTTGCACGGTGAGGCCGCCCTGCAACTGCCAAAGACTGCGGTATGCTATTTTCCCTTCGAAATTAGAGCCATACACTTTGGCCCCTTCCGAGTTGGTGCGGAGTTTTCGTATGTAGGTGATGCCGTTTGCCTCCACGCGGCCCTGTTCGGAGCTGAAGGCATGGCGCAGTCCGGTGAAGAACGCTTCTGTTGTGAGGTTCAATTGCCAGTCTCCGAAATTATGATACCAGTCTGCCGATAGACTGAAACTGTTCGACCTTTCCTCGCGCAGGTCCTTGGCGTTTTCGTGCAGGATGAGATCGCCTCCGGCATTATCCACGTGTAAATCTTCGTCGAATATTTGCGGGGCGCGGAATCCCGAACTGTAGTTGGCGCGTAATACGAGGTTGGCCGACGGGTTGAAGCGGATGTTGGCGCGCGGACTGAGGATGGCTTTCTTCAGCATCGAATGCTTATCCATACGTCCGCCAAGCAAGAAGCTCCATCTGTCTGTTTTCCATTCATTCTGCAAGAAAGCGCTTTCCGTGTGCACTTTTTGTAGGATGGGTGCCGGGCGGTATCCGCTGTAGTCCTCGTTGCGGTCGTTGTTGTATTCCAGTCCAGCCGTAAGTTGGGATGGCATGAAGATACATTGGTCGAAGTCGTACGAATATTGCATGCCGGCAAGGTATGTAAGTCCGTCGGTACGTCCGTACGAGGCCATGCGCCTATCTAGCTCTTTCAGTTCCTCCCCGTCAGCCAGTCCGTGGTTTTCTTTTACTTTCTTCAATATGTCCGACGCCGGCAGTTCTCCTCCCCCGTAGTAACTTTTCCGTTTCACCTTCATGAACGATGCGTAAACGTTGAACCGGTGTTTGGCGTCGGCCGATGTACCGGAGAAATTCAGGCTTCCCGTCAGGTTGTTGTGTGTCAGCTGTTCGGCGATGTGCGTATTGTGCGGTTCTTCGTCAAGGAGGTCGCCTCCGCGGCGGTATTCGTGGGTGTTGTGCAGTTCGGCCGTGAGCCTCGTGTAGCTCGATAATTTGGCGAACGTGCGCATCCCTACGGTGCGTGCGTCGATTTGCGGCATCTCGGTGTATCCGTCTCCGTCGCGGTCGTAGCCCGACCGGTGCCTTATCTGGCCGAAGAACGTTGCGCCGAGCCGGTTGTCGTCGGTGACGAAGGCCGCGTTCAGGTTCGTCACGTTTTCGGCAGTGTTCAGTCCGCCAATTCCGCGTATCTCATGCGAAAAACTGGCAGACGGTTCCGAAGGCTCCTTCGTAATGACGTTGATGACGCCTGCAATGGCCGACGAGCCGAAGAGTGCCGAGCCGCCTCCCCGCATCACTTCCACCCGCTCAATCATGTTGGTGGGAATCTGTTCAAGCCCGTAGACACTTGCCAGCGAATTGAATACAGGGCGCGAGTCGATGAGAATCTGCGAATACGGCCCTTCCAGTCCGTTGATGCGCACTTGGCTGAAACCGCAGTTTTGGCAGTTCGACTCGACGCGTACGCCAGGTTGGAATTTCAGGCATTGCGATAGGTCTGTACTCTGTGTTTTCTCGAACAGTTTCGTGTCGAGCACGTTAATGAGCGACGGTGCGAGCTTGCGTTTTGTTACATTGCGGTTGGCTGATACCACGACGTCGTTGAGCATCACGCTCTCCACCTGCACCTCGAAGTCCATCACAAGCGTATTGTTCGCCGTAGTCTGCACCATGCGCGTAACGGTTTCGTAGCCCATGGCCTTCACCTCTATCTCGAATTTCCCCACGGGAACATCCTTTAGGAAGTAATGTCCTGATACGTCGGTCAGTGCCGCTTCGTTGGTTCCTTTCAGCCGTACGGCCACGCGTGTTAGATGTTTCCCCGTTGCCTTGTCTATTACGTGCCCGATGATGTTCGATTCTGTTTTGCCGTCGGCAGGTTCGGTTTTTCCCTCGGCTCCTGCTGTTATGGAGCAGAATAAAGTGAGGAATATAAAAAATAGCTTTCCCATATAAATAAAAATTGTTGTGTTAAAAACAGCCCTACTTCCCCCTTCCCCCCGTTCTTACAATGTCTGCCGTATGGCAGCGGGGCAGGCAGAGCCGTACCTTGTTAATAAAAGTAATTGTTTTGAGATGATGGTGTCCCGGCTGCAAAGTTACACATAAAGGTTTTCCCTTACAATACCTAAAAGAAAGGATTCTACATTTTTTCCTGTATTTTTATGCGTCCATGCTCCGCCTATCCACCAAGTGTCGTTCCGTAAAAATGTCATTCATGACAATTTATGGAATCCATTTCTGTTATCAATCATTATTAGTGGTGAGATGGTTTTAATTAAACTCGATAAATACCCAAATTAGCCTCTATACAATACTTGGCTACATCTCGCTGCATGTGGCTGCATCATGTATACAATTTTCAAAGCTGATTTTTGCGCAGATTGCTTGTTAATAAAATATAAATATTTATAAGAAAAAGATTAACGTATTTCCCTTTTTCATATCTTTGTAACATAATAACATAAACTGCTGAATGGCAGGGAGATTAGGAAAAAATGGTCCTTACACGGAAAAGGGGAGCAGTCTGTGCAAGAGATTAGAGTTATCAGTTGTTCCCATTAAAAAAAAATAATAACTATGAACAGCAAAATTATTAAGAGAAGTATCATGTTCCTTTTGGGGGCATTCATGATTACTGCCTGCAGTAACCAAGACAATCCGGCCACCCCGACCGAGCCGGTAAAGCCGTCGACCATTATGGAACTGGCAGAGAAGATTGCTTCGTGGAACAAAGCCTATGTAACGGATTTGGGCTACTTCTGCTACAGCGACGAGATGGCAGTAGAAGGAGCTGAACCGGGCGAGAAGTTCAGTAACCTTACTTTCATGGACAAGGCCGGAAACAACAAGTTGAGCATCATTATCTCGAAAGACAGGAAGTTGCCGTCGCAGATTATTATGGAGAAAGGCATACTCTACTTCAGTTTCCCGAACGACTCGATACTGGAGCTGGTATACGACGACAACGAGAAGATGATAATGTTAGACAGCATCCCCTTCAAGGTAGACGCGCTGCAGGCCATCATCGCTGCCAACAGCTACGACGGTTTCAAGTCGATTCTCTCCAACTTCACGGCGCTGATGAATAACGCTTCGAAACCGATTCCGCAGATACAAAGTTTCAAGAGTGTTGCCGATGTGGTAATAGGGTTGGGCTATGCCCCTGAAGGCACGACAGCTAGCGGACTGGCAACCGGCGCTACAGGGCAGTACGACTTTGCTACGATGGCCGAAAACTGGTACAAAACCAATGTGTTGGGCAGCATCTACTACAAGCTGGCTATGTGGACGGGCAAGGCTACATTCAAGGTGGGCGGTTCTTCGTGTACGCTGAGCGGAACAATCTGGTGTCCGGTCAATACGTTCAACAAGTATGGCACGTATGGCATCCTGTGCGACGAAAACAAGGACAATCTCTTAGTTGGAAAAGCCGAATATGAGGGTACGGGTTATCAAGCCGAAGACGCTGTGAGCTATGATGTTGATTTCCGCGGCCTGAAGCCTAACACCACCTATTATTACCGGGCTTATTACAAGTTTAACGATGCCGACCACGGCGGCCTGATCTTTAAGTATGGTTCGCCTACCGACCAAGTGGGCTATGATGCCGTTATCAAGTCGTTCACCACGGGTTCCAACATGCTGACCGTGGATGTAGTGATGTGTATCGACGTTACGGGCAGTATGTCGGGCATTATCAACACGGTGAAGCGCAATGCTTTGGCTTTCTACGATCTGTTCAAGGAAAGTTGTGAAGAAGAAGGCATCACCCTTACCGGTCTGAATACGCAGGTTATCACGTTTGGCGACAAGAACGTCGACGGCGAGGGCTGGCTGACAAGCAGTCCCACCTATCTGCTGCCCGAGCAGAAGACCGAGTTCGAGGG
Source organism: Prevotella sp. UBA1378 (assembly GCA_002305505.1). Classification (GTDB taxonomy): domain Bacteria; phylum Bacteroidota; class Bacteroidia; order Bacteroidales; family Bacteroidaceae; genus Prevotella. The sequence continues at coordinate 20,166 of DBRC01000014.1, read as the reverse complement.
ATTTGTGAATCCGCTCTATGCCGATGGTGGTGGCGATACGCCCGAGAGCGGACTGGAGGCATTGGATTTGGCGTTTAAGAAGACCGACTGGGGTGCCGACGACGGCTATCATCGCCAGGTAATCATCCTTTGGACCGACGCTCCCTACCTCTACATCGAACCCTATACCGACATTAACCTCGGCGACCTGCAGAAGCAGTGGAACGGTCTGCCGTCGGGCCGCCGTATGATTCTTTTCGCTCCGAGCGGATACGGCGACGGTTACGAAGGCAATGGCGGCGATTGGGTTCACTTCGACAGCTGGAAGAACGTGATGCACGAGACCGACCTCTATTCCGGTTTCAGCAACTTCAGTTATATCCTCAAGTCGATTATCGGTGAGCTTACGAGCAAGGAGAAACCGTCGGAGAGCAAAGCAAGCAAAAAGGCAAGTTTCATATTCAGAAGCAACGAATAAGTCATAGTATAAACCATTTCAGCCTCCCCCGCCACGCCCACGGAGCGCGCGACGGGGGAGGTTAACGTAATAAATATGCCGACAGTCCGCCTCCTCTTCCTCATTGCCATCGGATGGCCGGTGGCAGCTTTCGCACAAGACACGGCAGCGGTGAAGGAACAGCGCCTCCGCGAAGTTGTCGTCAGCGCCGGCAGCGCACAGCGCCGGCTTCGCGATACCCAGATAGGTGTGGAGCAGGTACAGGTAAAGGAGCTGGCCGGCCTGCCGGCTTTGTTCGGCGAGAACGATATCCTCCGTTCGCTCCAGCTGCTGCCCGGTGTCAAGGCCGAGAGCGATGCCTCCAGCAGTTTTCAGGTGCGTGGCGGCACATCGTCACAAAACGAGATACGCTACGACGAGGCACCGGTATACAACATAGGCCATTTAGGCGGACTGGTTTCGGCGTTCAACGACGAGGCGCTGGCACGGGCAGTGCTCTATAAGGGACTGTTGCCGGCGCAATACGGAGGGGCGGCAGCGTCGGTTTTCGATATAGCAAGCAAAGCGGGTGATAAGAAAGCATGGCGTGGCGGAGCCACCATCGGGCTGCTGTCGGCTAAGGGGCGCATCGAAGGCCCGCTTGCCGGCAACAACAAGGCATCGCTGCTGTTGTGCGCCCGCAGTTCGTATATCGGATGGATGATGCGGCAGATTGACGATTTCAAGGACAATATCCTCCATTTTTATGATCTCAATGCCAAAGTAGACTATACGCTCAACAGGCGCAACCAGTTTTTTTTCTCGTTCTTTACCGGCCGCGACCGCATCGGCATCAATGGGCTCATCGACGTCAGGTGGCGCAATCTGACGGGCAGCCTGCTGTGGCTGCACCATCTCCGCAGCGAAGCCTCGCACGTACAGACATCGCTCACTTACTCCGACTATACGACCAGTAACGGCATGACGGTATTGGGGATGAACGTCGCCTTCTCCGGACACATCCGCCAGGCGGCTTTCCGCCACAACTGGCACGTTGCAGGCAAGCACTGCGAAATGGACATCGGCGGGCAGGCTACGCTGTACGACGTGAAGTCGGCCGAGTGGCATAACGTGGATAACCACGAGCGCGAACAACGGCGGGCGGCAGAAGGCATCGTGTGGTGTAATGGCGAGTGGCGGTTGTCAAGCCGGCTCAAAGCGTCGGTAGGGCTGCGCCTGAACGCATTCTCCGCACTGGGCGGCGCGCTTTATTACGACCTCGACGATGCCGGCAACATACTGCGGCTATATAATCCGCCTGCCAGCGAAATCGTTAAGACGCACCTGAACGTCGAGCCGCGGCTGAGCATAGCCTATCAGGCGGCGCCCTGCCTGGCGCTGAAGGCTGGTTACAGCCGCACCGTGCAGCACCTGCACGCGCTCCGCAACCAAAATACATCGACGCCGTTCGACCGCTATGCCATGAGCAGCAACATNNNGCCTACGACTTTTCCGTCGAGGCCTACTATCGGCACATTGATAACGTGCCCGACTACAGGGACGGAAAAAGCTTCAGCTCGGAAATCGAGATTGAGCGGCTGGTGTTAGCAGGGCAGGGGCGGGCTTATGGCACGGAATGGCTGGCGCGAAAGAACAGCGGCCGGCTGACGGGATGGATTGCTTATACGCTGTCGTGGTCGAAGAGCAAGGTGCCGGGCATCAATCACGGACGCTGGTACACGGCAGGCAACGACCGGCGCCACGACATCGACATCGCGGCCAAGTACCGGCTGTCGCCGCGCTGGACGCTCCATGCCACATGGATGTTCAACACAGGGCAGGCCTTCACGGCGCCGAGCGGCAAGTATGTGTTGGAGGACAACTATATCTACTATTACGCCGAGCGCAACGGTTACCGTGCGCCGGCCTACCACAGGATGGACGTGGGCGCTGCATGGAGCAGGCCGGCTAAGCGGGGCGGCAAGCGCGAAATCGTGATAGGCATCTACAATGTCTACAATCATTACAACCCTTACCTCATACGCTTTGAAGACGGCTCGGACGGTGCGCGCACCCGGGCGGTGCAATACAGCCTGTTCGGCATTCTGCCCTCGGTGGCGTATCATGTAGAGTTCTGAAAATACAGGGAGAAGAAATATGGGAAACGGAAAATATCTATTGCTGCTTGTCCCGGCTGTATTCGGGATATGCGCTTGCGAAAAGGAGATAGACATCGACTACCGCGAAGCCGAAAAGCTCTACGTGGTAGAGGCTGCCGTGACCAGCGAGTATACGCGGGTGCTGATTACGCGGACGCAGGCCATGAGCGACAATATGCGCCAGCGGAGCATCGAGGGGGCTAAGGTGGTGATTACCTCGGGCGACAGCATCCGCAGCACCGTGCCCTACAACCGTAACGGCTATTACCTTTCGGCGCTGAAGGGCCAGCCGGGCGTGCGCTATGCCATCGACATCGAGGTGGAAGGCCGCCATTTCTCGGCCGAATCCACCATGCAGCCCATGCCGCAGCTAAGCAGCATGCGCTTCGTGTGGAAAAAGATTCTTAACACGGAGGTGTTGTATGCCGACCTGCGCATAAATGACCTGCCCGGCAGAGCCGACTATTACTTCATCCATCTCTACCGCAACGGGCTGGGCTACCGCTGGGCTGTGCTTACGGACAAGCAGCAACCGGGCGGAGAGCTGCAACAGCTGATTACCTGCATGACGCGGAGCGACATGGAGAAAGGCACCGACGACAGCCTGAACGAGGGCGACCGCCTGCGTATCCTTGTGCGCTCCATCGACAGGGCATCTTACGATTACCTTTATTCCATGCAGCTGATGGATAACACCATGACCAATCCCATTACCTACTTTACCGGTGGCTGCCTCGGCTATTTTTCTGCATACAGCCAGGCGGCCTACGACAGAACGTTCAGCACCGAAGGTATCGAGCGCGAATAAGCCTCCGCGCGCGATACCTTATGGAACGTGGCGGTCACGGTGATGCCGTGTTCCTTATCTTTATACTGCAGCACCATCCGGTCGGCCGTAAACGAAAGAACCTGAAAGAGCGACATCTGCGTATCGCCACCATTTTCGTATTCTAACCGGATGTAGTCGTTGCCGGCCTCGTACCGCCCGCCTTCTTCGGAGTTTTCCGTAGAGTAAACCACCGTAAACCGACCGTCGGCCGTGAACGATACCTGTGCGATGACCAGCTCGAACTCGTCGCCTTCCACCGTATATTCGCCCAGTTGCCATGCCCCGGGCAGCACCTCGTTCATCGACAGCTCATTGTCGTCGCCGCCGCAAGCCGCGGCGAGCAGCAGCATGAGCCACAGCGCCATGAAGCGTGCCGCGCGCCCTGCCGCCGCCGTTCTGCTATTTGCATGTTTTTCCATATCGCATTTGTTTTCTGCAAAGATAGCGGTTACAGTCCGAACATCCAAATAAAACCGTCAGTTTCTGTCCCCAGTGCTTCTATCCGGTCTATCCCTTCCATTGTTCGTACCTGATGCCTTGGTAGAGCTTGCGCCGCTTGTTCTCGCTTTCGGGCAGGAAGTGCAGTCGTACGCCCCGTATGTGGCGGTGTGCATCGAAGTCGAGGGGCGTAGGTGCCGGTGAGCCCTCGATTTCGAGTTTCAGCGTGCCCACGTCGGCCAGTTTCACGATGTCGCCGTCCTGCAGGTGCTGCTTCAGTGCGGCCGACAGCGCCGAGAGCACCGCCTTTACGTCGTGCGGCGTTACGGTGCACATCTCGCTGATTTCGCGCTCAATCTCTTTGTTCGTCACGGTTTGGTGGTGGAACACGCGTGCTACATACTGTCCGAAAGATGGCATCGAACTTCTTGTTTGTTTCTTTAATACGTAAATCATTGTTGTTTGGTATTTGATTATTAAATGTTGTTTGTTACTTCGTTTTGATTTATTGCAATATTTCTCCGATTTATTGCAATATTTCTCCGATTTATTGCAATATTTGTTTTCCACGGTTTTCCGTTTGTTTTCCAACGGCTTTGCAAAGATACAACATTTTGCAGGCGAATGCAAGTATTTTTGTGGAAAATCTGAAAACACTGAAAAAGTGTTTTACGAATATATCAAGTGAAATTGGCACTTGCCTGATGGATTCACCCTGCCATCTCCTGATTACAAAGTTTGTCATTTAGTGTTGTTTATCCAACTTTCAACTCCTTTTTTAGCTGATGAATACAAGATGATGAAAAACCGCCGGTGAAAATTCTCCCGTTCCGGCATAGACAAAACGGCGCTTCCCGAGTCTTAATGATGTATATACACATTATTTTATAACGCGATGATAAAGACCATACTTTCTCTCTCTATGGTGCTGCTGGGCATGGCGGCACACGCACAAGCGGACGTGGAGACACACCGCCAGTATTTGTCGGGCCGTGGATGCGATGACATGGTGCAGTGGGATTTCTATTGCACAGGCGGCCGCAACGCAGGGCATTGGGCGAAAATCGGAGTGCCCTCGTGCTGGGAGCTGCAGGGCTTCGGCACCTATCAGTACGGTGTGCGCTTCTATGGGAAGCCGCAGCCCGAAGGCATTGCCGACGAGAAAGGCATGTACCGTTATGAGTTCACGCTGCCGCAGGAGTGGCAGGGGCGCCAGGTCCAGCTCGTTTTCGAAGCCGCTATGACCGATGCCTTGGTGACCATCAACGGGCGTAAAGCCGGCGATACGCATCAGGGCGGTTTCTACCGGTTCATGTACGACGTGAGCGACCGCGTGTTCTTCGGCAAAAAGAAAAACCGCCTGGAGGTGACGGTGAGCAAGGAGAGCGAGAACGCACAGGTGAATATGGCCGAGCGGCGTGCCGACTACTGGAACTTCGGCGGACTGTTCCGCCCTGTTTTCGTGGTGTCGAAGCCCGTGCAGAACATTGCCCGCGTGGCCATCGACGGAGGCATGGACGGCCGTTTCGTAGCCGACTGCTTCCTGAACCGTACCGTGGCAGGGGCGAAAGTACAAGTGGAAATAGTTGATAAGGTAGGCCGTGTGGCCGGCAAGTCGGTTTTCGACACGCGCGGCAGCGACCGTGTAAGAGTGGATTTCAGGATAGCGAATCCGGCGTTGTGGACAGCCGAGACCCCCAATCTTTATACGGCGGTGTTCTCGCTCCAGACGGCCGGTGGGAAGACAATGCACGTACACCGTGAGCGCTTCGGGTTCCGCACGATAGAGATACGCCAGCGCGACGGCGTGTACATCAATGGCACGAAAGTGGTGTTCAAGGGTGTCAACCGCCACTCGTTCCGCCCCGAAACGGGGCGCACGCTCAGCAAGCAGAAGAACATAGAGGACGTGGAAATCATCAAGAGCATGAACATGAATGCCGTGCGGCTGAGCCATTACCCTGCCGACCCTGAGTTTCTTGAGGCATGCGACTCGCTCGGCCTCTACGTGGAGAACGAGCTGAGCGGCTGGCATTGGGCCCACGAGACCGCAGTGGGGCAGAAGCTGGTGCGCGAGATGGTGACGCGCGACGTGAACCACCCTTCCGTCATCTTCTGGAGCAATGGCAACGAGGGTGGCTTCAACTACGAACTGGAGCCCGAATTTGCTAAATGGGACATCCAAAAGCGCGTGGTCATCTACCCGTGGGCCAACCGCAACGGCATCGAGACCAAGCATTACCGCTCGTGGGGCGAGACGCAGGAATACATGCGGCAGCCCGAAATATTCATGCCTACCGAGTTCCTGCACGGTCTTTACGACGGCGGTCACGGCGCAGGCTTGAAAGACTATTGGGAGATGATGATGGGCAATCCCCGCTGCGCAGGCGGCTTCCTTTGGGACTTTGCCGACGCGGGCGTGGTGCGCACCGACATGGACGGCATCATCGACTGCCAGGGCAATTACGGCGCCGACGGCATCTTGGGGCCGCACATGGAGAAAGAGGGGTCGTATTATACGATAAAAGAGATATGGAGCCCCGTGCAGCTCGTCCGCCGTGGCGACACATTGCTCGTGGAGAACCGTTACGACTTCCTGAACCTGAACACCTGCCGGCTGACCTACCGCTACAGTCAGCTGCCGGCCGCCGGCGCATCGGCGGTGAAAACGCTGCGCGAAGGGGCGTTGCAGCGCATCGACGCAGCACCGGGCAGCAAGGCGGTGGTGCTCGACGTGCCCGTAGAGCGGACTGCCGGGGCGCTCAGCATCACGGCAACCGATATGTACGGCAGCGAACTGTTCACATGGAGCTTCCCCAACCCTTACCGTGTACCGGCGGCACAGGGCATCGGGCCGGCCGGAAGCGCGACAGCCCGCGTGGAGCAGGCAGAGGGCACGCTTACCGTGAACAGCGAGGGGCGCAGCTACCGTTTCAGCCGTTCTACCGGCTATTTGGAGCAAGTGGCCGTGGGTAGCCGCACGCTGTCGTTCGGCGGCGGTCCGCGCTTTATTGCCGCCCGCCGTTCCGACCGTTCGTTCGACCAGTTCTATAACCACGATGACAAGACAGCAGAAAAGAAGAAGACACAATATACCCTCTATGCCGACCAAGGGCGCTTTGCCGGTTTCGACGTGAGCGAGCGGCAAGGCTGCACCGTGCTCACGGCCCGTTACGCGGAAGGCTCGTTGGACAGCGTGGCGTGGCGTTTCGGTGCCGGCGGCAGCGTGGCCGTGGATTGCTATTACCGTTTCGGCGGCGTGGTCGACGAGATGGGCGTTATGTTCGACTATCCCGAGCCCAAGATGAAAAGCAAATCGTGGGTGGGCAACGGCCCCTACCGCGTATGGCAGAACCGGCTCGAAGGTCCGCAGTACGGCTACTGGCATACGGACTATAACGACCCCGTGCCTGGCGAGAGCTTCGGTTATCCCGAGTTCAAGGGCTATTTCTCCTGTGTCGACTGGATGCAGTTTGATACCGAGGAGGGGCGTATCCTTCTCAAGAATCGCAGTGACGGCCAGTACGTAGGAGTGTATCATCCCCGCGACGGCCGCGACCAGCTGTTGTACGAGTTGCCCGCAAGCGGCATCTCGCTGCTGCGCGTGATACCGCCCGTACGGAATAAGGTGAACACCACCGACCTCACCGGTCCTTCGGCACAGCCTTTTTGGGCGAAGAACGAGCCGGTGCGCGCCTCTATGACATTGAGATTCGAGTAAGATGAAAAGGCGCTTGATGTATATTCTCCTCCTGGCGTTGCTCCCCGCCGTACGGCCGGCGGCCGTGGCTGCCGCCGATACCGCCCGTCCGTGGACGTTCTGGTATTGGATGTACGGTGCCGTGTCGGAAGCCGGTATCCGTGCCGACCTGCAGGCGATGAAAGACGTAGGTTTGGGCGGTTGCTATCTGATGCCGATACGGGGCACGGCCGAGCGCCCCGAGTACGGCGGCACGGCCGAACAGCTCTCCGGCACGTTCTGGGAGATGGCCAGCTATGCCCTGCAGCTGGCCGACTCACTGGGCTTGGAAGTGGGCATCCATGTCTGCGACGGCTTCGCACTCGCCGGCGGCCCGTGGATTGCGCCGGCCGAATCGATGCAGAAAGTGGTATTCTGCGATACGGTTGTCGGTGGCGGCAAGGTCGATGTGGTATTGGGCCGCCCTAAGAGTTATCCCGGCTATTATGAAGATATTGCCTGCTATGCCATCCCCATGAGCGATACCGGCGGCATGCCGGAACCGGCCGTTACGTGGTCGCCTGAGGTGACGCGCGACGAGAAAGGGGCGTTCCGTGCTTCGCAGCCCTGCTGGATACAGTATGCGTATCCCCGCCCGGCGACGGTGCGCAGCGTTGAAGTGCTGGCCGCCGGCACGAATATCCAGTCGCAGCGGTTGCAGGTGCTGGCCAGCGACGACGGCGTCAATTTCCGCAGTGTAAAACAGCTGGTTCCGCCCCGTCAGGGCTGGCAGAACTACGACTATAACTCAACCTTTTCCTTGCCTCCTGTCACCGCCCGTTACTTCCGCTTTCAGTGGACACCCGAGGGAACAGAGCCGGGCAGTGAGGATTTAGACGCTGCCAAGTGGAAGCCTACCTTGCGCGTGCGTGGCCTGTTGCTGCACCGTCAGCCCCACATCAACCAATGGGAAGGCAAGTCGGGGCTGGTGTGGCGTGTAGCCGAGGCGACGTCGGATGCCGAAGTGCCGGCGGCTGATTGCGTCCGTACATCCGACATCATCCGTTGCCGGCTGTCGGGCGACCGCTTGTCTGCCGTGCTCCCCAAGGGGCGGTGGATGATTCTGCGCATGGGGCATACATCGACGGGCTATCAGAACAGCACTGCCGGCGGTGGCAAGGGTCTGGAATGCGACAAGTTTTCAGTGGCTGCCGTCAATAAGCAAATCGACCATTGGTTCGGCCGCTTCATGCAAAAAGGGCGTCCCCGCTACCTGCATGTCGACAGCTGGGAGTGTGGCAGCCAAAACTGGAGCGCGGATTTCGCTGCCGAGTTCAGCAGGCGCCGCGGCTACAACCTCATCGACTACCTGCCCGTAATGGCAGGCATACCCATGGAGAGTGCTGCTAAGAGCGAACAGGTATTACGCGACGTGCGGCTGACCATCAATGACCTGCTGCACGACGTGTTCTTCAAAACCGTGCAGGAGCGTGCCCACCGCTACGGATGCCGGTTCTCGGCCGAGAGCGTCGCACCCACCATGGTGGCCGACGGCATGGAACACTACCGCTATACCGACATGCCCATGGGCGAGTTCTGGCTGAACTCGCCCACGCACGATAAGCCCAACGATATGCTCGATGCCATCAGCGGAGCGCATATTTACGGTAAATCCATCGTGCAGGCCGAAGGGTTTACCGAGCTGCGCGGCGTGTGGAACGAGACGCCGGCCATGCTCAAGCCTTTGCTCGACCGCCACTTCGCGCTCGGCATGAACAGGCTGTTCTTCCATGTCAATACGCATAACCCGTGGACCGACCGCCGGCCGGGTATGACGCTCGATGGCATCGGCCTTTTTTTCCAGCGCGACAATACGTGGTTCGGCAAGGCGGGTGCTTTTGTCGACTATATCACCCGCTGCCAGCGCATGCTGCAAAGCGGCAGAACGGTGGTGGATATCGCAGTGTTTACCGGTGAAGAGATGCCCCGCCGGGCGATACTTCCCGAACGGCTGGTGCCTATGCTGCCGGGACTGTTCGGCCAGGCGCGGGTAGAATCGGAGGCGCGCCGCTTGGCCAACGGGGGGCAGCCGATGGAAGAAAGCCCGGTGGGCGTGAACCACTCGGCCGGAATCACCGGTACGGCCGACTGGGTGAATGCCCTCAACGGTTATCATTATGATTCGGTGAACCGCGATGCCCTGCTCATGGCAAGAGCCGACGACGGGTGGCTCGTGCTGCCCGGCGGTGCCCGTTACCGGGTGTTGGTGCTCCCGCATCTCCGGCCGATGGCCCCGTCGCCCGTAGCGTTGTCGCCCGAAGTGGCAGCCAAGGTGGAGGAGCTGCGCAAGGGCGGCGTTGTCATCGTCGACCGTCCGTACACCCAGCCCGACTTTTCCGCCTATGGCTTGGAACGCGATATAGAGCTTCCCGGGAACATGGCTTATACGCACGTCGTACAACCCGGTGGCGGCGAGGCTTATTTCGTGGCCAACCAGGAGGAGCGTCCGCGTACAGTAACAGCTTCGTTCCGTGCTTCGGCCGGTAAGAAAGCGCATCTTTACCATCCGCTTACCGGGCGCTCAGAGCGTCCGCTGGCTGTCGGTACATCGGGGCAGCGCCTGTCGGTAACCTTTGCCCTGCCGTCGCACGGCTCGGTTTTTGTATGCCTGTCGGATGAAGACAGCGTAAGGCAATCCCCGTTGTTGCGGGGCGACACGCTGCGTGTGGACACCCGTTGGAAATTGCGTTTCGGCGAGACGGGGATAGAGCAGGAAACGGCTTTGCCGTCGGACTGGTCGAAGGCAGAGGTTCCGGAGATAAAATATTACAGCGGCAGTGCTGTTTATACGGCTACGGTAAATTATCCTGCGAAAGGCGGGCGCACGCTGCTGAGCCTCGGCCGTGTGTGCGATATAGCCCATGTATGGGTGAACGGTATCGACTGCGGCATTGTATGGACTGCTCCTTACGAAGCTGATATAACGGAAGCCGTGCGTAAAGGTAAAAACGAAATAAAGATAGAGGTGGTGAACACATGGGCTAACGCCCTGCGTGGAGCCGACCGCGGCGAACCGCCTTACAAAGGAATATGGACCAATGCGAAGTACCGGATGAAGGGCGATGCCCTGTTGCCTGCCGGACTTATAGGGCCGGTTGAGGTGATAAGGGGGTTGTAGGACCTATATGGCTTATAAGCCCTATAGGCCCATTAGCCTTATTAAATATAAAAAGATGATGCAAAAAAAATATTTATCCACAGCCTTGTGCCTGCTGTTGGCACAGGCAGCAGCGGCAACGGTGAAGTTGCCGGCTTTCTTCAGCGACAATATGGTGATGCAACGGCAGGCTGACTGCCGCCTGTGGGGAACGGCCGATGCCGGTAAAACGGTGAAGGTGACAACCTCGTGGGATAAGAAAACTTACCGCGTGCTGGCCGATAAGGACGGAAATTGGGAGCTCATGGTGCGCACCCCGCAGGCCGGAGGCCCTTATGCCATGACGTTCGATGACGGCGAGCAGACCCGTATCGGGAATATCATGATGGGCGAACTGTGGCTGTGCGGTGGACAGAGCAACATGGAAATGCCTATGAAAGGATATAAGAACCAACCCGTAGAGGGAGCCGCCGATGCTATTCTGCATAGTAAGAATGCCGGTATCCGACTGTTTACCGTGAAGCGGCAGGCCACCATCGCCCCGCAGAGGGATGTTCAGGGCGAGTGGCAGGAAGCACGGCCGGAGAGCGTCCGCGAATTTAGTGCCACGGCCTATTACTTCGGGCGGTTGTTGCAGGAGCAGCTGGGCGTGCCCGTAGGCCTGCTCGTTACGGCATGGGGCGGTTCGGCTTGTGAGGCATGGATGAAAGCCGACTGGCTCAAGGCGTTTCCTACGGTTGTGCTCCCGCAAACGCAGGGCGACGTAACAAAGACGAAACAGCGCTGTCCGTCGGCCCTCTATAACGGTATGCTGTACCCGCTCATCGGTGTTGCCATGGCCGGTGTCATCTGGTATCAAGGCGAGGACAATTGGCCACGCTATCAAACCTATGCCGACCTGCTGTGCACGATGGTGGAGGGATGGCGTAAAGAGTGGGGACAAGGCAATTTCCCTTTCTACTATTGTCAGATAGCGCCCTACGACTATAGTTTGATTACCGCTGCCGGTCAAGACACCATTTGTTCTGCCTATCTCCGCGAGCAACAGATGGAGGCCGAGAAGCGGATACCTAACTGCGGTATGGCGGTTTTGTTGGATGCTGGTCAGGAAAAGGGTATTCATCCTATGAAAAAGCAGGTAGCCGGTGAGCGCTTGGCGCGTTTGGCGTTGGCAAAGACCTACGGCATGAAAGGTTTTGCAGCGGAAAGTCCGCGCTTTGCGGGCATGGAGGTTCGCGGCGATACGGTTATTTGTTCGTTTGAACGGGCGGATATGTGGATTAACTGCAAGGGGAAATATACCTCGGATAACTTCGAGGTGGCCGGCGCCGACGGGGTATTCCGTCCGGCTAAGGCGTGGATAGAGCGCAGCAAAATGCTCGTCAGGGGCGATGATGTGGAACGGCCTGTAGCCGTGCGGTATGCTTTTAAGGATTATGTAGAGGGTGATGTGTTTTGTGAAGACCTTCCTTTGTCATCGTTTAGGGCTTATAAGCCTTAGAAAGCCCACGAAGTAAAATAAGCCCCATTAGTCTACAAAAGATGGCGATGAAGATATTAACATATTATATAGGTGTGTTTAGCCCCTTTGTAAAAAGGGGTAGCAGTTTCTTCCTTTTCTTTCTGTCTGTCCTCTCCCTTGCTGCCCAGCCCGGCGACTATGTGTGGACATCGGCAGGGACGAACTCTTCGGAGTCGATGCCGTGTGGGGGCGGCGATGTCGGTATGAATATATGGACGGAGGAGGGCGATGTAGTCTTCTACCTTTGTCGTAGCGGCTCTTTTGACGAGAACAATACACTGCTGAAAGCCGGGCGGTTCCGCATCCGCCTGGCACCGGCACTGCAGGCCGGGCGGATACGCCAGACGCTGCATTTGAACGATGGCTATGTTTCGCTGTCCGACGGGCAATCGACGGTCGTTATTTGGGCAGATGTGTTCCGCCCCGTTGTACATGTAGAAGTGAACTGCGGCCGACCGGTAACGGTGAAAGCCGAATACGAGAGTTGGCGCACGGCCGACCGCCTGATAGACAAGCGCGAGGGACAACAATGTTCGTATAAATGGACCGTCCCTGCTGGTCTTGTAACGGGCAAGGACAGTATACGCAGCCAAGGGAATACCGTAACGTTCTGGCACCGCAATCCGGCGAAAACGGTTTTCGACGTAACGGTAGCACAACAAGGACTGTCGGCCGATGCCGCACAGCTTTATAATCCCATCGGCAACCTGGTGACCGGAGGGAGGATGACGGGAAGTGACGGGACAGCCCGGCGCTACCATCACATACGAATAACACTGGCGAACGTGCAGGGGAGCACTGCCGATTTTGAGCAAACCCTGCAAGCTACGGAGCAGCAGATAAATGTGTCGCGCGACCGCCGGGCCAGTAGGCGCTGGTGGCAAGATTTCTGGCAGCGGAGCTATATCGAGGCCGGCGGCGAGGCTGCCGGCATGGCCCGTAACTATACGTTGTTCCGCTATATGCTGGGATGCAATGCGAAAGGATTGTGGCCGACGAAGTTTAATGGGGGGCTCTTTACGTTTGACCCGCAGTATGCGGACAGCACATCGGCCTATACGCCCGATTTCCGTAAATGGGGCGGCGGCACACATACGGCACAGAACCAGCGGTTGGTTTACTGGCCGATGCTGGCGAGCGGCGATGCCGACATGATGCCGGCTCAGTTTGACTATTACCGCCGCATACTGCACACGGCCGAAGTGCGTTCACGTATTTATTGGGGGCACGGCGGCGGATGCTTCGCCGAGCAGATAGAAAACTTCGGGTTGCCCAACCCTGCCGAATACGGCAACAAGCGTCCGGAGTATTTCGACAAAGGAGTGGAGTACAACGCATGGCTGGAGTACGAATGGGATACGGTGCTGGAGTTTTGCCAAATGATTCTGCTTGCAAAGAGCTATGCCGGGATGGACATTGATAAGTACCTGCCCCTTATCCGCAGCTCACTTACGTTCTTCGACGAGCATTACCGCTATTTGGCAAGGCAGCGCGGGCGGAAAGAGTTGGACGGAAACGGGAAACTGGTGATTTATCCGGGGGCGGCCTGTGAAACCTATAAGATGGCCTACAACCCGTCGTCGACCATCGCGGCGCTGCGCGCAGTGCTGACAACCTTTTTAGAAACAGATACAGCCAAGGTATACCGCGACATGTTGGACCGTATCCCCGAAATACCGCTCCGCTGCGTGGCAGGCCGGCAGATGATAGCGCCTGCCGTAACATGGGAGCGGGTGAACAATGTGGAAACACCGCAATTGTACCCTGTATTCCCCTGGCGCATCTACGGGGTGGGTTTGCCCGGTATAGAAACGGCGCGCAATACGTACCTGTATGATCCGGATGCTGTAAAGTTCCGTTCGGCTGCTGGATGGAAACAGGACAATATCTGGGCAGCCTGTTTAGGGCTGACAGACGAGGCAGTGCGCTTGACAAAAGAAAAACTGGCCGACGGGCCGTACCGCTTCCCGGCTTTCTGGCCGCCCGGCTACGATTGGGCACCCGACCACAACCGTGGCGGCAGCGGCATGCTCGGCTTACAAATGATGCTTTTGCAGGAGGCTGGTGGAAAAATCCACCTTTTCCCTGCATGGCCGAAGGACTGGGATGTGCGCTTTAAGCTGCATGCCGGCCGGCAGACTACGGTTGAGGCTACGCTGAAAGCAGGAAAAGTGACGGAACTGAAAGTGACGCCGGAAGAGAGGGAAAAAGATGTGGTGATAGATTTGCCACGTCAGGAATAGATATACAATAAAAGAAATAAACATGAAGATGAAAAGCGTGTTGACGACATTATTCGTTGTCGCTGCATTGACGGTACTGGCACAGGAAACATCTGTTGCAGGCCTGTTCCCTATAGCCGACCAAGGGCGGCAGGTGTGGAACTTTAATCCGGAATGGCGGTTCTGCATCGGTGATGTTCCTGATGCTTACCGTACAGACTATGATGATACGGGGTGGGAAGTAGTTTCGACGCCCCATAGCGTAAAACTGTCGCCTGCAGAAGCGTCGGGCGGGCGCAACTATCAAGGTGTGGCTTGGTACCGCAAGCATTTTACCGTGCCGGCCGAGCATGCGGAGCTTTATTTTGAGGCCATCATGGGAAAGCAGAAGATTTACGTGAACGGCCGGCTCGTGAAAGAACATACAGGAGGTTATCTGCCCGTAACGGTCAATCTGGACGAAGCAGGGTTGCGCAAGGGCGACCGGTGCGTCGTGGCAGTGATGGCCGACAACTCGGACGATAAGAGTTATCCGCCAGGAAAACCGCAGTATACGCTCGATTTCGCCTATCATGGAGGTATCTATAGGGACGTGTGGCTGATAGCCCGCAATGAGGTATTCATTACCGATGTGATTGATGAAAACAAGGTGGCCGGCGGCGGTATCTTCGTCCATTATGCTAATATCACGGAAAAATCTGCCGAGGTATACGTCGACACGGAGCTGCGCAATGTGGATAAGCGCGACAGGAGAGTGACTGTAGAGACAACGCTGTGCGACGCAGCAGGAAGGCGGATAAAAACGCTGCGCACGCATACCGTCGTGGGGCATGGCGGCAAGGCCACGGTGAAACAGGAAATAAGGGTAGAGCGGCCGCAGCTGTGGTCGCCGGAGTCGCCTTATTTATATTCTATAGAGACCCGCGTAAAGGACGGCCGGCAGACGCTCGACGGGGGCAAGACAAGAATAGGTATCCGTTCGTTTGCCTTTAAGGGCAAGGATGGTTTTTGGTTGAACGGCCGGCGTTACCGCCAGTTTGTGGGAGCCAACCGCCATCAGGATTTTGCCTATGTGGGCAATGCCGTGCCTAACAGTCAGCAGTGGCGTGATGCCCTCCGGCTGAAGCAGGCCGGATTCAACCTTATCCGCACGGCACATTATCCACAGGATCCCTCGTTCATGGATGCCTGCGACGAACTGGGGCTTTTCGTCATCGTGGCCACCCCCGGGTGGCAGTATTGGAACAAGGAGCCGGAGTTTGAGGAGCGGGTGTTGCAGAACACCCGTGAAATCATCCGCCGCGACCGCAATCACCCGTCGGTGCTGATGTGGGAACCCATCTTGAACGAAACCCGTTTTCCGGAGAGCTTTGCTTTGAAGTCGTTGCAAATAACGAAAGACGAATACCCATACCCGTATCGTCCGGTGGCAGCAGCCGATGTGCATTCGGCCGGTGTAGCTGAAAATTACGATGTGGTGTACGGATGGCCGGGCGACGACCTGCTGCCCGGGAAACCCAAGCAGTGTATTCTGACCCGCGAGTTCGGCGAATACGTAGACGACTGGTATGCGCATAACAACCTGAACAGAGCATCGCGCAGTTGGGGCGAACGCCCGCAGCTGATGCAGGCCCTGTCGTTGGCAAAAACAACCGGCGAGATGTTCCAGACCACGGGCCAGTTCCTAGGCGGTTGCCAATGGCATCCGTTCGACCACCAGCGCGGCTATCATCCCGACCCTTACTGGGGTGGTATCTACGACGCTTTCCGCCAACCGAAATACGCCTTTTATATGTTTGCCTCACAGGTGCCTAAGGCATCGTCGCCTATGGCTTACATCGCCCATGAGATGGGGCAGTTTTCGGATAACGACGTGACGGTGTTCAGCAATTGCGACAGCGTGCGCCTGTCACTTTACGACGGAGCTAAGAGCTGGACACTGCCCGTAGAGCATCCGCTGTCGGATGATTACAACCGGCCGGTGGTATTCCGGAATGTATGGGACTTTTGGGAAGCCCGCGACTACAGCTACAAACAAAAGGCATGGCAGAAGGTGAACATGACGGCAGAGGGAATCGTGAACGGAAAAGTGGTGTGCACGGAGCGGCGCATGCCTTCGCGCCGCAGTACCAAACTGCGCCTGTATGCCGACGAGATGGGGCGTAAGCTGGTGGCCGACGGCAGCGACTTCATCGTCGTGGTGGCCGAGGTGACCGACGACAACGGTAACGTAAGGCGGTTGGCCAAAGAGAACATCGTATTCACCGTGACCGGCGAAGGAGAGTTGATCGACGATGGCCAGATTAATGCCAATCCGCGTGCTGTAGAGTGGGGCAGTGCCCCCATCCTCGTGCGCAGTACCCGGAAGGCCGGGAAAATAACAATACATGCCGAGGTGCAATATCCCGGGACGCATGCGCCGGCCGCAGCCGAGCTGGAAATGGAAAGCATACCCTACGGACAGCAGCAGATGGGCGACAGCCGGATGCCGGATGGCGGCCTGAAAACAAGCGGGACCGCAGCAGGGAAGGTGCCGGGAATGCAGCCGGCAGCGCTTACGGAAGAACAGAAAACAAAGCTGCTGGAAGAAGTGGAACAGCAGCAGGCCGATTTTGGAATAGGCAAATAATCGCTAAGAAATTTGCATGTTTGCTCTTTTTGCAATAACTTTACGCACAGAATGCGAAGACTGATAGCTCTTATATGTTTGTTTTCATGTATTCAGGCCGGTGCACAGCCCAGGCGTGAGTATGTAGATATGCTGGTGGCCCATTATACCGAAGAACAAGGGTTAGCCAATAATATTGTATACTGCTCACTGAAGTCGCGCGACGGTTTCTTGTGGTTTGGCACATGGTATGGCCTTTGCCGTTTCGATGGTGCCAAGTTCCTTGCCTATAATCGGTTCTATGCAACAGATACCGGGCAGCCTCCGCGCAAAATCGAGAGCATGGCTGAAGACGGACAAGGGAATATATGGGTAAAGACTTTAGACTGGAAGCTCTCCGTGTTCTTTCGTGATACAGAGACTTTCCAGTCTGTTTACGACGAGATAAAGGCCTTTTCGCAGAATATCCAAGTTATCAAGATACAACCGACGGATGATGGCCATGTGCTGTTACTGACCAAAGATAAGAACCTTTTGTCGGCACGGACAACCGAGGAAGGAAAAGTGGAGGTAAGGCTGTTGGTCAGTTCGAAAGGGCATGTCACCCCGTTTAACGGCCAGCTTACGGGGAATATCCTCAGCTATCGGTCGGGGCGAATCAGTTGGGTGGGCACTGACTATAATATCTTTTCGGTCAAGAGCAGGCAGACGGAACTTCCGCCGTTCATGAAAGCTTCGTGCAGCAGTGCATTCCAATGCGGGAAGGAATTGTGGTTTGTAGATGACAAGGGCATCGTACGCTATGACCTGAAGACGGGCAAAAGCATGGAGGTACGCGGCGTCCCGGTGAACCTGCCGGCCGTAAAAAGCGGATACGTTGACAACGACGGGCGGTTATGGATAGTAGAAGACAGGGCGGCCATCGTGTGTTACGACCTCGGGAAGAAAACCAGCCACCGGTTCCCGTTCTCTTTATCAGGCCGTATCTGTGAGCCGTCTTTTTGCGATGCAGGGAGCCACGGCATCTTTTTCCTTACATCGGCAGGCGAAGCGTTGTATATCGACCGGGAAACAATGCAGATGATAAATATTGCCCGGCTGCCTGAGATGTCGGATGCAAAGGAAAATTCGCGCTATTTCAGCATGAATAAGGACAGCGATGGGCAGCTTTGGCTAACCTCGACCGACAGGGGGATATACCGGTTTAATTTCCCGATGCACCACTTCCGGATGATTCATTTGCCAGGGAAACAGCCGGCTGCGGGCGGCATACGTTCGCTTTACCAGGCGGCCAATGGCGATGTGTGGGTGGGCACCCGCAACCGCGACTTGTATATACTGGATGCCAACGGCAACCTGAAACGCACCTATCCTTACAGCGAATACCGTATAGGCAGCGTATATTATATCATGCCCGACAAGGCCGGCCGCCTGTGGCTGTCGACCAAGGGCGACGGCTTGGTGAAGGCGGTTCCCGACGCTTCGGTACCAGGCGGCTACCGCTTTGAGCATTACAAGCACGATGCTACCGACCCCAAGAGCATCAGCGGCAACAACGTTTACATCACCTATCAGGATAGCCGGGGACGTATCTGGGCGGGAACGCTCGACGGCGGCTTGAACCTGATGGTGGAGAGGAACGGGAAGGTGGAGTTCAAGAACAAGTATAATGGCTTTACAAACTATCCCGCGTATGGCCTTTACATGGAGGTGCGCAATATGGTGGAAGACAGTAACGGCCGTATCTGGGTGGGCACAATTGATGGCCTGATGAGCTTCGACGCACGTTTTACGGATGTAGGGAAGATACAGTTTGAGATGTACCGCCGCAAAGACCTTTCCACTTTTGCCAACAGCGATGTATACACGCTTTACAAGGACAGGGAACAGACGGTATGGATGGGCGCTTTCGGTGGCGGACTGAGCCGCATTACGGGATATGATGCCGAAAACCATGTACCGGTATTCAAACCGCTGGGTATCAGGGAAGGCTTACAGAGCGACGTCATCGTGTCCATGATAGAAGACAATCAGGGGCGGTTATGGCTGGGTAACGATGAAGGATTGTCGTGTTATGAGCGGAAGAGCAACCGCATACGCAACTTTGATAAGTACGACGGGTTTCCCGACGTGCAGATGGAAGAGACGGCATCGCTGAGAAACAGTAACGGGGAGATATGGATGGGGTGCAAACAAGGCATCCTGACTTTCCGCCCCGACCGTATAACGGCCTCCGTTTCGCGTTATCCCGTATATATCGTTGGGTGCACGGTGAACAATCAGGATATACGCAGTAGCACCGGTGAACCGCTCATCGAACGGGCGGTTACAAGGACGAAATACCTTGAACTGCAGCACAACCAGAATATGTTCACTTTAGAGTTTGCCGCGCTCAACTACAATAATCAGGATAGGGTGAACTACCGTTACCGGTTAGACGGCTACGATGTCGACTGGCATTACAGCGGGCATAACCGCATCGCCTCTTATACAAAGGTACCGTCGGGCAGGTACCGTTTCCGTGTAGAGGCATTGGATGCCTCGAATCCCAGCGTCAGCAGTTCGTGCGAACTGGATATTGTGATTCTTCCGCCATGGTGGGCCACATGGTGGGCTTACGTCATATATATTGTCCTCGGACTGGCTTTGCTGTACGCTTCCGGCCGTTTCGCACTCTATTGGATCCGGATGCGCAATGACGTGTATATCCAGACAAAGCTGTCGGAGCTGAAAACAAAGTTCTATCTCGAGCAGAAGAACAAGACGTTTGTCGAGAATATCAATAGGATTATAGAAAACAACTTGGAGAATCCCGGTTTTAATATCGACTCGATTGCCAACGAAATAGGGCTGAGCCGGTCGGCATTCTTCAAGAAAATAAAAAACCTTACCGGCTGCTCTCCCGTTGAGTTCGTGAGAGAGTATAAGTTGAACAAGGCTGTAGACCTTTTGAAAAACACGGATATGAATATCACGGACATAGCTTATAAGACAGGATTTACGGATGTGGGCTATTTCGGTAAATGCTTCCATAAGAAGTTCGGGCTTTCTCCACGTGAGTTTGTTAACAGGCAGAAAAAGGCGTGAGATGGCAGCAGGCGGATAAGGGGCAAAAAGATTTATTGCAATAAATCCGA
>DBRC01000036.1 GCA_002305505.1 Prevotella sp. UBA1378 | reverse complement strand
CAACGGCCGTGCCGCCGCAGCGCAAAGGGGGCACCGCCGTCCGGATTAGCGTGATATCCTTATCCCGAACTCAGGTATATCTTTAACAAAAAGCGGGTGGGATTCCGGGTTTTTCCGTACAAAAATACCACCGAGGCATAAATAAACTTAATAATTGATTTTTGCTTTCTTAACTCTTTTTATTTTAAAAATAAAATGTTATCTTTGCAGAATAATATGATAGTCTGAAAAATTGCAAAAAAATGACTGCCAACAACGCATCAGATATAGATAAAACAAACACGGCCAGGCCAGCAATGCAGCAGGCAGAACTTGCTGCGGAGAGCCCGAAGAGCAGTTACCCTACAGACGGGCTTGCCAATTATGCCGTGCAATACCAGGCAGCCGAGGGCGGGGCCTGCCCTTACTGCGGGGCGCAGAATGAGCCGGAAGCCATGTATTGCGCCTCGTGCGGTGAGCCGATAGGCAAGCTGTCGTGCCCTTACTGTGGCAAGCAGATGGATGCCGATGCCGACTTCTGCGAATCCTGCCACCACTATGCAAAAAAAGACGTCTGCTCGTATTGCGGTTCCCATTTGGGCGGCAACGAAGCCTACTGCCCCTCCTGCGGAAGCCCGCGTGGCGGAGTGGCCTGCCCCGTATGCCATACGATGAACGACTTCGCCTTTTGCAAGCAGTGCGGCACCGCGCTGACCGAAGAGGCGAGGGAGATGGTGAAAGAATTGCAAAAAGACCCCGAATACCAGCTACTGCTTGAAACCGCAGCCGAACTGTCGCGGTTGGACGACTGCCTGCCCTACTCGTCGGAAACCGACGTGCAGCGCGAACAGGCCAACGCGAAATTGCGCCAGCGCGTGTTGACGCTCCTTGCAAAGGACGAGGGTGTAGAGAACCCCGTGGTGGAGCGGAAGCAGTCGAACCGCATGACGCGTGGTGAACTGATGGACAAGAAGCGCCAGCAGATGGAACAGTTGTCGGCCATCTTGGAACGGTTGGCTGTGCCGCCGGTCGACTCGCCGGTGAAAGCCCGCAATTTCGCCATGGCCAGCAAGCCGGTGGGGGTGCGCTTGGCCTGGATGTGCAATTACAAGCATGCCATGCACAGCAGCCCCTGCGGTTGTGCCAAGCCGCACCTCGGCGGTAAATGGGTGGTATTGGGGAAAAGCAGTAGTAATGAAGTAAAAGACGACAAGTACCGACATGGATAAAACCTTAAAGACTCCTGTTGCTGAGGATCTTAACAGGACCATCGCTTCCCCTATGAACAATACGGTGAAGACCTGCCGGGCCGGTGGCGTTCCGCCTGCAAAAAATGATGCCGGCAGCGAATTCGTATTGAAAGGGAAGGTATATCAAATTGTCCGCTGCCTCAGCGACGATTCGGGCGAAGCGCTGGTGTTCCTTGTAAGCAGCGAGGGCAGCGAGTACGTGCTTAAAGTGTATTATCCCAACTTTTCCATCAAGAAAAAACTGCTGAAAATCATCCGCAATTTCGACTTCGAGATGATAGTCAAGCTATATGATTTCGGCAAGACATACATAGACGGGAAAAACCGCGACTACGAGCTGATGGAGTACCTGAAAGGCCAGACGCTTACCGAGTTCAAGCTGGAAGGCGACTTCAACCGATTCCGCCGGATAGCTCTTCAGGCGGCTGCGGCATTGGCCTACTGCCATAACAACAACATCATACATAAGGACATCAAGCCCGGCAACTTCTTCTTCCGCGACGAAGAACATACACAGCTGGTGCTGGGCGACTTCGGCATATCAAGCATTCTCGACAGCGATGAGCATATACACCGCACGACGCAAGCGCGCACACCGCTCTATGCGGCACCCGAAATGTATAACGACGTAATCGATGGCGAGGTAGACATATCCCCGGCCGTCGACTATTATTCGCTGGGGCTTACCTTGCTCACTCTCTGGTACGGCGAGAATCCGCTCAGTTCGAACGAACGCGCCATGATGCGGAAAAAGAACGAAGGGCGCATCCCGAAGCTGAACGAGCTGCCCGACCGCGTGCGGATGATCATACAGGGGCTTACCACGGTGAACCCGCAGCGCCGTTGGGCCTACGACGAGGTGGAGCGCTGGTTCTTGGGCGAGAACGTAGAGGTGGACATCTCGTCGCCGCTGTTGAAGTACAAGAGCTTCGTTGTCGACCCGGAACGCAACCTCGTGGCCGACAATGTGCAGGAACTCGTGCCGCTGCTTGTAGAAAACGAGCGCATAGCCGTGGGCTATCTTTACGGTGGGCGGATAAGCGACTGGCTGGAATCGTGCGGGAACACCAAGCTGAGCACGGTCGTCAAGGATATCGTGAAGAACAGGTACCCGGCCGACCAGTCGGCCGGACTGATGGCGGCCGTATATACGATGGACCCGGCCTATCCCTACCGGGACCTGCGCGGCAACCTGTGCGACGACATACATACGATAGTCATGTCGATGCTGACCTATAGCGAGGAGTACGCACTGGCACTGAAGAACCCGAACGACCGCCTGTGGCTCTATGTCGAATCGCACGCAGAGTGCGACATCGAGCGCCTGCGCAGCTACTTCAAGCCCGGCGACGGTTTCGACGGCCGGGTGGCCGTCATCCGCGTGGCCTTCGAGCTGGACCCCGACATCCCGTTTATGGCTATCTATCCCACGGCGACGCTTCAGGAGATAGTGAAGGTGTTCGGCTATAACAAAGTGACCGAAGACGACTGGCAAAGCCTGACCGACGGCCGCCTGCTGTCGTGGATGTACGGGCACGAAGACCCCATGGCCTGCGAGTCGCTGCGCATACTTACCGAGGGGCATCCCTATTCGAAACAGCTGGCCTATAAGGTGCTTTATAATATCGACCGCGAGGCGGCTTACGACTTGCAGCATGCCGACACACCGCAGAAAATCGGCGAACTGCTGAAGCAGCAGCTCATCGAGTGGCAATACTTGAATGATGAGGAGTTTGCAGGGAAAATCGCCGACTTCAGCGACGAGAACGGCCGCTTCTGCTATTTCGCACAAATGCACGGGTGGCTCGAACAGCTCGGCGAAGCACGCAACTGCTTCGACTTGAAGAGCGAAGAGAACCGCGAACGGCTGAGCGCCTACGACCTGCGCACGGCCGCATACCGTTTCTGCCGCATACTGGGCGCAGAGCCGGTATATATACTTGAGGACGGAACCGAACTGGCAAACGGTTCGAAGCTGAGTCTCAGCAGGCGTTCGGTTTACCGCAGCGAGATGCGCAAGGGCTCGTTCTCGCAATGGCTCTCCATCTGGTATCATGAAGACCCGTACAGCGACTTCTCCGAGGAGTACAGCTATGAGCGCAGCTTGGAGAAATGGCTCCGCCTGCTCGGGGAAATCGACCAGCAGAACCTGTATTACAAGCGGTTCGTGGACGCCAAGAAGCAGACGGCCCAAAAGGTGGCCAAATTCAGGAGCAGCTACCGGCGGGCAAAGTCGAAGGAGATTACTTGGAACGTCTTGTTCTACGGCCTCTCGGCGGCGTGGATTCTTTTGCTCTTAACGTGCGGCATCAGTAATATAGGATATGTGTTGCAGAATTCGTTCTATACGGTAATACTGCCTGTAGGCGGTATTACGGCTGTCATCGTATGGCTGAAAGCCTTCTTCAACGGCTATGGCTTCATCCTGTCCTGCCTGTGGGGCGCGCTGGGTATGGCCTCGTCTTATCTGTCTGTATGGATACTGAAATATGTAAATGCCTCGCATCCCTCGTGGCTTGTATGGACGGCAGTGGCGCTGACACTCGTCTACGTGCTCGTCTGCCGCCTTACCGATTACCGTCTGGAGAACACGGGCGAAAAGAAAATGTTCAACGAGATAATGGACGACGACATCAACTCGTCGCTGCTCGAACCGCTCTATTTCACATTCAAGCAGCGGTCGTACAGGTTCAAGGGCTCCAAGTTCGGCGTGCTCGACGATATACAGAACCAAGTGAACTCCTCGGCGAGCGAAAGCGTAATCCACTATATGCTGTGGAGCGTGATGATGGCCATGCTGATAGCTGAGATGGTGATGTTCAGTCCGCAGCTGATGAACATTAAGAACCCCGAACTGGATAAATTCAAAGTAAATCCGAAGGGCATTGTAGAAGAGGTGATAAAAGACGTAGAGTAACGGAAATGAAGTGTGGACATTGCCATAATGAAAACCGCGCGAAAGCTAAGTTCTGCAGATGGTGCGGCCAGCCGCTGATAACGGTCCAGGTTCTCGACAAGCTGATAGGCTTGGATGAAGTGAAGCAGCAGTTGAAAACGATCGTTGATACTTACACTTATCTGCAATCGCGCAGGGATGTGCTGAAGGTGCGCCTCAGCGTGAATGTAATCATAATAGGCGAAACGGGAACCGGGAAAACACAGCTGGCCGAAGTGATGCGCGACTATTTCTACCAGCATAAGATTATCGGGAAATCGAAACTTACGATGGTGGATGCCGTCGACTACCAGCGGTTTGTCGATAAATGGGACGAGAACATCAAGAAAGCCCGCGACGGCATACTGTTCTTCGACAATGTGCAGAAACTGCTGCCGGACAGGTATTCGAACCAAGTGAACCCTTTAGATAAGCTATTCGTGGAGATGGGCAAATGGGACGATAACCCGATTGTGGTGATTGCCGGTCTGCCGAAAGGGCTTGACGACTTCCTGGTCAGCAATCCGGCCGTGGCCAACCGGTTTAAGTACCGCTTCAATCTGCCCACCCCGGGCTATCAGGACCTGTGCCGCATCTGCCGCATGATGCTCCGTACGAAATACGGTATCACGGAGTATTCGGAAGCCGCCGACCGCCGGCTGCAACGCTATTTCAAGTATCAGCTGAAGACGAAGGACGACACTTTCGGTTATGCCCATGTGGCTTCGAACGTGGCCGAGGACATCTTCGCATCGTTTATCAGCCGGGGCATGAACGCACGGCAGGTAGAGGAAGAGGATATCCGCGGATATGTGCCGGAAGAACGTACCCTCGACGATATACTCGGCGATATGGACCAGTATATCGGCATGGACGAGGTGAAGCGTGCCGTCAGGGAAATGGCCTATTCGGTGAAGAACAGTCAGGAAAGGGCCGGCCGCGGGTTGGGTGAGCAAGAGAAAATGGCCATGCACGTGGTGTTGACGGGCAATCCCGGTACGGGTAAAACCACCATAGCCCGTAAGCTGGGCGAGGTGCTGTCGGCCATCGGCTATCTCGACAGCGGCCATGTGGTGGAAGTGGACCGCTCGAAGATGGTAAGCCCTTATCAAGGGGAAACGCCTCGGGTGGTCAATCGCCTGTGCGATAAGGCTATGGGTGGCATCCTCTTTGTCGACGAGGCCTACACGCTGGCACCGCTGAGCCAGGGCGGCGAGCGCGACAACCAAGGGGCCCAGGCTTTGGAGACACTGATGAAACGCATGGAAGACGACCGCGGCAAGTTTGTGGTAATCGCTGCCGGATACAAGACGGAGATGGAAAACCTGTTCCGCATCAATCCGGGATTCCGCAGCAGGTTTGTTTATTTCCTTGATATAAGCGACTATCATCCTGACGAGCTGTACCGTATCATGCTCACCTTTGCCACCGAAAAGAAGTATATCTTCTCTGGTGAGGCCGAGGCCCTGACGCGGAAGATGATTTCGGAGATGTACGATTGCCGCGACAGGGATTTCGCCAACGGCCGGACGATGCGGCAGCTGTTCGAGAAAATATGCAAGCGGCAGGCCCTGCGCCTTGAACAGTGCAATATGCAGGAGATGACCAACGAGCAGCTGATGACCATCGAAGTAGAGGATGTGCCGTACGAAGCGCAGCAGGCGGTCGACCTGGACGAATGTATGAAGAAACTCGGCGGATTGGTAGGGTTGGCTTCCGTAAAGAAGGAAATCTCCAATCTGTCGGCTTTCCTCAATTTGCAAATCCGGAGGGGCGAAACCGATACGTTCCAAGGGAAACACTACGTGTTCACCGGAAACCCCGGAACGGGGAAAACCACCGTTGCCCGCATCATGGCGGAGGTGTTCCGCACGCTGGGTATCCTTTCGAAGGGACAGCTGGTAGAGGCCGACCGCAGCAAACTGGTGGCCGGATACAGCGGGCAGACAGCCATCAAAACCAGTCAGCTGATAGATCAGGCAATGGGCGGCGTGCTCTTCATCGACGAGGCATATACGCTGAAATCCACCGACGGCGACTCGTTCGGCAGCGAGGCCATCGATACGCTGCTGAAACGGCTTGAGGACGACCGCGGCAAGTTCATCTGCATCGTCGCTGGCTATACCGGGCAGATGCATGACTTCATCGACTCTAACCCAGGTTTGAAGAGCCGCTTCACGCAGACGATACATTTCGACGATTATACGCCCGACGAACTGACGGAGATATTCCTCAACCTTGCGGCCGGAAAGAAGTTTACCGTAGACGAGGAAACACGTGCTGCCGTACACCGGCAGTTTGAACAGCTGTACTTGCGCCGCGACAAGAACTTCGGCAATGCCCGCGAGGCGCGCCGCATCTTCGACCAGACGGTGGAACACCAGAGCCAGCGCCTGGTAGGCGAAATCGGCAATCCGCTATTTAAGGAGGAAGACATGTTCAGGCTTACGGTGTCCGACCTGCCCATGGCGCAAAGCGAAAAGGCGCGCCCGTTGGACGAGGTGCTCAACGAGCTCGGCGAATTTGTCGGCATGCGTTCTGTCAAGAACATGATACGGCTCTTGGCCGTGCAGAGCATGTTCGTGAAGCAGCGTTCGGCATCGGGTGTGGGCAAAGTGCAGCAGATGTCGATGAACTTCGTCCTTACGGGAAACCCCGGGACGGGAAAGACGACGGTGGCCCGGAAGATGGGCGAGATACTGCAAAGCATGGAGATCCTGCCCACGTCGCGCGTGGTGGAAACAAGCAGGGCGACGCTGGTCGGCAAGTATATGGGCGAAACGCCGAAAATCGTGAACAGCATGTGCGACAAGGCCATGGGTGGCATCCTGTTTATCGACGAGGCTTATACGCTGAGTTCGGAGAACGACCAGTATGGTAAGGAGGCCATCGACACCTTGATGAAACGCATGGAGGACGACCGCGGCAAGTTTGTGGTGATAGCAGCCGGATACAAGGATAAGATGGAGGAATTCCTCACGGTGAATCCCGGGCTGGACAGCCGTTTCTCGCACCGCTTGCACATCGACGATTACAGCGAGGAAGAACTGCTGGCCATCTTCAAGATGATGGCAGGCAAGGAAGACTATATCCTGTCGCCGGGCGCTGAGGCTAAATTGATGGAGGTGATAAGCCGCATGGTTTCCGGCAAGGGCGAAGCATTCGGAAATGCACGCGAAATGCGTAACATGCTTGATGCGACGGTCCAGCAGTTGTCGGTGCGCGTGTCGGCCTTGCCGGCATCTGAAATAACGAAAGAGGCTTATCAAGTGATATTGGCCGAAGATATAAAAGAATAAAACGAGATTATAATGATAATATGTCCTAATTGTAAAGAAGAGATAGACGACGATTCCCGCTATTGCGACCAATGCGGGCAAGCGCTTCTTTATTGCAGCAGCTGCAGCCGGGTAGGGCGGGGCCGCCGCTGTACCCATTGCGGCGGACTGATGGTGGATATCGACCAACTGCGGCAGCAGGTCAGTCATCAAACTTCGGTGGTGAAGCTGATGGAACGGAATTATCACAACATGTCCACGACGTCGGCCAGCATCCGTTCAGTGGCGGAGCCTGTCAGTCCGCAGAATATCCCTGTACTGATTCTCAACAACGATAGCCTTAAAATCCGGATAACGGGCATCAATGGTGCCATGATAGGCCGGCGGCAAGGGCCGTATAAGGAGATGTTCGAGAAGAATATGTACGTATCGGGAGTGCATGCCCAGCTGATATATAATCAGGGGAGCGGTTGGTGCATCATCGACAAGCATTCCTCTAACGGCACACAGCTCGGGCAGCGGTTGTTGCAGCCCGACATCCCGATGTCGCTGAAAAACGGCGATATCGTGACGATAGCGAATGTCAACCTGCAGGTGAGCATCGGCAACGGATAGGGCGTCCATGAGGCAAGCAATGGAGGGCTTGCATGGCTGCATTATGAAAAAAGAGAAGATAGAAAGTATGAATAGTTTTGAAATATCGGCATCCAGCCGTATCGGTAATATCCGGAGTAATAACGAGGATATGATATTAGTGGGAGGCCAATGCGTGAGGAGCGACATTTACCGCACTGTTTTAAGCACCGAGGGCACCGACCGGTTCGTCATTGCCTTGGCCGACGGCATGGGCGGGCATAATGCCGGGGAGGTGGCCAGTGCGGAGACGCTGGAAAACCTGCGTTTCTTCCTGGGAGATTTGCCTGCCGGATTGTCGACGAGTAGTTTTACGGAGATGATGGTCGAATGGCTGGATTCCATCAATCAGATTATTTCCTCGAGGGGGTATGTCAACCCGATGTTGGAGGATATGGGCACAACGCTCGTCTGCCTTATTTATTACTGTGGCAGGTACTTTTGGGCCAACTGCGGCGACAGCAGGCTGTACCGGCTGCGTAACGGTGACCTGACCCAGCTGACGACCGACCACTCGCTCAACACCCTTACGGGGAAGAAAAAGCATACAAGCATGATAACAAACTGTATCGGGGCCGGCTGCAAGACGTCTTTTCTCGATATATACGAGATTACCCCCGAAATAGTGGCGGGCGATTGTTACCTGCTTTGTTCCGACGGACTTAGTGATATGGTGCCCGACGAGATAATCGAACAGCAACTGCTGGATGGATGCGACGCCGACTGTCTTTGCGAAACGGCCATCGCGGCAGGGGGATTTGATAATGTCTCAGCATGCGTGATTAATGTTAAATAAGAAAGGATAACAGTTATGCCATTAAGATTACCCGATAAGTTGCCGGCAATCGAGCTGCTGAAGAAAGAGAACATCTTCGTGATGGACAACTCGCGGGCCACCACCCAGGACATACGCCCGCTGAAGATCGTGATTCTCAACTTGATGCCGCTGAAGATAACGACGGAGACCGACTTGATCCGCCTGCTTTCGAATACGCCGCTTCAACTGGAGATTGATTTCATGAAGCTGAAAAGCCACACGCCTAAGAATACCCCGGTAGAGCACATGATGATGTTCTACCGCGATTTCGAATCGATGAAAGACGAGAAGTTCGACGGGATGATTATCACGGGCGCACCGGTGGAAACGATGGAGTACGAGGAGGTGAACTATTGGGAGGAGATGACGCGCATCTTCGCTTGGGCGCGTACGCACGTTACCTCTACCTTATATATATGCTGGGCGGCCCAGGCCGGGCTGTACTATCATTACGGCATCCCGAAATATCCGCTTGAAAAGAAGATGTTCGGCATCTTCAAGCAGCAGCCTTTAGAGCCGCAATTGCCGATATTCCGCGGTTTCGACGACCTCTTTGCCATGCCGCATAGCCGCCATACGGAAATCCGGCGCGAGGATATACTCGCCGACAAAGAGCTGTCGCTTATAGCAGAGTCGCCCGAAAGCGGTGTCAGCATCGTGATGGCGCGCGGGGGGCGCGAGTTCTTTATCACCGGGCACCTAGAGTATTCGCCGGATACGCTCGACAATGAGTACAAGCGCGACCGGGGAGTACGCCACGATGTTGATAAACCGGTGAATTATTACCGCGATGACAATCCGGACAGTCCGCCGATGGTGACGTGGCGTGCCCATGCCAATCTCTTCTATAGCAATTGGATCGACTATTACGTGTATCAGGAAACGCCGTACGACATAAGCAAGATAGAATAATGACCCAACTGGAACTGCTGGCCCCGGCCAAGAATCTGGAGTGTGGCATCGCTGCCGTCGAGCATGGGGCGGATGCCGTGTATATCGGAGCACCGCGCTTCGGCGCAAGGGCGGCCGCGGGCAACAGCATAGCCGACATACGCCAGCTCTGTGATTATGCGCACCGCTATGGGGCCAGGGTCTACGTTACGGTCAATACCATTGTTTACGATGACGAACTGGAGGATACAAGGCTGTTGCTGGCCGAACTGAAGCAATCGGGCGTTGATGCCGTACTGGTGCAGGATATGGCCGTTATGCTGCTGTGCAAGGAAGCCGGGCTGCCGGTGCATGCAAGTACGCAGACCGATAACCGTACGGCAGAGAAGGTGCGCTGGCTCAGCAGCGTCGGATTCAGCAGGGTGGTGCTGGCCCGCGAACTGTCTGCCGGCGAAATCAGCGCCATCCATCGCGAGGTGCCCGGCGTCGAGCTCGAAGTGTTTGTCCACGGTGCGCTTTGTGTCAGCTATAGTGGTGTGTGCTATGCATCGCAGCACTGTTTCGGGCGCTCGGCCAACCGTGGGGAGTGTGCCCAGTTCTGCCGCATGAAGTTCGACCTTGTAGATTCCGGCGGCAGCGTCATCGAGCGCGGCCGCTATCTGCTGTCGTTGAAGGACCTGAACCTGTACGGGCAGCTGGAGCAGCTGGTGCAGGCCGGCGCTGTTTCGTTTAAGATAGAAGGGCGCCTGAAAGACATTGTCTATGTGAAGAACGTCACGGCGGCCTACAGCGGGCGGATGGACGAAATCATCCGCCGTAATCCCGGCAAGTACCGCCGTGCGTCGTGGGGCAGCGTGCGTTGTACATTCACACCCGACTTGAAGAAAACCTTCAACCGCGGCTATACGTCCTATTTCCTTGAAGGCCGCCAGCCCGGAATAGCCTCGTTTGACACCCCGAAGGCACTGGGCGAGTTTGTGGGTACTGTGAAGGAGATACGCGGAGCCTCGCTTACCGTGGCCGGCGTATCTGCGTTTGCCAATGGCGACGGGCTTTGTTTCCTGAATGCCGACCGCGGGCTGGAGGGGTTCCGGGTAAATAGGGTGGAGGGTAACCGCCTTTTCCCGCTGCAGATGCCGCAACACCTGCGCCAGGGCATGGCCCTGTACCGTAACAACGACCAAGAGTTCGAACGGCTGCTGTCAAAGCCCAGTGCCGAACGGAAGATACCCGTTGCCATGCGGTTGGCTGCTGTCGACGGAGGCTTCTCTTTGGAGGTGGCTGCCGGCGGGCAGTGCAAGTCTGTAGCCACAGTAGCCTTTGGGCATCAGAGGGCAGCGAAGCCCCAACGGGAGAATATCATCCGGCAGCTGACGAAACTGGGCAACACACCGTATGAGTGCGATACGGTGGCAATGCCGGATGGCTTTGGGTATTTCATCCCAAGCAGCCTGCTGGCCGAATTGCGCCGCAAGGCTATAGACGGGCTGGACATGCGCCCGGCGGCGCCCGCCGGTGGGGAGAAGCCTGCTGTTGGCTATGTTCCCTTGGACGAGTACCGGCGTTACCCTTATCTGTATAATGTATCCAACGGCATGGCCCGCAGGTTTTATGCCGCCCGGCATACAGGCAGCCTGCCGGCTGCTTTCGAGGTGCAGCCCGTAAGCAATCCGCTCCTCATGCAGTGCCGCCACTGCCTGCGCTATTCGTTGGGGTATTGCGCAAAGCATGGCGGCCGCCAGCCATCGTGGCGCGAACCCCTTTTCCTCTCATTAGCCGATGGCCGGCGTTTCCGTCTTCAGTTCGATTGTAACCATTGTCAGATGAATGTCTATGCCGAATAAGTCCTGCTGGCTGGCAGTCTTCCTGCCTCTGCTGTTTGCCTCGTGTTATTATCATGGCGAACCGACATCCGATGCATGGGATATGGCGCAGGATGGGGATTCCATGTCGTTTTATACAACCCATCATTACTCCCAGAACTATAATTTCATCGTGAAGGGCGATTCTATCCGCATCTCGACGCAAGCCCCCGACGAGTTGCCCTTCGACAGCGTTACGCTCTATGGCGGCGACCACATCGTCGTGGCCGACATCATGACGATGCCCGGGGATTCTATCGATTCGGTGTGGGTGAAGGTGGCGCGCGACCAGCTGACGCAGGGGTGGATACACGAGCGCTGCTTGCTGGACAGTGTAGAACCCGACGACCCCATCAGTCAGTTCATCAATCTGTTTTCCGACAATCATATCCTGATATTCCTTGCCTTGATCGTTGTCGTAACGGCGGCCTATGCGCTCCACCGCCAGTTCAAGCGCAGGTCGTATATCGTGCATTTCAATGACATCGACTCTTTTTTCCCGTCTTTGCTGGCGCTGGTCATAGCTGTATCGGCTACATTGTATGCGTCTATCCAGATGTTTGCCCCCGAATCGTGGCGCCATTTCTATTATCATCCCTCGCTCAATCCGTTTGCCGTCCCGCTTCATATCGGCTTGTTCCTTGCTTCGGTATGGGCATTGCTGATTGTTGGCTTGGCTGCATTGCAGGAAGTGGTAAGGCGGTTACCGGCTTCCGAGGCATTGCTCTATCTTTGTTCGCTTGCTGCGGTCTGTGCCGTCGATTATGTTGTTTTCAGCATTTCCACCTTATATTATATAGGCTACGTATTGTTGCCGGCCTATATTTATTTTTCCGTTACCGTTTACCTGCGCCGTTCCTACTACCGCTATGTTTGCGGGCGGTGCGGAGGAAAACTGCTCAGGAAAGGCGAATGCCCGCATTGTGGGGCGGTAAACGATTAGCAGATTATTTTGGATTACGGATATTTTGGATTACGGATATTTTGGATTACGGATTACGGTTTAATGGTTTTCGGGGATTTATGGAGTTCGTCATGGAACGTAACAGTTGGAAATCGTACAAGCATCTTGTAGCCCTGCTACACGGTGCTTGTAGTCTTGCTACACGGTGCTTGTAGTCTTGCTACACGGTGCTTGTAGCCCGGCTACAAGATGCTTGTACGATTTCTGGATTCCCGGATTAAGGATTATGGATTGTGGATTAAGGATTAATACTACAATCATGTTGTTTACCCGTTAGTCTGTTATAATCCTTATAAATATGGATTGCATGGGTGCCGACAATGTTGTACCTTTGCACCGTATTTAAGAAACGATAAGATGAATAAGAGTATTTTAATTGGTTTTTTCGTAATTTCCACCTTGCCTGCAAGCGCATTGTCGCTGCGCAATCCGTTAGGGGAGTATGCAGGCTTGCGTTTGGACACTTCAAAAGTTGTAGACCTTGATGAAATCATTGTTGTTTCCCAACCAAAGGAGCAAGTACAGCTTCGCCAGCAGCCTTTAAGCAGCAGTGTATTTACAAACCGTGAGCTCCGTCAACTCAACGTGCGCGACCTGAGCCAGCTGTCGGCATTCGTCCCCTCGTTCGTGATGCCCAGCTATGGCTCGCGCCTCACATCGTCCATGTATGTGCGCGGCATAGGGTCGCGGTCCGGGAGCCCGGCCGTAGGCGTCTATTACGACAACCTGCCGTTGTTGGGGAAAACAGCCATTAACAATCATTATTATATGCTCGACCGCGTCGACGTGTTGCGCGGCCCGCAAGGCACGCTCTACGGCATGAACACCGAGGGCGGACTGGTGCGCATCTATTCTAAGAATCCGATGAACTACCAGGGTACCGACATCGCCCTTGGTGCAGGCACGGGGTTCTACCGCAATGCCGAGGTGGCGCATTATCACCGTCCGAGTGCAAACTTCGCTTTCTCCGTGGCCGGTTTCTATAGCGGGCAGAACGGGTTTTTCAAGAACCAGAATACCGGCGACCGTGCCGACCTTACCAACGAGGCCGGCTCGAAAATCCGCTTGATGTGGAAACCGGGCGGCCGGTTGACGTTCGACCTCACCAGCGATTACCAGTTTGTTTCGCAGAATGCTTTCCCCTACGGAGCTTATGACAACGTAACCGGGAATACGGCTGAGCCTGCTACTACTTTTACCAATACCTACAAGCGGCAGATGGTGAATACGGGGCTGAACGTCAGTTATGATTTCGGCCGCATGCTGTTTACCTCTACCACCAGTCATCAGTATCTGTGGGATAAGATGAAAATGGATCAGGATTATATGCCGGCAGATTTCATGGAACTGCAGCAAATGGAGAAAATGAATGCCGTGACCCAAGAAATTGCTTTGCGCAGCAAGAACGGCGGCCGGTGGCAGCATGTTACGGGATTGTTCGGCAGCTTCCAGTGGCTTAGCACAACGGCCCCCGTTACATTCGGTGCAGGGATGAAACAAATGATAGCAGCACGGGTAAAGCCGATTCTGGAGTCGATGGGCACCGGTGCCAAGTTCTCGGTATGTGAAATACCCAGTTTCTATATCGATGAGCATTTCAAGACCCCGGCCTTCAATGCCGGTGCTTTCCATGAGTCGACATTCTCGCTGACCGGCCGCTTAGACGTGAAGCTGGGGTTGAGGTACGATTATCAGGAGGTTAGGGCCGACTATGTAACCGGCGGGCTGTTAAGTTTGCATTTCGTCATACCGCCCCATGCTTATAGCCCAGTGGAATATACTGCAACGAATAAGCTGACATCGGCAATGGATGGCTCTGCTTTCCAATCATTCTACCAGTTGCTCCCGAAGCTGGGGCTGACGTACCGGATTGACGACAACAACAGCAATGTTTACGCTACAGTAAGTAAAGGCTACCGTGCCGGCGGGTTCAATATCCAGATGTTCTCGGATATACTGCAGTCGGAGTTTATGAAGAACGCAATGGTATTGCGCTACACCGATAAAGATTTGCCACATACAGAAGCTGACTATGATAACGTAAACAATACTATCGCGTATAAGCCCGAAACCAGCTGGAACTACGAAGCTGGCACCCATCTCAATCTCTTCGGCGGTAAGTTGCATGCCGACTTGGCCGTGTTCTATATGCAGATTCACAATCAGCAACTCTCCGTGATGGCCGGTCAGTACGGTTATGGCCGCATGATGGTCAATGCGGGTAAAAGCAGCAGTTGCGGTCTTGAGCTCGCACTGCGCGGGAGCGCGCTCGACAACCGTATTTCGTGGGCAGTGTCTTACAGTTATACGCACTCCACTTTCCGCCGATATACTGACAGCATCTCGGTGAATGGCGCTAAGCAGGCAGTCGACTATAAGGGCAAATATGTGCCCTTTGTGCCGCAGCATACGTTCAGCGCAACGGCCGATTACCGTTTCGGCCTCTGCAGGGACGGCTTCCTGAAAGCCGTTACGCTGGGGGCCAATGTCAACGGTAACGGTAAGACCTACTGGGACAGCGGCAACACCCTCTCCCAAAAGCTCTACGCCGTGTTAGGCGCACATGTCAACCTCGATTTCGGTTGCTGCTCGCTTGACATCTGGGGGCGTAACCTTACCGACACCAAATACAATACGTTCCTCGTTACCAATACTTTCGGGAGTTCGGGCAGCTCGTTCGCCCAGCAGGGTAACCCCATCCAGGTAGGGGCCGACGTCCGCTTCCACTTTTAGGCGAAGAAACATAAGGGCAAAGAATTATTTAACTGTAACACTATATCCGCATCAGTTCGCTCATAATCATGTCGCTTACGAAGAGCCCTTTACGGCTGAGCCGCATCCGGCGGCCATCGGTTATCAGCAACTGTTGATTCACAAAGCGTTCGGCAGCCTGCTTGCAGTATTCTGCATGCTTGCTGCCGAATACTTTTTCCAGCTCCTCCATGTCGATGCCCTCACAGGTTCGCAGGCTTAGCATGACGGTGTCGTTGTACCGTGTGTCTTTATCCAGCCGTTCGCGTTCCATCGGTATTTCACCTTTCCCGATACCGTGGATGTAACGTCCGATGTCGGCCACGTTCCACTGCCGCGAACCAAGGTCGAAAGAGTGGGCCGCCGCACCGAGGCCGATATAGGGAATCCCCTTCCAATAGCTGCTGTTGTGGCGCGAGCGGTATCCCTGCCGTGCAAAGTTGCTGATTTCGTAATGTTCGTATCCGGCCGCCTCCAGCCTGTCGATGAGCACGTTGTACATTTCCAGGCTCAGCTCCTCAGCTATTTCCTTTACCAGCCCTTGCTCCGCCATCTGGAAAAGCCGGGTGCCCTCCTCGTACATAAGGCTATAGGCCGATATATGTTCTGCGCCTATAGCCAGCGCTGCGTCAATGTCCGACTGCCAGTCGGACAGCGTCTCCCCGGGGAACCCGTACATCAGGTCGATGCTGATATTGCTGATGCCGGCAGCCCGTAACCGCTCTACAGCCTGTACTACTTGTTCCGGCCTATGCCTCCGGTGGATGAAGCGCAGGCGCCCGTCGTCGAAAGTCTGTGCCCCCATGCTCACGCGGTTCACCGGCAGCTCCCCCAGCGCCGCGGCGTATTCTTCCGTCACGTCGTCGGGGTTGCATTCCATCGTGATTTCCCTGCCGGCGTCCGCCCGCGACAGGCTTTCCCCGATGAATACCTCCTCCATCTGCCTGAACAGTTGCCGTAATTGCCCGGGCAGCAGTTGCGACGGGGTGCCCCCGCCCATGTATACCGTGTCTATCTGCGGCGTGCCGCATTTGTCAAGATAGTTGCTCCGCATTGCCATCTCGCGGCACAGCGCATCGGTGTATTGCTGGCGCAAGCCGCCGCGCACGGTAGAGTAGAAACCGCAGTAGATGCAGCGGTTCTTACAAAAAGGTATATGTAGATAGATTCCAGCCATATTTCAGCAGGTAAAATTACTAATATTGTTTAATATTTAAAACTTTTCCTTGGATTTTTAATTGAAAATGTCTAACTTTAACGGCGATAAGTCTAAGTATCAACTTAAATCTATGACGATATGCGAGTATATCAAACAAACGAAATCAAGAACATTGCATTGCTTGGCAGTGCGGGTAGCGGCAAGACCACTCTTGCCGAAAGTATGCTTTTCGAGGCCGGTATCATCAAGCGCCGCGGTACGGTAGAGGCCAAGAACACAGTGAGCGACTATTTCCCTGTTGAACAGGAGTATGGCTACTCAGTGTTTTCGACGGTATTCCATGTGGAATGGAACAACAAGAAGCTTAACATCATCGACTGCCCGGGTAGCGACGACTTCGTAGGCGGTGCCATAACAGCGCTCAACGTTACCGACCAGGCCCTGATCCTTATCAACGGGCAGTACGGCCCGGAGGTAGGCACTCAAAACATCTTCCGCTACACCGAGAAGCTCAAGAAACCGGTCATCTTCCTTGTCAACCAGTTGGACAGCGACAAGTGCGACTTTGATACCATCATCTCCAACATGCAGGAGATATACGGCCCGAAGTGTGTGCAGATTCAGTACCCCATAGCCACCGGCCCCGGCTTCAACTCGCTCATCGACGTGCTGCTGATGAAAAAGTATTCGTGGAAGCCCGAGGGCGGTGCACCCATTATCGAGGATATACCGGCTGAGGAAATGGATAAGGCCATGGAGCTTCACAAGGCTTTGGTGGAGGCAGCCGCAGAAAACGACGAAACCTTGATGGAGAAGTTCTTCGAGGAAGAAAGCCTTACGGAAGACGAGCTGCGCGAGGGCATCCGCAAGGGGCTTGTTACCCGTTCCATCTTCCCTGTCTTCTGCGTCTGTGCAGGCAAGGACATGGGGGTTCGCCGCCTGATGGAATTCTTGGGCAACGTAGTGCCTTTCGTCAGCGACATGCCGAAGGTGCACAATACCCGCGGCGAGGAAATTGCCGCTGAAAGTACGGCTCCTACGTCGCTCTATTTCTTTAAGACGGGCATGGAGCCGCATATTGGCGAAGTGTCATATTTCAAGGTGATGAGCGGCACGGTGAAGGCCGGTGCCGACCTGACCAATGCCGACCGCGGGTCGAAGGAGCGTATCACGTCGATTTATGCCTGTGCCGGTGCCAACCGCATCCCCGTGGAAGAGATGCATGCAGGCGACATCGGTTGTTCCGTGAAATTGAAGGATGTTAAGACGGGCAATGCCCTCAATGATAAAGACTGTGACAACAGATACGACTTTATAAAATACCCCAATTCGAAGTATTCGCGTGCCATTAAGGCCGTAAACGAGGGGGAGACCGAGAAAATGATGGCCGCCTTGGTTAAGATGCGGCAGGAAGACCCGACGTGGGTAATCGAGTTGTCGAAAGAGTTGCGCCAGACCATAGTGCACGGACAGGGCGAGTTCCATCTCCGCACCTTGAAGTGGCGTATGGAGAACAACGAGAAGATACAGGTGAAGTATGGAGAGCCGAAGATACCTTACAGGGAGACGATAACAAAGGCTGCCCGTGCCGATTACCGGCACAAGAAACAGTCGGGAGGAGCTGGACAGTTCGGCGAGGTCCACCTCATTGTAGAACCATACGCCGAGGGTATGCCGCTGCCGGCGGTGTTCAAGTTTGGCGGGCAGGAGTTCCGCATGAACGTAAAAGGGCAGGAAGAAATCGACCTCGAATGGGGCGGCAAGCTGGTATTCATCAACTCTGTAGTGGGCGGTGCCATTGATGCACGTTTCATGCCGGCCATCCTCAAGGGTATAATGGAGCGCATGGAGCAAGGGCCGCTTACCGGCAGTTATGCCCGCGACGTGCGTGTCATCGTTTACGATGGCAAGATGCATCCCGTCGACTCCAACGAGCTTTCGTTTATGCTTGCAGCCCGCAACGCTTTCTCGGCTGCATTCAAGGATGCCGGCCCCAAGATTCTCGAACCCATTTACGATCTCGAGGTGTATGTGCCCTCCGACTTCATGGGTGATGTGATGAGCGATCTGCAAGGGCGGCGTGCCCTTATCATGGGTATGGACAGCGAGGCCGGTTACCAGAAGCTGGCGGCCAAGATTCCGCTGAAGGAGCTGAGCAACTACTCTATCTCCCTAAGTTCCATCACGGGTGGCCGCGCCTCGTTCACCACTAAGTTTGCTTCTTACGAACTTGTTCCGAACGACCTCCAGTCGCAGCTTATCAAGGAGCACGAGGCTGAAGCTGAGGAAGAGGAATAAAAGAAACGCCGGACACACAAAAAANNTTTTTTGTGTGTCCGGCGTTTCTTCGCGTGTTATTCAGAAGCTACGGTGAGGCTCCGGCTCAGTTTGCCTTTTTTATCCTTTATCGTCAGTGTCATGGTTCCGGGAACCGTTGTCGTGCGGAGGATTACAACCAGTTGGCCGCCGAAGAGCTTCATCTGCGGTTGCGTGAACGGTTCCAGGCTGGTAGCGTCACCGTTGCACGCAGCCTCAAAGCAGCCTTCTCCCGAAACCTCGAACGCCAGTTCGTTGTCGGCCGTCGGAACCAGATTGCCGTCTTTATCCGCTAACGAGACGGTGACGAAGACAAGGTCGTTGCCATCGGCCGCATACACTTTCCTGTCGGCTGTCGCCGAGATGCTTGCCGGCTTACCGGCCGTTGCCTTTACGTCGCGTCCTATCTCATTTCCTTTCTCGTCGTAAGCCACCACCTCTATTCTGCCCGGTTCATATTTCACGTCGTTCCAGCGCAGGCGGTAGCGGTCGAGGCGCGATGCGGGGTTCTTCCTTATACGCCCCTGGCTCTTGCCGTTGACGAAGAGTTCGGCCTCGCTGCCGTCGGTATAGCAGTATACCGGTGTCACCTTTCCTTTACGGCCGGGCCATGTCCAGTGGGGCAGTAGGTGCACGGTATGTTCCTCCTTGTTCCAGTGGCTGCGGTAAAGGTAATAGCGGTCCTTGGGCAAGCCCGCAAGGTCGCAGATGCCGAAATAGCTGCTACGGCTGGGCCAGTACCCGTCGTAAGGCGTCGGTTCGCCCAAGTAGTCATATCCCGTCCATACAAATTCGCCTATCACCCACGGCTTTTCGTCCTGCCACACCCAGTCGTCATCGGGCAGGTTGCTCCACGAGCACCATTCCACGTCGTAGCCCGAGCACTGTCCGTCGGCGTAAGTCTTGCTGTCCGACGGTTCTACGGGAAACTTGTATATGCCGCGTGAGCTAACGGTGCTTGCCGTCTCGCATCCCAGCAGGAATCCCTGTGGCAGCCTCTTGATGTTCTCGCCGTATGCATGTACGCGGTAGTTGAACCCCGGCACGTCCATCGCTTGGGCGAATCCGCTGTTCAGTGCCTGCTTATACCTGTCCATCCCCTGTGTTACGGGGCGGCTCGGGTCGAGCTTATGGCATAAGTCCTGCAGGCGTTCCAGTGTGGCCACAGCCTTTTTGTCGCCCTGTTCGGGTATCTCGTTCCCTATCGACCACATGATGATTGAGGGGTGGTTTCGGTGGTTGAGCACCAAGTTTTCGATGTCGCGCCCGCTCCATTCCTTAAAGAAGCGCGCATAGCCATTCTTGCATTTAGGGTATTCCCACATGTCGAAGCTCTCGGCCATCACCATCATCCCCAGTGAGTCGCATATTTCCATTTGCCACTTCGAGGGCATGTTGTGAGCCGTGCGTATGGCGTCGGCACCCATTTCCTTCATGGTCTTGATTTGCCTGATGAGTGCCGCCTTGTTGATGGCAGCGCCCAGCGGCCCCAAGTCGTGGTGCAGGCACACGCCTTTCAGCTTGCGCGTCTGTCCGTTCAGTTGGAAACCACCCTCTTTCGACACCTTTACGGTGCGTATGCCTATGTTCATGGCCTGTTCGTCTACGAGCTGGCGGTTGCGGTAGAGCCGGGTGACGAGCTTATATAAATAAGGTGTTTCGGGCGACCACATCTTCGGCTGATGTACGTCGAGCACCGTGCTGATACTGCCGTCGCCGGCTATCTCGCAGTGGCTGTTGCCCACTATCTGCCCTTTCCGGTCGTAGAGGGTGATTTCCGCCCCGTTCTTGTCTTCCGGCCGTATGCCGTCGGCCTTGCAGGCTACGCTCACCTTGGCCATGTTCCCGTCGGCCTTTACGGTGTAGGCGAAAGTATGCCACGTAGCAAAATGCGCGTCATTCGTCGCCACGAGCGTCACAGGGCGGTACAGTCCGCCGCCGGGGTACCATCGCGAGCTTTCCTCCATATTGTTCAGGTCGACCTCCAGTTGGTTCTCGCCGCCGTTCAGGTAGGGCGTGATGTCGATATGGAAAGCGTTGTACCCATACGCCCAGTAGCCAGCTTTCTTACCGTTTACGTATACGGTAGGCTCGGCCATGGCACCATCGAACACCAGTTCGGCATGCTGGTAGCCTGGCGGTACGGTGAATGTGCGTTTATAATGCCCTTTCCCAATCCACGGCAATGCCCCTGAGCGCCCCGATTTCTCCGTAGCCGTCTTTTCCCCGTTCTGCTCGATAGCCACGGTTTGCAGGTCCCATTTCTTGTCGAACGGCCCGCTGATGGCCCAGTCGTGCGGTATGTTCACCTTTTTCCACTGCACCTTGTCGCGCGAGAAAAGCCATCCTTCGTTCAGTGAAATCTCCTGCCTTGGCTGTGCGAATGTGCCCGAAGCGATAGCGAGGGCAAATAATAAAAGTCTTGTTTTCATTTAATAAATGTTTGAGTCGGTAATTTGATGCCACAAAGATACTGCTTTTTTCTGACATTCCCATGCTTTTTGGCTGCAGATGACGGTGGACAGGAAGTGCCGTATGTTTTTCTGCTGGCACAAACATCATTAATTACATCGGAAATGATTGTTATTTTGTTGCGAATACCATTAATTGTACTTTAAATAACAATATTTTCTTCCGTGTTCGTGTGCTTTGGCATAATTTTGTATTTGATACTGGAAAAGTTTAAACGTTATTAAATACATATTCAAAATTATTGAGCGATGAGGGCAACGACCAATGTGGCAGCAGTTCTGCTGATGCTGGTGTTTTCTTTCGTAGGGAAAGCTAACACAAAGATAACAGTAAGCCAAGTGACGTCAGCCGTGACATTAGACGGCGATGTTGACTACGTTATTACGTCAAAACCGCCGTTTGCCGGTGATGGCGTCATCAACATTACCAATACAGAGCATGCAGTGGTAATCCTTGAGTGTATCAAGCCCTCATCGGCGTTGTCGTTACTGAAAAACCGTATTAGGATAAATGGCATGGAAGCCATTAACGACGTGAATTGCCAAGTGAAAATCTATGCAGCCCAAGGGTCCATGATATTACCCTACAGCCAAAGCATAAAACCCCTGGCAGTTTATTCGGAACAGAATTTCGGGGGCGAGAGCGTGAATGACTTCGGGTTGGAGAATGACGGCGGGTACATGAACACACTTACCGATGAGAAACTGAATAACCGCATACGCAGTTTCCGGCTGAAGCGCGGTTATATGGTGACGTTCTCAACACAAGCCGGGGGGCGTGGTTACAGCCGTTGCTTCATTGCTGATGACAAGGATCTTGAAATGGCTGAATTGCCACGTATCTTGGACAGGAAAATTACCTCCTACCGCGTTTTCAAGTGGAACAGCACAGGCAAGGCCGGACTGGCTAACAGCACCGACGAGAATGCTGCGAAGATGCTGAAAGTAACCAGTTGCTATACGTTTAGCACAGGTAGGGACATGGGGGTGGACTGTGAGTGCGTGCCGCATCATATTTATGAGGACTGGCCATCGTCGAGCGCTTGCGGGAAAGCTGCTTATTCCCCTCACATGAAAACCAATAACGAGCCGGGCAATTCTGCCGATGACCATCCGCAGACGGTAGACCAGATTCTTGCCAATTGGGAAAACTTGATGCGCACAGGCATGCGTCTTTGTTCACCTTCGTCGCACGATGGCAGCTTGAACCATTTACGGGCATTTATGGATTCCATAGACGCACGAGGATGGCGGTGTGACATCATAGATTTGTATTGCTATTGGACGGAAGGAAGTTTCAATAACATCAAAAGTTCGTGGGTAGACCGTTACCACCGGCCCATTTGGATTTCTGAATGGGTATGGGGGGCCTCATGGAATAAGAACGGTGCATTTGCCAGTGGTGTGACAGAAGCGCAGAATGCTGTAGCCGTGAAGAGTATTTGTTCAAAACTCAACTCATGGGATTACATCGAACGTTATTTTTACTGGAACAGTGAAAGAGACCCGTCAAGGATATATAAAGGCGGCCTGCTGACTGCTGCCGGAGAGGATTATGCTGCCATGCGCACTGGAGTGGGGTACAACGGTAAGTACGATTTCGTACCTACCATACCGAGGCAAAGGGGATTCGGGGATTTCAGGACCGCCATAGCCAATGGTAAGGCCACCCTTACGTGGAAAGATTATAATGGTGAGTACAACCAGTTGATGGAAGTGTTGCGCAAAGAACAAGGCGGACAATGGGCCACGTTGAAGGTGATTACTCCCCAGGAAGGCCCGGCAGACTATACGTATGTGGATGAAGAGGCTTCCGATGGTGTACGCTATCGCCTGCACATCGTGGATTTTAATGGACGCCATTATTACAGCAGTGAGGATATGGAGCCGGGCGACTTTGTCGAAATGCCTGGCGGCACCAAGATGTATGCCGGCGGCAACGTGATTCCTAACGGTACGTTTGGGATGGGAGTATCCGGATGGACATCAGGCACGGGCGACCCCATTGGTCAGCCTTGGTTTGCGGTGTTCCCCAAAAACAATTCTAAATTCAGGTTCCTTCAGGCTTTCGGCAATAAGGGTATAGACGATGCCGCCTCGGTCAAGACGTCTTTCGCCGTTGAATCCGGAAAGGATTATGTGTTCCGGATGGCCAGTAGCAATGGTGGTACTTTTCTGAAAGTGAGTCTTACCGCCGACGGTAAAACCGAGACGGAGAATGTGGCGACACTGGAGGGTACAAATCAATGGGCCACGCAGGTGTTCACCTTTAACAGCGGCGGATATACACAAGTGTTGCTGGCTTTCCGTTGGCTGGGAGCCAAGGCACAGTTGGCAAACATAGAGTTACGCCGCTTGTTCGAGACGCGTGAAGAGGCTATTGCCGACGGTATAGCCTGTATTCGTAAGCAGGCCGAGGCAGTAAAGGCGTTTAATACGTCGTTACCTGCTCTGAACGATGAACTGGCAGAGCGGCTGGCGGCCATCAATGTCACCGGAGATGTGGCACTTGCCGACGCAGAAGGGGCTGTTAGTGCTTTGTTGGAGGCTGTTGCCGATAGACAAGCCATCGATTCGCTGCTCATTGTAGCGGAAGTTGTGGATACGATGGATTTTGATGGGCGGGAAGCCTTGGAGGCGGCCGTCGAAGCCGCCCGCAGAAGTGCTACGGCCGGTGAAATAACAACGGCCCGCCAGCGGTTGCAAGGGGAGCTTGATGCTTTCTTGCCTATGGGTATGGCAGAAGTTCAGCCCCAGTCGCCGCTATTCGATGCCACTATTGGTTGGGAAGTGAAAGTGGGTACTCATACGGGCGGAGACCAACGCATAGCTACCAAGGACGGCATAACTTGCTGGAATGCGTGGTGGTCGGGCATCAGTGCGGCACAGGGCATCAAACAAACCATGGAGATTCGCCAGCAGATTGAGGGGTTGTCCGAAGGGCTCT
The DNA here is from genome assembly GCA_002305505.1 of Prevotella sp. UBA1378. Taxonomy (GTDB): domain Bacteria; phylum Bacteroidota; class Bacteroidia; order Bacteroidales; family Bacteroidaceae; genus Prevotella. The sequence goes on along the minus strand of DBRC01000036.1, from coordinate 4,490 downwards.
ATGCTCTGGAGTGCAAGGCCACTACGCAGCATTATTGTCTGAGCGATCAACGCGGCTATATTGCCACAGCCACCGATACCGCTTTTACCCCCCGGCTACAGTACGACTATTACGATATACCCGGTGTGGGTAACATCTGGCAGACACTTACCTCTACACCGGCCTATGTACCTGAGGGCGGTACGCTCACCATAGGTTTTGTGGGGTCAAAACAAGGGGCTACGGATTATGCGTGGCGCGAATATGGCAATGCCGGAAGTACGGGGGACCGGCGTGAAGGTTGGTGGTGTGCTACAGATTTCCGCTTACTTTATCACCCTTTGTTTAAGTTCAAAACGATCCCCGGCCAATGGGGGGCTATTTGCTTACCCTATACATTTCGTATGCCTCCGGGAATGAAGTTTTACCGACTGGCAGGGCTGCAGAGCGATTACAGTCGCGTATGCCTGGAGGAGGTAGGCGAAATCGAGCCCGGTTATCCTTACATTTACAAATCAGAGCATGCAGCTGTCACCTATTATACCTATGGTACTGCAGCCCTCCGTCCCGTTACGCAGGGCACAAACAATCTGCGTGGTTATTTCCGGAATATCGGATTGGCTCCCCAAGGAAGCTATGTGCTGAAAGACAACGGTGAGTGGTATCGTGTGGCTGGGGAGCGGCCTAAGACGGGAAACTATACAGCCATTATCAGCAAAGCCGAAGGCTTGCCCGTGTTTGATGTATGGGATGGCCCCACTATGGTTATCCACGGTGTCGCTGACGAATTGGGTGAGCCGACAGGTATCGTTTCGCCGCAACAGACCACGGTTCCCGATGCCTATTATACTATAGGCGGGCAGCGCACCGCCCGGCCCCGGGGGCTCCACATAAAGGTAGAGGACAGGCAGGCAGTGAAAACGGTGAAAAGAGAATGACCGTACACGGCAGAAATGCCCTTACGGCTCTTTCTCCAGATATTCCTTCAGCAGCATACCAAACTCTTTCTTGAAGCAGATGGTAAAGTAACGGGCTGAGTTGAACCCGACTTTATAGGCCAATTCGGTAACTTGTATATCGGGTTGGGCCCTGGCGATACGGCAGGCCTCTTTCAAGCGGATACTGTTCATGAAGCCAGAGATGTTTTGCCCGGTAATAGCCCGCAGCTTGTTGTATAGCGTTGACGGTGATACACACATGTCGCGGGCAAACGAATCGCGGTCGTAGCTGCCGTCGTTTAAGTGGTCTTTCACACATGAAATAGCTTTTTGCACAAACAGCTCGTCGGGCGAGGAATAATGTTGTTCCTCTATCTTGAACTCTGTCTGTCTGCTGAACTTGCGGCGGATGCGCTCACGGTTTTTGATGATATTCTCCACGCGCAGTTGTAGCTCGTCTATCCGGAAAGGTTTTGCCAGATAGTCGTCGGCTCCCTTTAATAGCCCTTCGTTGCGGTCTTCCTCGCAGGTCTTGGCCGTCAGCAGGATGACGGGTAACTGGGCAAAGTCGTCAGATTCCTTGATTCGGCGGGTAAGTTCTATACCGTCCATCACGGGCATCATTACGTCTGAAATGACAATGTCGAGTTCTTCTTTGTGGATGACGTTGAGTGCCTGCCGGCCATTCTTCGCCGTGAGTACTTTGTAGTTTTTCGACAGCAGTCGTTGCATTAAATCAAGAAGTTCTGCATTGTCTTCCACGATGAGCATGGCATATTCCTTCTCTTCGGGGTGGAAATCGGGTGTCGGGCTTGCTGTTGCCGGATTGTATTCGTTGGTTGATGCGGTGACGGGCTCTTCCCTTTCCACTCTAAGCCTATTGTCGGTTGGTTTGTCTATCTCCGTTTCAGCATAAGCGTCTTTCCTGATGGGCAACGTGATGGTAAATGTAGTGCCCATACCTTCCTCGCTTTCACACGAAATCGTGCCATGGTGTAATCTCACCAAGTCGTTCGTCAGTGATAAGCCGATACCTGTGCCTTTTACGTTCATCTTGCGATAGTCGCCGTCGAGGAAACGCGAATACAGATGCTTCATTTTGTCTTTTGAGATGCCTATACCTTCATCACTGACTTTCAGCACGGCCTGTCCGCTGTTTGTTAATAATGATACGCAGACCTTGCCGCCCTCCTTGTTATATTTCAAGGCGTTAGAGAGTAGGTTGTAGATGATTTTATCCATCTTGTCCTGGTCGAACCATGCATTGACAGGATGAGGAGGCAGGTCGATAGACAGCTCATTCTTGCGGATGCCGGCCATAGGCCGGATATTGTCGCATGTCTGGTAAACAAATGCAGCAAGGTCGCTTTCGGAGACTTTCAGCCTCAGTTGACCAGCCTGTGACTTGCGTACCTCGAGTATCTGCCGAAGCAAGCGTGTCAGTCGGGAAATGTTGTTCTGCATCAGCCCGTATTGCCGTTTATAGGCAGGGGCCACGCTTCTCAGTTCGTCTATCGAGGCAGAAATGATGGCCAGCGGTGTGAGCAGTTCGTGTATGATATTGGTCAGCACGACGTTCATTTGCCTGCGGTTAACCATTCTCAAGTGGTTCTTGTACCAGCGGATGCTTCCGTACACGATGCCGGCCAGAAGCAGTAGGTAAAAGAGGTAGGCCCACCATGTCTGATACCACGGCGGCAGGATGTGGAGCGTGATGGGAAAGGGGATTCCTTGCCAAAAACCGTCTCCGCTTGTTGCCTTGATATATAGTTGGTAGGTGCCCGACGGTAAATTCTGGAATGTAGCCGAATTCCATCCGTTTTCCGTATAATGCCAGTCGCGGTCGTAACCTTCCAGCCGGTAGGCATACTTGTTCTGGTTGCCATACGATAATAAGGCAAATTCGAAGCGTACCTTGTCTACCGATGCAGGTATCGTTATCGTGCGGATGAACGACGGAGCGTTTTCTGAAATCCGTTTTCTGAAAGCGGAGTCCAAATCTTCATACGCCTCCCCGTCGATGTAGATGTTGGTAATAAGCAATTTGCCTCTCCCGGTTTTCTTCGAGGGAAACTGCGGCAGGTCGGACTTGATTGAGAAGATGCCTCTCTTGCCGCCAAAGAAAATTTCCGGGCCGTATTGATAAGTAGCATTTGGCATGAAGAGCATCTCGCCCAATCCGTCTTTTTGTGAATATCTTTGCGTTTCAGCCTCGCCTTTCTTGTTGAACGCGAGGCGTATCAATGCATCGTCGGTTGTCAGCCATAAATTGCCAATCTTATCTTCATTGATGGCGAACACACGGTCGCCGTCGATATGATAGATACCGTTTACCGGGACGAATTTATCCTGCGACCTGTCAAGTAAAAACAATCCGCCGCTGTTCGATATTGCCCATAGCCTGTGTCTTGTATCTTCAAAGCAGGCTGTAGCATCGCCGATGGCGTATTTTCCGTTTGTTTTGTTGTAGTGGCGGTATTTCAAATTCCGCACATCGGCAGGATTTCCGGAGATGCGGATGATGCCTTGGTTTTCGGTTGCCACCCAATAGTTCCCGTTATGGTCTTGCGCAATGCCTCTCACGTCGCTGCGGGTGAAATCGTCATCTCCTTCGTGCATTCTCAGGATGTGTCCAGTGCCGTCGGGATAAACGATGCTCAATCGTGTGCGTTGGCCAATCCATACGTTGTCCTTTCCGTCTTGATACAGATAGTTTACAAAGTTGTCCGAGAGGTACGGTGTCGTTGCCTGGGTGATATTCCTGGCCTTTTGGGTAGGTTCGTAAATAATGATGCCATTGCTGTTGTTGGCCATCCATATTTCCCCATTACGGCGATGCAGGATGGAGGAGATACCGGTGTGCATCGCCTCGTCGCTGATGGCTTGCATTCCTGTTATCTGCCGGTTGAAAAGCGTACGGCCGGTTTTGCGGTTATGTAATGCGATTCCGTACGGTTGCAGCCCCATCCATATATTCACGCCGTCGGTGGTGCAGAGGGAGTTGACACCACTTATCGGGCGGTCGTAGTTATGGGTATCAAGGAGCCATGACCGGAACGGAGTGCTGTTCGTGTTTACGTGTAATATTCCGTCGTAAAACATCTCCAGCCATACGTTGCCTTGTCCGTCGGCTGCGATGTCCTTGTTGTATCGCAGTGAGCAGTCGCCCATCTGCTGATATTCTTTGATGTCAGTCCCCGGATGTTCAACGCTCAGTACGCTTACACCGTCGAGGTGCCCTGCCCAGATAGTTCCGCTTGCCTTGTCTTCCACGATGCGCGAGAAAATCCTGTAACCTTTTTCGGCTGGGGTGTGGCAATGAATGATGGGATTGCGGTTGTTTCCGGGATTTTCGATATAGTAGAGCCCGTGTCCCCACGAACCTATCCAGAGCCGGTGCTTGCTGTCGAGCAACAGGGCGAAAGTGGAGTTCATTTTATTGATTTTGGGATATGCGAAAAAGCGATTGCCTTTTTTGGGGTTGAAACGGAATAAGCCGCTGTTCCATGTCCCGATGTACAAATTCCCTTGTTCATCTTCCACTATTGATTTCGGCGCAGGCGTGAAAGTCCG
>DBRC01000042.1:77445-87415 GCA_002305505.1 Prevotella sp. UBA1378 | reverse complement strand
GAAAAATTATCAATAACAAGTAATGTATAACAAACTTTTTGTACCTTTGCAGCACTCAACCGAAGTGGTATACTTTTAGATTATTATCTGGTATACTTTTGCGTTATCATTTACACTACATCGCCTTTACGCAAAAACGGAAATGGATATATATCGTGGTGCTGATCCTTGCTTTCGGCATCCCGTTCCATGCCCTGCCGGAAAGTCCAGGCAAGGGGGACGGCAGCGGCGTACAGTCGTGGTACCGCGCGCTCTACGGTGCGACGCTCGGCAGCGATTTCTTCCAGCACGACTGCAAGCCGCTGCTTTCCACCTACCTCGGCGGAACAATGCGCCTGTTTGCCGACGGCCTCGATTCCCCATCCCGTCCGCACCCGCAAGATGATGAGATGCGGCTGAACATCAGGGGGAAGATGCCGTTAGGGGGGAGCATGCACGAGCTGAACGGGAAGATGATGAAGGTGGAACGCTTCCTCGCGGGATTCCATGAGATAAAGAGGTTCGAGACAAACGTGGGCTGGTGGGGAGGCAGTATCGTGGTGGAGTTCAAAGACGAATACAAGCACACGGGATTCCCCTATCTGCTGGAAAACAAAGTCATAGGGCGGCTCATCAGCATCGGTGGGGCCGACTGGAGCACATACGGCATCAGCGAACGGGGATTCAGCAACTCGCTCAACCTGGGCTACCGCTCCAACCGCATCGAAATAGCTGGGTACAACTACGACCGCCTCTACCGTTTTGCTGAGGAAATCAGCCGGCGGCTCGGGGAGAACGCCCGCGTGAGAGATCTCATCATCGAGACCCCCGGTTACGAGGAGCAGGAAGACGAACTGTACATGGTCTATGACAAGCAGCGCATCGCCCTCGATGGCTTTCCGCTCGCTGCTGGCCATGCCGTGCTGGGCGAGTTGTTGGCAGAGAAAGAGCTGGGCAGATACAAGGACAGGTATATTGATACGGATATAAAGATGCACTCGGTGCTGGCAGATAGTTTCGACCTTTGGCAACTGCGGAATGCCTACATCGCCGTGGACGGCGAACCGTATAAGTTTGCCGATTACATGGACATCAGCCGCAGGAAAGCCAAGAACTGTATCCCGCGGAAAAACCAGGAATACGTGTTGCGCGTGGCATTCAACGTGCTCGGCTCGTGGACCTACACATCCAACCTCATCAAGGGCGTAACCGACGAGTTCAACGCCAAGTTCCCCGTGGGCTACCGGTGCCTCGACACCACGTACGGATGGCACGAGGACGGCGGCACGCAATACTGGCTGCTGCTGCTCGTGGCGGTCATCATCTATTTTGTGTGCGCCATCCTTTTCGAATCGCTCACGCAGCCCATGGTCATCATTGCCCTCATCCCCACCTCGCTCATCGGCACCTTCCTCACGTTCCACTTCACGGGCATTGAATTCGGCACGGGCGGCTTCGCCTCGATGGTTCTGTTGGCGGGCATCGTGGTGAACGCAGGCATCTACCAAATGTATGAGTACAGGGAGCTTTTACGCGAAAAGGAAAGGGAGGCGGGGACAGATGCCATTGATAGGGCGGCGGTCTACCTCGCCGCATTCAGGATAAAAGCCATGCCTGTATTCCTCACCGTCCTTTCCACGGTGCTTGCGCTGCTGCCCTTCCTGTTCGAGGGCAGCGAAGGCGGCTTTTGGTACAGTCTTGCCGTGGGCAGCATGGGCGGCCTGCTGGCTTCCATCATGGCTTATATGTTTGTCATGCCAATCATGATGAATTTGGGGAAGGGGAGAATACAAAAAAGGCAAGCCAAGGGCAGCAGGCGGATAATGGGGCGGAAAGATTTATAGCTATAAATGAAAGAAATATTGCTATATTTCTCCGATATATAGCAATATTTCTTTCCGCCGGCGCAGGTGCCGGCGGCTGTTGGCATTGTAATAGAGCTTATAGCGGGTATTCGTCGAAAGCGTAGAGCACGGTCGACAGGTAGCGCTCGCCGGTATCGGGCAGCAAGGTAACAATCCGCTTCCCCGCATTCTCCGGGCGTTGTGCCAGCAGTATAGCCGCATAAGCAGCTGCCCCCGACGAGATGCCCACCAGCAGTCCTTCGCTCTGTGCCAGTTCGCGGCCGGTGCGGATGGCGTCGTCGTTGTCGATGTCGAGCACTTCGTCTACGATGCTGCCGTCGTACGTTTTAGGCACGAAGCCTGCGCCGATGCCCTGAATCTTGTGCGGCCCGCTTTCCCCGCCGTTGAGCACGGGCGACGCTAAGGGCTCCACAGCCACGATCTTGATGCCGGGGTTTTTCTCCTTCAGCCGTTTGCCGATGCCCGATATTGTGCCGCCGGTGCCTACGCCGGCCACGAAGATGTCTATCTTGCCGCCGGTCTGTTCCCACAGTTCCACGCCGGTAGTGTCATAGTGTCTCTGCGGGTTGGCTTCATTCTCAAACTGTTGCAGGATTACCGAACCCGGCGTGGCGTCGCGTAGCGCCTCGGCCGCCTTGATTGCTCCGGCCATGCCCTCAGCCCCCGGGGTCAGTTTCACTTGTGCGCCGTAGGCTTTCACCAGGTTGCGCCGTTCGATACTCATGGTCTCCGGCATGGTGAGCACCAGCTTGTATCCCTTTACGGCCGCCACGAGCGCCAGGCCCACGCCTGTGTTTCCGCTGGTCGGCTCGATGATGGTTGCCCCCGGTTTCAGTATCCCTTTCCGTTCTGCGTCCTCAATCATTGCCAGCGCTATGCGGTCTTTCACGCTTCCGCCGGGGTTGAAATACTCTATTTTTGCTATAATCGGCGTTTGCAGCCCTTTCTGTTCCGAAAACTTGTTCAGTTCCAATAATGGCGTGTTTCCGATCAGGTCGGTCAGTTGTTTTGCTATCTTTGTCATATCCTTCTGTTTTTTTTTGTTATTCTTATATCCCTCTTCTCACCTTTTCGAACGCCTGTTCGATGTCGTCGATGATGTCGTCGATGTGTTCCGTGCCGATACTCAGCCGCACCGTCGACGGCGTGATGTGCTGTTGTTCCAGCTCTTCCTTGCTCAGTTGGCTGTGGGTCGTCGTGTACGGATGAATCACCAAGCTCTTGGCATCGGCCACATTGGCCAGCAGCGAGAATATCTCCAGGGCGTCGATGAATTTCCACGCTGTGTCCTCCCCTCCCTTTATCTCGAACGTGAAGATACTGCCTGCACCTTTCGGGAACAGCCTGTTGTATAGGGCGTGGTCGGGATGCGACGCCAGCGACGGGTGGTTCACCTTTTCTACCAGCGGATGCTTTGACAGGTACTCTACCACCTTGAGGGCATTCTCCACGTGGCGTTCCACGCGCAGGCTGAGCGTTTCGAGCCCCTGCAGCAGTATGAACGCATTGAACGGACTGATGGCAGCGCCGGTATCGCGCAGTATCACGGCGCGTATGCGTGTCACGAAGGCCGCAGCCCCCGCCACGTCGGCAAATACCGCCCCATGGTACGAGGGGTCGGGCTGTGCCAGCGTAGGATATTTCGCGGCATTGGCTTTCCAGTCGAAGGTGCCTCCGTCTACGATGACGCCCCCTAAGCTTGATCCGTGGCCGCCGATGAACTTGGTTGCCGAGTGTATCACGATGTCGGCCCCATGCTCGATTGGGCGTATCAGGAAGGGCGTGCCGAACGTGTTGTCGATAATCAGCGGCAGGTGATGCTTATGTGCCAGTTCGGCCAGCGCGTCGATATCGGTCACGTCGGAATTGGGGTTGCCGAATGTCTCTGCATATATTGCTTTTGTGTTGGGGCGTATGGCAGCCTCCACGGCTGTCAGGTCGTTTACGTTCACGATGGTATGGCTCACGCCTTGGTTGGCCAGCGTGTGCGTAATCAGGTTGTACGACCCGCCGTAAAGGTTGTCGGCAGCCACGATATGGTCGCCGTTCTGCGCGATGTTCTGCAGGGCGTAAGTAACGGCGGCCGCTCCCGAGGCTACGGCCAGTCCGGCTATGCCGCCTTCGAGTGCTGCTACGCGCTCTTCGAACACGGCCTGTGTCGAGTTGGTCAGCCGCCCGTAGATATTGCCTGCGTCGCGCAGTCCGAACCGGTCGGCAGCATGCTGCGAGTTGCGGAACACATACGATGTGGTTTGGTAGATGGGTACGGCGCGGGCGTCGGTGGCCGGGTCGGGCTGTTCCTGCCCTACGTGCAGTTGCAGCGTCTCGAAGTGTAGTTTCTTGCTGTTCATACTTTATTTCCTTTCTTTAATCCTTGTTTTGTTTTTATTTCGTTGCTCGTTTACGGGTTCTGTCCGGATTGACAATGCAAAGGTACGGCAAAAAACAATACCGCGGAATAGCACAATCGGGGCATTCTGTGTACCACAAACGTGGTATTCGCTGCAACTCCCTCGAACCTTATTGTATATAAGGAGCCTTGCCGCGCATGGCCTCTGTTGGCCATAACCGTGGTATGCAAGGATGTAGCAGGGAATCTAACAAATGTAGAAGGAAGCCGGATAAAAAAATGCCGTTCGACCAATGTTGTATTTTTTGCAACCGGATTGTGTTGCCCTTTCCGCCAGGTAGCGTTATATTTGCAGTAGTGAAATAACATGACGTTTAACTAAAAATATTTAAGCTGTATGCAAAAGAGAGTTTTTTTTGATTTTCCTTGCAGTCGTTATGAGTGTGGCAGCGACGGCACAGGAAGAGTTCACGTTGCGCGGTAATGTGAAAACACAGGCGGGGGAACCCGTCATCGGTGCCACCGTTTCCGTCGGCGGCAAGGCTGCAGCGGTGACCGATGCAGACGGTAACTTTACCGCCAAGGCAGCCAGAGGCAACACATTGACCGTGTCGTATGTAGGATACGTTACCCAGGCGGTTGTGGCTAATTCTGCTGCCCCCCTTAGCATCGTTTTGCAAGAGGAATACTCCAGTCTCGACGAGATAGTCGTCGTAGGTACAATCATGAAGAAAAGCGACTTGACCGGTGCTGTCGGCTCCGTCGATGGCAGGCAGCTGGTGGAGAAGCCCGTAACGAACGTCAACCAAGCACTGCAAGGCCGCATGGCCGGAGTGTTCATATCGCCCGCCAACCGCCCCAGCGATGATACGGGCATCCGCATCCGGGGCATCAATAGCATCAACTCGGGTACGGAGCCTATCTATGTGGTCGACGGGATGGTCATGAATAATGACTACGGCGGCTTCAGCGCTTTGAACCCTAACGACATCGAGCACCTGGAAGTGTTGAAGGATGCCTCGGCCACGGCGCTCTACGGTTCGCGTGGTGCCAATGGCGTGGTGCTGATTACGACGAAGAAAGGCTATAGCCGCGAAGGTACCGTGAGCTACGACGGTTGGCTGAGCGTATCCAAAATGGTGCAGCAGCCGGAACTGATGGACGGTACCGGGCTGGCCGGCCTCCGTATCAGTTCGTTTGCCAACGGATACCTGCGCGACCATCCCGGTGCCGATATCCAGGAATATATCAGCAAAACGCTTCTGGGTACGAACCTTGCGTTTTCTGCCCAAGAGCTGGAAAGCTACAACAGCAGCGATAATACCTGGAAGAGCTTCGATTGGTTGGACCAAGTGGTGCGTACGGGTGTTGAGCACGTCCACAACATCAGCTTCTCCAAGGCCTTCGACCAAGGCAGCGTTTACCTCAGCTTTAACTATGCCGGTAAGGAAGGCATCCTGAAGGGCTCCAGGCAGGATAAATACAGCGGGCGCATCAATGCTGAGGCACACATCAAGCCATGGCTGAAAGTGGGTACGAACACCTCCTTCACCCGTACGGAAGACGGCATACCGTCCGACGATGTGTACAACAAGGCTTTAAGTGCCAACCCCTTGCTCGATTATGCACCGTACATGAATCCCGAAACGCGTTACACGAAGCCTTATCTTACGGTTTACTACCAGGCCTTGAGCGAGAGTTATAACAACGAGTACAACCCGTTCAATTCGCAAGAGGTGCAGATCGACCGTGCCCGTTCGCGTATAGCTTCTTCCAACTTCCTGAACATTGAGTTCATGAAAGGCTTGAACTTCCGTTCCACGCTCTCGTTCGACCATGTTTCCCAGTCGTGGTTCCGCTATATTCCCAGTTACATCCAGGAGTCGATACGCCATGAGAGCGGCGACGCACAGGCTACCCACCAGCGCTGGGAGCAGACAAACTGGCAATGGGACAACACGCTTTCGTGGGACAGCCGGTTCGGCGTGCATCATGTGAATGCCATGATAGGCACCAGTGCCACTAAATACATCAGCAACTTCGACTCGGCCACGGGCATGCGCTTCCCCAGCGACGACCTCGGGTATCATGAGCTGGCAGGCGCCGCTGCTTTCGAGAAGACCGTTATCGACTCGGATTTCGGCAATTCTTCGCTGATGTCGTACATTATCCGCGGCAACTACGACTATGCCAACCGTTACTTCCTTACGGTCACAGCACGTTACGACGGTTCGTCAAAGTTTGCTAAAGGCCACCGGTGGGGGCTCTTCCCCTCTTTCTCGGCTGCTTGGGAGGTAACGAACGAGGATTTCATGAACAGCCAGAGCGTGTTCAGCAGGCTCAAGTTCCGTCTCGGTTACGGCGTAGTGGGCAATCAGGACATTCAGAACTATGTTTATGAAACGTGGTACACGCCCGTTACATCGCGCGTCACGGTGAACAACTCTACGGTGGGGCAGGCAGGCTATGCCAACAGCGGCCTGCGCGGTACGCCCGGCATCACGTGGGAAAAGCAGCGGCAGTTTAACGCTGGAGTTGACATGGGGTTCTTCTCCAACCGCCTCACGGCATCGCTCGACCTGTTTTTCATCACAAACAAGGACCTGCTCATGCAGCATTCGCTGCACCAGACAACAGGCTACAGCACTACATGGGAGAATATCGGCACGGTGAAGAACCGTGGCTTCGAGGCTTCCGTCAGCGCCAATATCATCCGCACCGCAGACTGGGGCTGGAACTTCGGGGCTAACATCTCGTTCGACAAGAATGAGGTGACGGAACTTTACGGCGACGTAGACAAGATCCTGAACGGCACCGACCGGCAGAACAACATCTTCTTGAATGAGGCGCTGCATACCATCTATACTTATCGGAGTGGCGGCATCGCCAACGAGGACAACCGCTCCGAATGGGAAGGCATCAACTATAACGGGCGCACGGTAGAGCCGGGGGATATCTTCATCAAGGACATTTCTGGCCCGGACGGCAAGCCCGACGGTGTCATCAACCAGTATGACCGCGAGGTGGTGGGGCGCAGCGACCCCACTTGCTACGGCGGGTTCAACACCGACCTGCGCTGGAAGAATTTCACCTTAAATGCCATTATGACCTATTCGTTGGGAGCGAAGAAAATCAGCGGTTATTACGAAACCCTTACATCCAGCCGGGGACTGTCGCCGGCATCGCCCGACCTCGCCGACCGCTGGAGCGAAACCAACCGCGGGGCCAAATTCCCACGGGCCATTTATAATTCAAGTGGTTACAACGGATATTATCCTTATGAGACGGATATGACCATCCAGAAGGCAGACTACCTGCGCCTTTCCACGCTTACGCTGGCCTACCAGTTCGACAAGAGGCTGGTAGCCCCGCTCCGCCTGAACAGCCTGCGCCTTTACGTTACGGGCAGCAATCTGTTCTGCCTGACCGGGTACAAAGGCTTCGACCCCGAAACGGGAGATTACAATTACCCGCCTACACGCACGTTTACTTTCGGAATGAATTTAAGTTTCTAACAATCTAAAAAAGCGAAGAATCATTATGAAGACAATCAATCGAATCAAAATATGGGCCCTGTTGGCCGTGGGAGTGTCGGCGGCTGCTTCTTGCTCGGACTTCCTGGAGCAGGAAAACAAAACACAATTGCCCGAAAGCAAGGTGCTCTCGGATGTGAATCTTGCAGAAATCAACCTGCAGAGCATCTATTCAAGTTTCAAGGAGCTCTACAAGGATGCCCAGTGCTGGTATTACTTGCAGGGCACCGATGAAATCCAGGTGGGGGCGTTGCAGGCAAAGGATGCCTCTACGGGTGCGTGGGATTATTGCGATGGGGCGATGAATGCCGAGAACGGTTATTCGGCCGACAGCTGGAACCGCCGCTTCGGTATCATCGCCAACTGTGCCAAGATTATCCGTGCCATGCAGGCCGTAAACCCGCAAAAGGGCACCAAGGCGGCGGAACTGCTGGGTGAGGCTTCTTTCCTGCGGGGCTTTGTTTCTTATCAGAGTGCCATGATATGGGGGCGCATCCCTACGATAGACCTGACGCGCATAGATAACGGGGAAATCAATTACGGCCGCCAGCCGCTGAAAGACGTGTGGCAGTTTATCATCGCCGATTTGGCATGCGCTGCAGAGCTGGCACCGGGAAAGAACGACGACGGCAGGGCCACGTGCTATGCCGGTTATGCCATGCTGGGAAGGGCTTACATGTCGGCTCCGGAAGAAACGGGGCTGCGTGATTTCCGGAAAGGTGCCGACGCGCTGAAGGAGGTGATTAGCGCGGGGAAGTACCGGCTCTTGGATGATTACAACGACCTGTGGGATTATACCAAAGACGCTTCGGCCGAGGTCATCCTGACCACGACGTTCTCTGCCGCCCGCGGCTATGCCAACCAGGTGCAGTTCCAGTTGGGCTCGAGGGCTTGTGCCAAGGATTTCGGGGACGACTGCTACTTTGCCGGCTACGACCACAGTGTGCCTACGGAGCATGCATATATGGATGTAACCGAAGGCGGCGTGTGGGAGGAGGGCGATACCCGGCGCGAAGCCAGCATACGCTATACCTTCACCGAGAACGGCGTGGAGGCCACCCTGGCCGGACTGGAGTGGGAGGGGCTGAGCGAGGAAGACCACGACGAGCTCGACCCGCACATCAAGAAATACGAAGACCCGCGTACCGACATATCTTCGGGGTTGGGGCTTAACAACATGTGGTACTCGGGCAAGAACATCCCTATCATCAGATACGCGGATGTGCTGCTCTGTTACGGCGAATGCCTGAACGAACTCGGGTCGACTGCTGAGGCCGAGCCATACATCAACCAAGTGCGCGACCGCGCCTTCGGCGGCAGCCAGCCGGCAGCGCTCAGATGGAGCGGAAAGAGCAGGGAGCAGTTCAGGGAAGACCTGCAGGATGAGCGTATCCGCGAACTTTTCGGGGAAAACTGGCGCCGCTACGACCTCGTGCGGACGGGTAAATGGGCGGAACGCCTGAAGAAGTATAACAAGTGGGCGGCCATTTCTGCCGCTAAAGGCGTATTTAAGGAATACATTGAATATTGGCCGGTGCCCCAAACCGAGCTGAACCAAAACCTGGATATGCGCAATGCCGGGGGGGACTTCGACCAGAATGAAGGCTATTGACGCCCGTCGCGCTTTGCCGGGTGTGCCGTTATTGCTTTTGCCTTGCCGATTGATTTTGCATGAAAATTTTGTGGGCAGCGATTAATTTCGTATATTTGTGGCAGAGTTGAAAAAATAATAGAAAGAAGATGACAAGCGTATTATTGGCAATGGTTGCCTTTGTGGCTGCTGCCATCGCGGGATGGGCCATCGCGGAAGCTAAGGGCAATGCCTGTGTTTATGAAAGCAGCGAGGAAGAGCAGCAGGCGTTGGAGGACTTCAATGAGCTGCATTTGAAAGACGAAGGCCGCGAAATGGGCATCGCCGAGGTGATAAAGACCATCAGTACCACGGGCTTTTGACAGCACGGCGCAGCGTGGGGCGGCAGATGGATGGGAGGGCGGAAAGGCTCCGGCCCCATACGGGCCCTGTCTTCCGGACCCATCGGGCTTGCACGGGCTTAATGTAAATCCAGACTTCTCCGGATGGCTCCCGGGTTCCCCGGGCTTTGTCCGGGAAGTTTGGATTTATGTATATCTGAGTTCGGGATAAGCAATTTCTGTTTTGTATTTAAAAAAGGATCGCTGCCCTAAAGGCAAGTCGTGGGCAGCAGGCGGATAATGGGGCAAAAAGATTTATAGCTATAAATCCG
>DBRC01000042.1:0-77397 GCA_002305505.1 Prevotella sp. UBA1378 | reverse complement strand
ATCTCAGAAAAATGGCCAAAAAACATCCGGCCGCTTTCCCTTATGCCGCGGATTAGCGCGGGTTCCTTATCCCGAACTGGCGTATGTATGGTGGCTTTGATTGATGACGGTTAAAGTTGGTTTTTCCCGGTTTCATCCCATGTCCCCGGCCGTATGGTAAAGGGGCGGGGTGGGGGCTATATTGCTGCTTATTGAAATATTATTAAAGAAATAAGCGGAGATTAAAATATTTTTCGTATATTTGCGGTGTATTGATATATTTTTAAAAACCGCCAAGCTGCATTGTGGTGCGGCAAGGTATAAAAACTGTAAATATTATGAAGGGAAATGTACTTATTAAATTGCTGGTTTTCTTGTTGATTTCCAGCGTAGCCGCAGTTTCAGCGGCGCAGAACGTAATCAAACTTGAGACAGGGAAGACTGCCGGTGAAGTGGTGTCTTTTACCATTGAGGCGACAGGGGATGTAACCCTTGATGGCGTGCAGGAGGCGTATTTTATGGGAAAAACGGAATATACGCTGACGGAGCCTATCGTGACCATTACGGGCGATGTAACGGTGCTGAAGTGTAACAGCAAGTATGCCGGTATTGACGTGACGAAAAGCGCAGAACTGCTCGAGCTCGACTGCTCCTATAGTGGTATCACCACTTTGGATGTATCCCAGAACAAGAAGCTTATACGGTTGAACTGCAGCGATTGCCAGTTGACAGCGCTCGACGTAACGCAGAACGAGGCGCTTGAGGAGCTCGATTGCTCGGGCAACATGAATTTCAGCTCCGGCGGGATGGAAAGCATTAACCGTTTAGACTTGTCTAAGAACAAGAAGCTGGTCCGGCTGAATTGCAGCAGGTGCTGGTTAAATGCACTCGACGTAACGCAGAACGAGGCACTCGAGGAGCTCGACTGTTCGTTTAATAGCTTTTACGTCGAGGACGGGGGTGAGGGCTCCAATAGTTTGGATGTGTCTAAGAACAAAAAGCTCGTGCGCTTGAACTGCGGAGCGATGGGAATCGATGCGCTCGACGTGACGCAGAACACGGAGCTGGTAGAGCTTAATTGCTTCCACAACTGGAAAATCACCGTTTTGGATATATCCCAGAACAAGAAGCTCGAGAAGCTGGATTGCAGTATGAATGAATTGGCCGGGCTCGACGTGACGCAGAATACGCAGCTTAAAGAACTGATATGCAACGTAAACAAGGTGCCGCTGCTCAATGTATCAAACTGCCCGCTGCTCGAAATCTTGGACTGCTCAAACAACTTGTTGGAAGCGCTCGACGTGACGCAGAATACAAAGCTTGTGCGTTTGATGTGCGGTGAAAACAAACTTTCCGGGCTCGATGTGTCGAACTGCCCGTCGCTCCAAATACTCTATGTATGGATAAACCAGTTAAAGGATTTGGACGTGACGGCGAACCCCCTGCTTGAAGAGATAGGGTGTAGCGATAACCAGCTGACCGCACTCAACCTGTCGAAGAACACACTGTTGCAGAGTCTGTACTGCGGGAACAACCAGCTGGCTGCACTCGACCTGTCGGCGAATTCACAGCTCCGGTATTTGCGCTGCTCGGACAACCAGCTCGCCGAACTGAACCTTTCCGGGAATCCGATGCTTACTAACGTAGACTGCAAAAATAACAAGCTATCAGCCCTTGATTTGAAAGTGTGCACCAATCTCTACCAGTTGGATTGCTCTGATAACCAGCTCGTATCTTTAGTGGTGCCGGAGGCAGAGCTTTATTTCTTAGACTGTTCCGGCAACCGGCTCGCTTCGCTGAAGGGAAATGCCAATATAATCAACTGTTCGCGGAACCGCATCGCGGGCGAGCAGATGGATGCGTTTATCGCTGCACTGGAAGATAAGAGTGCGGTGGAATGGTGGTTCGGCAGAATACAGGTATACGACAACTCGAAGGGTGAGGAACAGAATATTTGCACCGTAAGCCAAGTGGCAGCGGCGGCAGCGAAGCATTGGATCATGGAATACTACGAACAGTCGCTTGATGCTTGGATGGATTATACCGGTTACGACCCGACGGCTATCGAAGCCGTGGAAAGCGGAAATACCATCGACAGCAAGGCTCCGGTTTACCGGCTCGACGGACAGAGGGTTGGCAAGCAAGGAAACCAGTTGCCGCGCGGTATCTACATCCAAAACGGGAAGAAACTGTTTATCGGAGGAAAGTAGTTTTTTGGATTACGGATTACGGATTAGGGATTACGGATTAGGGATTACGGATTAGGGATTAGGGATTACGGATTGATACTGCATAATTATATATTGTGCCAAAAACCTGTGCAACCGATTAATTCTCTGTGTAAAGGGTAATTTGTAGTTTCAACAAGACACCCCCAAAGCTATTAAACCGTAATCCGTATTCCCTCATCCGTAATCAAAAAACATCGGCTGCACGGCAGCCGATGTTTTTTCAATCAAATACCTTGAACTCGTATCCTTGCTCTTTCAGCCACTTGATGGCTTCGGGCAGTGCGTAATGCAGTTTGTCGATGCTCTTGAGCGAGTCGTGGAACGTGATGATCGACCCGTTGCGGGCGTACCGCTTTACGTTGTTGAGTACACCCTCGGCCGTCATCCATTTCGAATAGTCGCGGGTAACGAGGTCCCACATCACGATGCGGTATTTCCGGCCGAGCCAGAAATACTGCGTTAGCCGCATGGCTCCGTGGGGCGGGCGGAAGAGGTTGGTATGCAGCAGTTCGTTGGCTTTGCTTGCATTGTCCATATAGCCTTTTATCGTATGCTTGAATCCGCCGTAATGGTTGTAGGTGTGGTTGCCGATGCGATGGCCGGCAGCCACAACCTGCTGATATAGTTCCGGGTGTTTATGTACGTTGTCGCCCACCATGAAGAACGTCGCCTTGACGCCATGTTCGGCCAGTGTTTGTAGTATGAAAGGTGTAGCCTCGGGGATAGGGCCGTCGTCGAAGGTAAGGTATACTGCCTTCACGTGCTTGTCCATTCTCCACGTTGCCCTGGGGAATAACCAGCGCAGCCATATTGCGGGTTGCTCAATAATCATACTTTTCTGTTTCGAACGTGCCGCCCTTCATGCGGTACATGTTCAATAAGTTGTCGAGTTGTTGCAATCTCTGTGCACCCTGTTTCTCGTCGATTTTCTGGATGAGCATGGCCGTCTGCTGCAGTATGTAGAAATGCTGCAGGCAATCGCGCTGTGCACTGGAGAAGCGTATGCCGTTAAGGGTGCAGTACCATTCGATGTACTGCCTTGATTTCTCCCACAGCTCGTTGGCGATGGCCTTAGCCTTCTGCTTCTGTCCGAGCGATTCGTAAACGCGCGCTTCGTCGAGCGAGCCCGAGAGGTAGTCGATGGGCACATTGTAGGTGGGTATGTTCTTGTCTACATAGGCCAGTACCTCGGCAGCCTTCTGCTTCTGTCCCTCGTTGAGCAGGTTCATGGCCAGCTGTACGAAGATGCGGCGGTGGGTGTAGCACATGCGCATCACGGTCTCGTCGAGGTAGAGCCCTTTCTTGTCGAGGCCGCCGAACTTGAAGCGGTGCATCAGGTTATCGTATGTACGCTGCGTGTCGAAGTTCTTGGCTCCCGGCACGTTCGTCGTGAACGGCGTGATGCGGTTTACGAGGCCTTCCTGCACGAAGTTGTCGCCGAGGTTCATGTAGTTTTCAGCACCTACGGTGAGTGCAACGTATATCGGGCGCGTCCAGTTGCACTGCGCAATCATCTCGAGCATCATCAGGTCGCCCTTATAGAGGGCGTTCTTGCCTTTCAGCGAGATAACCATGCGGTCGGGGATGGTGTCGCTGGCCATCATCATGCCGCTTTTCTTCACCGCTTCCTTGTCGATGGTGACATAGACGGTGTCGGTAGGTATGATGTGGATATTGCCCCGGTTGCCTCCGGTGAGCAGTTTCATCACCTCTTTCTGCTCGGGCGTCACTTCGTTGCGCACCCAGTATTTCAGGATGTTCTTCAGCTCGAACGGCTCGTTGCCGAACATCTTGCGCGCTTCCTCCGGATAAGTCTTGTACAGTTCGCGGATATCGTTTTTGATACCCGGGTCGAGTTGTACATACTCGTTCGTGCCGGCACAGTATTGCAGGCGGCTCCATTCGATGGGCACCGACGGCGAGTCGTAAGCCGGACGGCGCATTTGGTCGATATACCAGTCGGTCTGCAGATAGCTCAGGTTGCATACCCGGGCATCGGTGCGCACGCCTTCGGTGTCTTGGTTATACCAAAGCGGGAAGGTGTCGTTGTCGCCGTTGGTGAAGATAATCGGGTTGCCAGTTTGCTGCAGTGACATCAGGTAGTTCTGTCCGAAGTCGCGGCAGGTATAGCGGCCGCTGCGGTCGTGGTCGTCCCATGTCTGCGAGGCCATCTGTACGGGTACAATCAGGGCGATGAGCCCGACGGCTGCAGCGATGGCGGCCTCGTGCCCTTTTATCTTCTTGTATAGCTCGTCGATGATGGCTGCCACTCCCATGCCGCACCAGATGGCGAAGGCGTAGAACGAGGCGGCGTAGGCATAGTCGCGTTCACGCGGCTGCATCGGTGTCTGGTTCAGGTAGATGACGATGGCCAATCCGGTCATGAAGAACAGGAAGAATACCACCCAGAACTGGCGTATGCCCTTTTGGTTCTTGCGCAGTGACTGCCAGAAGAGGCCGATGAGGCCGAGCAGCAGCGGCATCATGTAGAATACGTTGTGCCCCTTGTTGTTCTTCAGCTCGTCGGGCAGCTTGCTTTGGTCGCCCAGCCGCCAGTTGTCGAGCCAGTCGAAACCGCTTATCCAGTTGCCGTGCTCCAGTTCGCCATTGCCTTGCAGGTCGTTCTGGCGGCCGGCGAAGTTCCACATGAAGTAGCGCCAGTACATGAAGTTGCACTGGTAGGAAAGGAAGAAGCGTATGTTCTCCATCTGCGTCGGTTTCTTCACCATGATCATTTCTCCGCAGCGGTCGTAGGGCACGTTTATGCCGTCTACCCCGCCCATCCAGCTCTCGTAAGCCGCGGTGCGTCCGGCGTCGTACATGCGGGGGAAGAACATGTTCTGCGCATATTTGTATTCATCTTTGGTGCGCACCACGAAGTAAGAGTCTTTCTCGTCGGCTGTCGCCTTCTCCTTGCGCTGGTATACCGGTGCACCTTTGCTCATTGCCGGGCGGCAGAGGTCGCCGTCTTTCTCCAGGGCCACCTGCGATGTGTAGGCTTGCCCGTACAGCAGTGGGCGCGAGCCGTATTGTTCGCGGCTGAGGTATTCGCCCAGCGTGAAGATGTCTTCAGGCGAGTTCTGGTCCATGGGTGGGTTGGCCGACGACCGTATCACAATCAGAGCGTAGCTCGAGTAGCCAATCATCAGCATGAGCATGCAGAGCAGCGAGGTATTCTTCACGCGTGCGCTTACCAGCGGTTTCTTCTCGTATTTGCGTTGCAGGATGAACCACAGTACGGCCAGCACGATGATGCCGATAACCACCGAGCTCCACCCGTGTCCGTAGAACGGGATGCCGAGCATGCCTACAGAGCAGAGGAAGGCTGCGTTTTGGCGTTTCAGGTTATCGTCCCTATACGTTTCGTAGATAGCCCATATCATGCAGGCGATGAGCAGGAAGATATAGACAATCTCACCCGTATTGAACGGACAGCCGAGGACGTTGACGAACAGCAGTTCGAACCATCCCCCCACTTGTACGATTCCGGGAACGACGCCATAGAGCACGGCGCCCAGGATTACTATCGACAGTGCCAGTGCGGCCAGCGAGCCGCGCAGGTCTTGCTTCGGTGTTTGTTTGGGGAATTTGCGGTAGTAATAAACCAGCACGATGGCCGGCACGCACAGCAGGTTGAGCAGATGGACGCCGATGGAGAGGCCGGTCATGTACATGATGAGCACCAGCCAGCGGTCGGAGTGGGGCTCATCGGCATGGTCGTCCCACTTCAATATCAGCCAGAACACTACGGCGGTAAAGGCCGATGAGTAGGCATATACCTCGCCCTCTACGGCGGAGAACCAGAATGTATCGCTGAATGTGTAAATCAAAGCCCCCACCATGGCAGAAGCTTCTATGGCGATGGCCTTTCCCAGCGTCAGCTCGTTCCAGTTGTCAATGAGGAGCCTGCGTGTGAGATGTGAAATCGACCAAAATAAAAACAGGATGGTGGTGGCCGAGAGCAGGGCGCTCATCGTGTTTATCATGCGTGCTACCTGTGTAGGGTCGCTGACAAACTGTGAAAAGAGGTTGGCGGTAAGCATGAAGAACGGTGCACCGGGCGGGTGGCCTATCTCGAGCTTATAACCCGTTGTGATAAACTCTGGACAGTCCCAAAAACTGGCTGTCGGCTCAATCGTGGAGCAATAAACAAAGGCTGCTATCAGGAAGCTGAGCCAGCCCAGCAGGTTGTCCACTAATCTAAACTGTTTCATTCGTTGAGTTATATTTTAAGTATTTTAGTATTTTCTCTAATCTGCAAAGGTAATATAATTAATGTGAGTAACTGCGCATTTCATTTTTTTTAACTTGAAATTCGCAGCGTCTCTTCTACATGCACGATTCTGTCGGCATTGGCTCTGATATAGTCGGTATCGTGGCTCACCATGATGATGGCGCAGCGGTCCCGCATCCCGTCCAGCATGTCGTATATCTGCTCTTTGAAATGGCGGTCGATATAGGTGTTGGGCTCGTCGAGCACCAGCACTTCGGGGGCAGAAACCACCGCCCGTGCCAGCAGTACACGTTGCAGCTCGCCGCCGCTCAGGGCCTTGATGGGGCGGTGCTCCATGCCCGCCAGCTGCAACTGTCCGATGGTATGGCGGGTGCGCTCGTGGTGTTCGGCCGTAAAGCGGCTCATCAGGCGTTTCTCTCCGTTCAGTCCGGAGAGTACGGTTTCGTATACCGAGATGGGGAACTCCTTGTCTATCGTGCTGTATTGGGGCAGGTATCCCGTCCGCAGATAGGGCACCTGTACGCCGTTGCGGAAGTAGCTCACGGTGCCACTCATCGGCCGTAACAGTTGCAGCATTACCTTGATGAGCGTAGTTTTCCCGCCTCCGTTAGGGCCTACGATGCCGATAAACTCGCGGTCGCCTATGCTTATCGTGGCGTCACGCAGCTGTTGTTGCCCCTCGTAGCCGGCAGTCACTTGCTCTATGCGGATTATTTCTTGCATAAGGCATTGGCGGTCTTAAGCATTTCCTTGTCCCAATGGTAGTTGAGCGGATTGATTTCAACCACCGGCAGATGGGTGCCTTCGGCCACGATCTGCGTGTTCCGGTTCATGAATTCCGTCTGTACGAGCAGCGTGCCCACGGGTCTTTTCCGTGTTTGTCCGATGACGTATTGCAGCCATTGGGCCGACGGTTCGCGGCCTCCGTGCTCGATGGCAATCTGTTCGAAACCGTATTCGTGGGCAAAGTAGGTGAGGGCAGGGTGGTAGATGATGAATGTGCGGTTGGCTTCGGTGAGCGGGAGCGCACGGATATACCTGTCGATCGACTTGATTCGCTCGTTGAGGCGTTCGAAGTTGGCTCTGAGGTAGAGGGAGTCCTTGGGGGTGAGCATAACCAGTGCCCGGTAGATATTCTCGGCGATAATCAGGGCGTTGGCTGGCGACGTCCATGTGTGCGGGTCGCTTTTCCCGTCTTCGGTAAACACGGGCTTGATGCCTTTGCTGGTATCGATGATGGTTAGGTGGGGGGCGTTGGCTTGCAGGCGCTTCATCCATGTGCGTTCCAGTCCGAGGTCGCCCACCTTAATATATAGGGCGCTGTTGCTCAAGGCCACCATCTGCTGGGCCGTAGGCTCGTAGCTTTCGGGGTTGCTGCCTTTCGGCACCATGGTCATTACGCTGAAGCGGTCGCCGCCTATCTGTTCGGTGAAGTAGCGCAGTGGTTCGATGGTGACGGTCAGTACGGGTTTGTTGCCCTGTGTGTTGCCGTTGCAGGCGGCCAGCAGCAGTGCCGGCACTGCTGCCATGATGTATTTCTTGATGTTCTGTTTCATTGATATGTTGTTTTTTGTTGTTTGATTTCCCTTTACATAAATAGTTCCGCACTATAGATGAGGATGATGTACCGGAAGATTTTCCCGAGCGTGATGCTGATGAACGTGATGACGATGTTAGCGCGCATCAGTCCCAGTGCCACGGTTATCGCGCTGCCCAGTATCGGCAGGAAGGCGAAGAATCCCATCCATGCGCCGTGCCCGGCCATGAAGCGCTCTGCCTTGTCGAGGTCTTTCTTCTTTACGTGCAGGTATTTCTCTATCCATTCCAGCTCGCCCATGCGCCCCACGCCATAGTTGAATATTGAGCCCAGTACATTGCCGACGGTACCGTATACCATCAGGAACCATGGGTCGAGGCCTGCTGCCATGAGCCCCAGCATTACCGCCTCGCTTGAGAAGGGGAAGAAGCTGCCGGCCAAGAAAGCGGCAGTAAGCATGCCCCAATAACCGTAATTGACTAAAAAATCGACGATGATATCCATACGTTGTATCCTGTGATGAGCAATGCCGTCAAGACGGTGATGCAGAAAGCGATGTTGGTGACTTTTGTGCGGGTAAGCGCGATGAAATGCCCTGTAAGCGGGGCGGTGCTGATGATGACCATGCGTATCAGGATGTCGTAGTGCTGGGGTTGCAGCACCAGGAACAATATGGATGCCAAGTCGAGGGTGATAAAGCATTCGTAGAGCATGCGGATGCGTATCTTGTCGTTATAGCTGGTGCGGAGGTAGTGGATGATTCCGGTGACGGCCATTACCGCGATGAATGCGAAAGCCAGGATGCGGCTGGTGCCGAGCGAAGTATAGTCGAAGGGCGGCTGGAATACCAGCAGCGGCTCGAAGTGGGCGGTGAGCAGCGTGATGTCCTCTCGGTAGAGGGTGTAGAGCGCAAGGAACCAGTAGGGCAGAACCATTCCGATGACCGAAGCGAAGAACGTGCGCCAGCTGAGCGAATGCAGGATGAAGCCCATAAGCAGCCATACCACAGGCACGAAATAGAAGATATGGACGAACACCAGGCTGCCCATGCCGATGCAGAGGAATGTGTAAAACGACCATCCGGTGGATTGCCGGTCCTGGTATGTATGGAACAGCGTGATGTAGAAGGCGATGGTGCACAACTGGGCAATAGAGCCGGCCAAATCCTCGAACACGAAGCAGGCCACGCACGACAAAACAAGGAACGTGCAGGAAATCATGCGGCTGTAGATGCGGATGAGCGCATTGATATTGTTCAGCTCTATCATCAGGTAGGCCGAGACGGCAAAGCATGCCATCTGCACCCACCATTGCATAGGCCATAAGCCTTGCAGCAGCCATACAGCCACGGCATATACGGCCACGAAGGGCAGTGACAGCCGGCTCTCCGATATTTTGTTCTGCAGTCGTTTCAAAGCGTTTACAGGTCTTGTCCGATGTCTCTCCTGAAATATTTGTCGGTAAATTCAATCTTCTGTGCCTCCTCAAACGACTTCTGCAGCGCTTCGGCCTTGTCCTTACCGTACGAGCTGACAGCGACGACACGGCCGCCGTTGGTCACAACCTGCCCCTTTTCCAGTGCCGTACCGCTGTGGAACACGATGCTGCCTTCCACCTTTCCGATGCCCGTGATGGGATATCCCTTCTTGTACTCCTGCGGGTAACCGCCGCTGACGAGCATCACGCAGACGGCCGCACGCTCGTCGAACTCAATCCGCCGCTCGTCCAGGTTGCCTTCGGCAACGCCTTCGAACAAGTCGACGATGTCGCTTTTCAGGCGCAGCATGACACTCTCCGTCTCCGGGTCTCCCATGCGGCAGTTGTATTCGATGACCATCGGTTCGCCCTTTACGTTGATTAGTCCGAAGAAGATGAACCCCTTGTAGTCGATACCCTCAGCCGCCAGTCCGTCGACGGTAGGGCGGATGATGCGGTCTTCCACCTTCTTCATCCACTCTTTCGTGGCGAAGGGTACGGGGGTTACGCTGCCCATGCCTCCGGTGTTCAGGCCCGTATCGTGCTCGCCGATGCGCTTATAGTCCTTTGCTTCCGGCAGGAGCTTGTAGTTCTTTCCGTCGGTCAGTACGAATACGGAGCATTCGGTGCCGCTCAGGAACTCCTCTACAACCACTTGCGCCGATGCTTTTCCGAACATGCCGCCGAGCATTTCCTTCAGTTCTTTCTTGGCTTCTTCGAGCGTCGGCAGTATCAGCACGCCCTTTCCGGCGCACAGCCCGTCGGCCTTCAGTACGTAAGGAGCCTTGAGCGTTTCAAGGAATTCCAGTCCCTCGCCTACGGTCGTGCCGTCGAACGTGCGGTATTTTGCCGTCGGTATGCCGTGGCGCAGCATGAACGCCTTTGCGAAATCCTTCGAGCCTTCGAGCACGGCACCCGCTTTCGACGGGCCGATGACGGGAATCTTCTCCGTAGCCGGGTCGTTCTTGAATTCATCGTATACGCCTTTCACCAGCGGGTCTTCGGGTCCCACGACCACCATTTCCACGCCGTTCGCCACGCAGAACGCCTTCAGTGCGCCGAAGTCGTCTGCCTGGATGTCCACGTTCTCGCCGCATTCGGCTGTTCCGGCGTTGCCCGGGGCGATATATAGTTTCTCCACTTTCTTGCTCTGAGCAATCTTCCAAGCCAAGGCGTGCTCGCGGCCGCCTCCTCCAAGCAGTAATAATTTCATGTCTTTTATTTTAGATAGTCTTCAAAATACTGTGTGATGCGTTCGTGCAGATGCACGCTTTGGTGGCCTCGCATGTTATGCCCTTCGCCCGGGTACACGAAGAAGTCGGGCTGTGTGCCGGCCTCGATGCATGCTTTGAGGAACGAGAGGCAGTGCTGCGGCACTACGGTGTTGTCGTTGTATCCCGTGATAATCTGCAGTTTCCCTTTCAGGTCTTTAGCCTTTGGGATGAGGCTTGTCTCGGCATATCCTTCGGGATTGGCTTCCGGCGTGTCCATGTAGCGTTCGCCGTACATCACCTCATACCATTTCCAGTCGATGACCGGCCCCCCGGCCACGCCCGTTTTGAATACACCGGGATAGTGGGTCATCAGCGAGATGGTCATGTATCCGCCGTAGCTCCAGCCGTGTACGCCCATGCGTCCGGTGTCGATGTGCGGCAGCGACTTGAGGAATTCCACCCCCTTCATCTGGTCCTTCATCTCTATCTGTCCCAGCCGGCGGAAGGTGGCCTGCTCAAAGTCCCGTCCGCGGTTCTCGCTCCCGCGGTTGTCGAGTATGAACAGCACATAGCCTTTCTGTGCCATGTAGGTTTCCCACGGGCGGCTGCTGTAATGCCAGCCGGCGTCGACGTTGTGTGCATGCGGGCCGCCGTAGACGTAAACCACGGTAGGATACTTCTTTCCCGGGTCGAATCGGGCAGGCTTCACCATCCGGTAATAGAGGTCGGTCGTGCCGTCGGCTGCCTTTATAGTGCCGCATTCGTAGGTAGGCACGGCGTATCCCTTCCACGGGTCGGCGGCCGTCAGCAGGCGTTTGCTTTGCCCGTTGGCGGTGTTCACGGCGTCGATATTGCGCGGCACGTCCGGTTCGGTATATTTGTCTACGAGCCATTCGCCCGATTCCGACAGGCTTCCGTTGTGTATGCCCTTGCCGTTGTCGAGCGGTGTCCGCTTGCCTGTTTTCATGTCGACGGCATACAGGTTCATCTGTATCGGGCTGGCCTCGTTGCTCCGGATGATGGCCGTTTTGCGTTTCGTGTTGAATCCCAGCAAGGCGCTTACCACGAAGCGCCCCGACGTGAGCTGTTTTTGCAGTTCGCCTTTTATATTATATAGGTACAGGTGGTTGTAACCATCCCTTTGGCTTTGCAGAATGAACAAACCGGGATTCCATGGCAGAAATGTGATGGGACTCAGCGGCTCCACGTATTTGCTGTCAGTCTCGCGGTAGATTTCCGCTACCTTCTCCCCCGTCTGTGCGTCGTAGCCCGTCAGCCGGCAGTCGTTCTGGTCGCGGTTCAGTTCGAACATATATACTGTTTTTGCGTCGGGAGCCCATGCGATGTTGGTAAAGTAGCGGTCGGTAGGGTCGCCGGTTTTCAGGTATACCGTCGAGCCGTCCTTCAGGTGATGGATGCCCACGGTCACCTTGTGCGATGTCATTCCCGCCATCGGGTATTTATCGGGGGCATAGCTGGCCTCGCGCGTGTCGATGTCCACCTGCGGATAATCGGCCACCATCGTCTGGTCCATCCTGTAGAAAGCCAGCCGTTGCCCGTCGGGGCTCCAGAACGTTCCTTTCTCTATTCCGAATTCGTTGCGGTGTACGCTCTGGCCGTATACGATGTCGCGGCTGCCGTCGGTCGTCAGCTGGCGTGTATTCCCGTCGGCGTCGGTGATGTACAGCTGCGCCCCTTTCACGAAAGCCACGGCTTTCGACGCCGCGCACCAGTCGGCCTCCGTCTCCCCCTCGCATCCCTGCGTCCATACCGCCTTTTTCTGTTTCCAGTCGTACAGCATCCGCATCCTATTGTTGCTCAGCAGCACCCACGTTTTTCCCGGGTAAGGGTACAGGGCACCCGCTGCCGTCCGGAAGCAGGCATTTCCTGCCGTGTCTTTTATGTGTTCAAGTTTGAATACTGCTGTTTTCTTCCCTGTCTTTGCGTCCAGCAGTCCGCCCTCCTCCACGTCTTGGTACATCAAGCAGTCGCCCCACCATGTAAGGGACATGTTTTCCGGCCGCAAGTTGTGGTAGTTGTTGCCTCCGTGGTTCAGGTCTTCCAAGGTGAACAGTTTGTCCTGTGCCGTCATGGGTAGGGGATGTATTTGGAGCAAGGCACCCAGGAGGGCTGCCGCTATACGGTTAGTCTTCATCGTCGAACCAGTTGGGTTTACGGTTTTTGTCGCGCATGGCCTTACCGGGTTTCGCCTTGCCGCCCTGTGCCCATTGCCCTTTTCCTCCGCTGCGTCCGTCGCCCTTGCGCGGCGCGAAGTCGCTGCGCTTTCCCCGGTCATCGCGTCCCTTGTCCTTGCTGCGTATATCGCGTCCTTTGTTTCTTTCAAACGAGTGGAATTTGAACGAGCGGATGTCGGCCTCCTCGTTTTCCTCCTGTTCGTCGAGGCGTTTCTTGAACTCGCGGTCTTTCTTGAAGCGGTGCTTCTCGGCCATCTGCCGTTTCTCCTCCTCCGTCTTCACGATGCCGCCCTCGCTGCGGAAGTCCTTCAGTTTGCCGTCGAACATCTGGTATTTACGGAACTCGCATTCCAGGCTGCCGTTGAACACCGGTATCTTGATAGACGGCTTCAGCCCTATTTGCTCAAAGCATTCCTCGCGGTAGCTCAGTATCCACGCGTCGTTGTTCAGGAATTGGTGCTTCAGGCGCTCGCCTATCATGCGGTACGTTCCCAGCAAGTCGGGCGTGGAGATGCGCTCGCCGTAAGGCGGGTTTGTTACGATGATACTCTTGTTCTGCGGCTGCATGAAGTTCTTGAAGTCGGCCGCTTCTATGGTGATGTCGTTGGTCAGTCCGGCAGCCTTCACGTTGAGCCGTGCCGTGTTCACGGCTTTGATGTCGGAGTCGTAGCCGTAGATATGGTGCGTGAACTCGCGCTCCTGGCTGTCGTCGTTGTATATCTCGTCGAAGAGGTCTTTGTCGAAATCGGGCCATTTCTCGAATGCGAACTCTTTGCGGAACACTCCGGGAGCCATGTTGCGGGCGATGAGGGCTGCCTCGATGGGCAGTGTCCCGCTGCCGCACATCGGGTCGATGAAGTCGGTGTCGCCCTGCCATCCCGTCATCAGTATCATGCCTGCCGCCAGCACCTCGTTCAGCGGTGCCTCTACGCTTTCCTGCCGGTAGCCCCGCCTGTGCAGGCTCTCGCCGCTTGAGTCGAGGCTCAGCGTGCATTGGTCTTCGGCGATGTGCATATTCAGGCGGATGTCGGGGTTGGATACGCTGATGTTCGGCCGCTTCCCGGTTTTCTCGCGGAACTGGTCCACTATGGCATCCTTCACCTTGTAGGAAACGAATTTCGAATGGCGGAATTCTTCCGAGAACACGACCGAGTCGACGGCAAACGTCTTATCGAGCTCAAGGTATGCACTCCAGTCTATTTCCTTTACTTTCCCGTATACATCGTCGGCCGACAACGCCTTAAAGTGGCTGATGGGTTTCAAGATACGGATGGCTGTGTGCAGCTGGAAGTTGACCCGGTACATCATTTCCTTGTTGCCTGTGAACGACACCATGCGCCGCCCGATTTGCACGTTGTTTGCACCCAGTTGTGTCAGTTCTTTCGCCAGCACGGGTTCCAGTCCCATGAACGTCTTGGCGATTAGTTCGAATTCTTGTTCCATTATTGTGAGTTATTCTTTCTTGTATTTCTTGCTGTTTGGTTCCATGTCCTCCGTCACCCATATATTCGCGCCTATTACCGAGCCTTTGCCGATGGTGATGCGGCCGAGGACGGTGGCGTTGGAATAAACCACCACGTTGTCTTCCAGTATCGGGTGGCGTGCAATCCCCTTTATCGGGTTGCCCTCGGTGTCGAGCGGGAAGCTCTTTGCCCCCAACGTTACGCCTTGATACAGTTTTACGTGGTTGCCGATGACGCATGTGGCGCCGATTACCACGCCCGTGCCGTGGTCGATGGCGAAATGGTGGCCGATGGTGGCGGCGGGATGTATGTCGATGCCTGTTTCCGAGTGGGCCATCTCGGTGATGATGCGCGGGATGAGCGGTACGCCCAGTTCCAGCAGTTCGTGTGCGATGCGGTAGTTGGTGAGCGCCTTGATGGCGGGGTAGCACGAGATGACCTCGCCCACGTTCTGTGCAGCCGGGTCGCCGTCGTAGGCGGCCGTCACGTCCGTTGCTAGTGTGCGCCTTATCTCCGGCAGCCGGGCCGTCAGCTCTGCTGCTATCTGCTTTGCCCTTAGCCGGCAGGGCTCGCACCCGTTGTGGCCTCCTTTCCCCGTGCACGAGAAGCACAGCCCGGCCAGTATCTGGTCGCTCAGCAGTTTGAACAGTTGCTCGATGCTTACGCCGATGTGGTAGCGGATGGTATGGGTGTTGATGGATGGCCTTCCGAAATATCCGGGGAAGAGAATGGCACGCGACAACTCGATAATTTCCTCTAAGGTTTTGCTCGACGGTAGCGGATTACCGTCGCGGTGCTGGTGAAATAGTCCTTTCAGTGATTCCGGCTCTGACAGCTTGTCGACTGTCCGGGTCAGTATATGAGTGAAATTATGCGTACTCATCTATTGTGATGTATCAATATTTGCGCTGCAAAGATACTGTAAATCGCGCGAAATACCAAATAAAAAGCCGATTTTATTTACATTCCCGGGCCACGGCCCCTCTCGCCGTATCGCCTGGCCCGTAAAGCGGGTGCAGGAGGCCGTGGGGCGGCAAAATGGGCAGGAAATGAAAATAACTGTCGAAATCTTTTATTATTCCGAAAAAAAGATGTATATTTGCCCCTGGTTATTCAAAGTGTACTTCATGTGTCTTTTCCTGCCGCGGCACAGTCGGGCAAAGCCCGGTCCTGCGCATGGTTGGTTGAAATTATAGTATTGTATGTCAGAGGTTTTAGCAAGTTTTCTTTATATCCATGTAGGGCTTTCCAAAATACGCGTTGATATCCTTATCTGGGTCTTCGGCATCCTGTTTGTGATAACGGGCCTCATCTCGCTCGTCGTGCAAATCCGCAGGCACCGCAGGCTGAAGGCCGAGCTGCGGTTGCTGGACAGCCTGAAGCGCCATGACATCGAACACGAGCTGGTGCTCAAGGCGATGAAGCTTGCCACGTGGCGCATTGACGCCCGCGAGAGGCTCATCACCCTGGGCAGCGACTTCCGCACCACGCTCGATAACTACATCCCTATGCCGGGCACGCCCATAAGCAAGTTGGGCGATGTCATTGCCCCGTGGGACGCCAAGCGCGTGCTTCAGGCGTTCGACGATATTTGCAGCGGGCGTGTAGACAACATGCATCTGCAATACCAGATGCATGTATCCCATAGCGACAAGATGTACTGGTGTGAAGACTATGCCACGGTGGCCGAGCGCGATGCCGACGGCAAGCCGCTTACGGTGATCGGCACGTCAATGCGTATCGACGAGCAGAAGGAGCTCGAGCTCATACTTGCCCGCAACAAGGCCGAGGAGAGCGACAGGCTCAAGACGGCTTTCCTTGCCAATATCAGCCACGAGGTGCGCACGCCGCTCAACGCCATTGTCGGTTTCTCCGACATCCTGCCCATGGCGCAGAACGAGGAAGAGCGCGCCAAGCTCGTGGGCATCATCCGCGATAGCAATGCCAAGCTGCTCCGTATCTTCGACGATATAGTGAGTATGTCGAAGATAGAGGCCGGCAATGCCGAGCTTACCATTACCGAGTTTGATTTAAACCAGTTGTTAAGCGAGCTGGCTTCTAAATATGCTGCAGCCAATACCAACGCCGATTTGGTGATTTCGGCCCATACAGCCGGTGGGTTTGTTGCCTTGAAAACCGACCGCAGCCGCCTGTCCGACATCCTGGCGCACTTCATGAGCAATGCCGTAAAGTTCACGGAGAAAGGCAGCATCACGCTCGGCAGCGAGCAAGAAACCGACGGAAAGCTGCGTATATGGGTGCGCGATACGGGCAAGGGCATACAGAAGGATGAGCGCGGGCATATCTTTGAGCGTTTCGTAAAGCTCGACGAGTTTGCCCAAGGTACCGGTCTTGGCCTTAGCATCTGCCGGTCGCTTGCCTACAGCCTTGGCGGAACAGTCGGTGTCGACTCGGAAGTAGGCGTCGGTTCCACGTTCTGGGTAGAGCTGCCGGTAGACAGATGATGTTGCAGTGTAATCCTACAAGCATCTTGTACGGATTCGTCTGTAGTTTAACGCTTGTTTTACCAGTGCTTGGTAATACCATTACCGCTATGTGGTAACATCATTACCAGCACGCGGTAAAACCGTTACCGCTACGTGGTAACAAAACGGGGCTATGTGCCGTAGAAGCGATAGGGATTATGGATTAGGGTTTGATACTGTGTTATGTACTGGGGGTAGTTGACGGCTTTTGTTGTTAAGTTGCTTTTTGGTTGACAAGATTATTCCCTAATTCAGAATAAAGTTGTCACTGTTATCCCGTTAATTTGTTCATCCGTTTGGTAGATTAAGTAAAAATATCTACCTTTGCAGGCAGCGGAAGCAAATTAGATAATGACGGGTAAACGAATATTGGCCATCAGCCGGGCGGAGCGGTTTTCGCCTAACTCGGTAGATAAAGACCGGGCGATATTGCAGGCGGTATGTTGCCGGTTGCAAGCGGCAGGCTATGCCGATGTCCGCATCGAGAGCGAGGCGCAGGCCGGCGAGGCCGACGTATATGTTACGATGGCACGCTGCCATGAGACGCTGGCGTGGCTCGAAGAGCGCGAACGGCAGGGGTGCCCTGTGATAAACAGCGCCCGGGGCATATCCCTCTGCTGCCGGCGCTACGACCAGATGCAGCTGCTCGAGGCGCACGGCGTGCCCGTGGCTCCTGCGCAGGGCGGTGACGGCTATTGGGTGAAGCGCGGCGACATGCCGGCCGAAACCCAGGCCGACGTACTGTTCGTGCCCGACTGGCCTTCGGCCGTGCAGGCAAGGGCGGCGATGCTCGGGCACGGGGCTGCGTCGGTAGACGTGCGTGCCCATGTGGCCGGCGACCTGATAAAGTTTTACGGCGTAGAAGGCACCGGCTTCTTCCGCTGTTTCTATCCCGGCGACGACGGGCAATCGAAGTTTGGCGACGAGCAGCGCAACGGCCGCCCCCACCATTACGCCTACGACGGGGCCGCGCTGCAAGCAGCGGCGGAGCATGCCGCCCGGCTCACGGCCACCAGCGTCTACGGCGGCGACTGCATCGTGCGGGCCGACGGCACGTTTGCCTTGGTCGACTTCAACGACTGGCCCAGTTTTTCGCGCTGTCGCGACGCAGCGGCCGAAGCCATTGCGGCCGTTATCATAAAGCGGATGCAAACCTAAAAACGTAAATAATAGAACCAACGTCCATGGACAGTAACATTAAAGGAATCATTTTCGACTATGGCGGCACGCTCGATTCGGGAGGCTGCCATTGGGGTAAGGTGTTGTGGCATGCCTATGAGCGGGCACAAGTGCCCGTAACCGGGCAGCAGTTTCGCGACGCCTACGTACATGCCGAGCGCACGCTCGGCAAGCAGCCCATCATCCAGAGCAGCTATACCTTCCGCCAGACCCTCGCTGCCAAGCTGCGCATCGAACTGGAATATCTGGTAGGCGGAGGCATGCTGCCGTCGATTGTCCCGTATCATGGCGTTCTCCTCGACGACGTATACCGGCAAGCCCAAGCACATACGGCTCACAGCCGCAGCGTGCTGGAGCAGCTGTACGGCCGCTATCCGATGGTGCTGGTAAGCAACTTCTATGGCAATATCGGCGTGGTATTGGATGAGTTCGGCCTCTCGGGCTTCTTTCAGCAGGTGGTAGAGTCGGCCGTTGTAGGCGTGCGCAAACCCGACCCCCGCATCTTCGAACTCGGCGTCGCCGCGCTGCAGCTGCCGGCCTCCGAGGTGCTCGTGGTGGGCGACAGCATCGACAAGGACATCCTGCCGGCCCGCAAGGCCGGTTGCCGCACGGCATGGCTGAAGGGCGAAGGCTGGACCGACAGCCCTGCCGACGAGCACGCTGCCCACCGGGTGATTACCGACGTGGCAGAGCTGCTTCAGTAGGATTTTGTTAAAAATAGGCATCAGTGCTTTTTCTTGCAACTTTTTGATTGGTGTTTGCGTCTAACCAGCATAAAGCTAACAGAAAAGGATTATGAAAAAGATTATTTTATTGATGCTTGCCGTTGTTGCTATGACAGCATGCGCAACCGGGAGTGATGCGAAATCAGGGAAAATGATAGAGCAGACCCGTAATGTAAAGGGATTCAAGGCTGTGACCCTTATCGGCTCCCCCACCGTTTATTATAGCCAAGGTAAAAACTTCAGTGTGCGTGTGGTAGCACCGGGGAAACTGATGGGCGAGGTGAAAACGGAGGTGAAAGGCACGGAACTGAAAGTGTGGCTGAAAGAAGCCCGTAGCAGTATCCTCCGGCTGGGGTCGGTGAGGAATGCCGACGATGTGAAGGTGTACGTTACCTCACCCGACCTGATTGCAGCCACACTGGTAGGCTCGGGCGACTTCAAGTGCAGTGGGCACCTTGATACCGACAACCTGAGCATACAGCTGAAGGGGAGCGGCGACATGGAGTTCGCCGATATTATCTGCGATAACATCGACGTGGAACTGGTGGGCAGCGGCGACCTGGACATTAAAAAGGTGGAAGCCGTAGGCTCCAGGCTCTCGCTCGTGGGCAGCGGCGATATGACAGTGAACCAGAAGAACGTGGATAAAACCTCCATACAACTGAAAGGCAGCGGCGACATAGAGGTGAACTTCACCGGCTGCGGCACAGCCGGCTGCGACCTCAAGGGCAGCGGCGACATCAAATTGTCGGGCACCTTGAAAACGCTGACGAAGAACTCGCTGGGGAGCGGCAGCTACGATACGGGGAAATTGAGGGTCGGAAGATAAAAAATAAACAAAACCTTTCCTGTTCTCATGGATAATGTGTAATTTTGCCTGCACATAGATCAATGACGAACAGATGAAGTACG
Organism: Prevotella sp. UBA1378; assembly: GCA_002305505.1. Classification (GTDB taxonomy): domain Bacteria; phylum Bacteroidota; class Bacteroidia; order Bacteroidales; family Bacteroidaceae; genus Prevotella. The sequence continues at coordinate 57,766 of DBRC01000042.1, read as the reverse complement.
CAATCATTGCGGCCGGCGAAGGAAGCAGGCTGGCAGCTGAAGGGATAATAATGCCGAAACCGCTGGTGGAAGTAGGCGGTGAAAAATTGATTGACAGGTTAATCCGCATATTCATGGCGAACGGTGCCGAGGAGATAGTCGTAATCTGTAACGACCGTACGGCCCGTGTCAGCCAGCATCTGGCAGGGCTGCAGCGCGACGGCTTGAAGGGTTGCCGCGTGCCATTGAGGTTCATCGTAAAGAGTACGCCGAGTTCGATGCATAGCTTCTTCGAAATCAGCCGTTATCTTTCCGATGAGCCTTTTTGTATGACAACGGTCGACACCATCTTCCGTGAAGACGAATTCGCGGCCTACATCAAGGCTTTTAAGGAGTGGGGCGGCGACGGGCTGATGGGCGTAACCGGCTATGTAGACGACGAACGGCCGCTTTACGTGCAGACCGACGGCGACATGAATATCATCGGTTTCCACGACGCGCAGGAAAACTGCAAGTATGTTTCTGCCGGCATCTACGGCTTGCACCCCAATGCCATTTATACGCTGGACAACTGCATCGCCCGCTCAGAGCACCGCATGCGCAACTTCCAGCGCGGACTGGTGCGCGACGGGCGGCGCTTGAAGGCCTATGCTTTCAATAAAGTGCTTGATGTCGACCATGCGGGAGACATAGTAAAGGCAGAAGAGTTTTTAAAGGTTTAATATTTAGGACGGGAGGAAAATCGGAATATGAACGAAAAGAGAAGTTTCGGCGAATTGCTAAGACTGTCTTTCAAGTCGGAAGATACGGAAGAGTGGCTCGACGTGTATTTCACGCGCCCGGTTGGCTTGCTGTTTGCCTTGATGTGGATAAAGCTGCGGGTGCACCCTAATGTCGTAACGATTATCGGAATCGTACTGGGAGCCTTGGCCGGGTATATGTTCTATTTTACGGACCTGTGGCATAACGCGGCGGGTGTGCTGCTGCTGCTGCTCGCCAATTTCTGCGACTCCACCGACGGGCAGATGGCCCGCATCACCGGCCAGAAAACACTCATCGGCCGTATGCTCGACGGCTTTGCCAGCGATGTATGGTTCTTCTGCATCTACGTGGCCATATCGCTGCGCCTGTGGCCGCAGGATATACCCTTCACCGATACCCAATGGGGGCTGCTCGGCTTTGCAGTCTGTGCCGTTGCCGGGCTGTTCTGCCATTCGAAGCAATGCGCCCTGGCCGACTATTACCGCCAGATACACCTTTACTTCTTGCTCGGGAAGCAGGGGAGCGAGCTCGACGATTACGCCACCCAGCGCGCCATCTACGACGCGCTGCCAGCCAAGGGCGCCTTTTGGGAACGCAAATTCTATTATTTCTATTCGGCGTATTGCAAGCGCCAGGAGAATCTCACTCCCGATTTCCAGGTATTCTATAAGGCCATACGGAAGAAATATCCCAATGCGGAGGACATGCCGCGGCAGTTGCGCGACGGTTTCCGCCGCGGTTCGCTGCCGCTGATGAAATACACAAACCTGCTGACCCACAACTCGCGGGCCATCACGCTCTTCGCAGCCTGCTTGCTGAATGTACCCTATGTTTACCCCTTGTTCGAGATAGTCGTCTTAACCGTCATGTATGTTTACATGCGTCGTACCCATGAGGCGCTGAGCCGCCGTATGTATGCCGAGTATTGCGGATGAGGTATATCGTGGCACTTCTGCTCCTGCTGCTGTCGTCCGTGCCCGGCGCCCGGGCACAGCTCAACCCGGACATCGGCGGCGACACCGCAAAATGGTATAACCGCGTCCATCAGCTCGGTGAGGTGACGGTGAGGTCGAAGCGTTCGAAATACAGCAGGAAAGACAATCCGGCCGTAGAGCTGATGAAGAAGGTCATCGCAGCCAAAAAGCGCACCCGCCTTGAGAACCACGATTATTACCAATACAATAAATACCAGAAACTGACACTGGCGGTAAACGACATTACCCCCGGCCAAATGCAGGAAGGGCTTTTCAGCAAGCAATGGCTGCTGAACCAGATAGAGCCTTGCCCTTATAACAACAAACTGATACTGCCGGTGTCGGTCAATGAAACCGTGACGCAACGCATCTACCGCAAGGAGCCGCGCGCCAAGAAGGATATCATCAAAGGCGAAAGGTCGGGCGGCATCAACCGGCTCTTCCAGACGGGCGACATCCTGGATGCCGTACTCAAGGACTTCTTTACCGACGTGGACATCTACGACGACCAGATACGCCTGCTGCAACATCCCTTCACGTCGCCCATCGGCAAAGATGCCATCCGCTTTTACCGCTTTTACATCGTAGATACGCTCAACGTGGCGTCCGACCGCTGCATACAGGTGAGGTTCCTGCCCAACAACCAACAGGACTTCGGCTTCTGCGGGGACATTTATATTCTCGGCGACTCGTCGTATCAGGTGAAACGCTGCGAGATGGCCATCCCTAAGCGCAGCGACGTCAACTTCATCGACGGCATGAAGATACAGCAGGAGTTTACGAAGATACCCACGGGCGAGTGGGTGCTGACGACCGATGACATGCTGGCGGAGTTGCAGTTGTACGACTTTCTCACGAAGGCCGTCGTCATCCGCAACACCCGGATCGGCGACCATGCTTTCGGCACCATTCCCAAGCAGCTCTTTAAAGGCAAGGAAAGCCTGGTTACCGATGCCGGAGCCAAGCAGCGTGATGAAGACTTCTGGGGGCATTACCGCCAAGTGGGACTGACGAGGGGCGAACGGGGCATAGACGATTTCGTGAAGGGGATAAAACAACAGGGCGGCTTCAGGTATGTGATGATGGGGCTGAAACTGTTGGCGGAGAACTTTGTCGAGACAGGTACGGAAACCCGGCCGAGCAAGGTCGACATCGGGCCGGTGAATACTTTCGTGTCGTCCAACTTCATCGACGGCCTCAGGATGCGCTTGGGCGCACAGACTACGGCCAATTTCCATCCACACCTTTTCTTTAAAGGCTATTATGCCCATGGATGGAAAAGCAAGAAAGACTATTATAAGGGCGAGCTGGTTTATTCGTTCAACCGCAAGGACTACCTGCCCGCCGAGTACCCGGTGCGTAATATCACATTCACGTCGGCTTATGATGTCTGCGCACCTACCGACAAGTTTATGTCTACAGATAAGGACAATGTCTTCACGGCGTTGAAATGGACGAAGGTGGACAAGATGATGTTCTACAACCGGCAGCAACTGAAGCTGGAGCGTGAGGAAGGGTGGGGGCTGCGCTCCACGCTCACCGTGACGGCCGAGGAGGATGAGGCATGCGGGGGGTGGGAATCCCCGCCGTCGGCGTCTTCCCTTCCACCCTTCACCAAAATACGTACAACGGAGCTGCGTGCCGAGTGGCGCTACGCACCGGGGGAGAAGTTTGTCAACACCAAGCAGCGCCGGCGCCCCGTGAATCTCGACGCCCCGGTATTTACGCTCAGCCACGCGGTGGGGTTCGACGGATTCCTCGGCGGACAGTACAGTTACAACTTTACGGAGGCAAGCGTGTTCAAGCGCTTCTGGGTGAAGAGCTGGGGGAAGGTGGATGTCAGCGCCAAGGCCGGGGCGCAATGGAGCAGGGTACCTTTCCCGCTGCTCATCATGCCCGCTGCCAATCTATCGTATATCCTGCAGAACGGTACATTCAGCCTGATTAACAACATGGAGTTCCTCAACGACCGCTATGCCTCGCTGGACCTGAGGTGGGACCTCAACGGGAAGCTGTTCAACCGCTTGCCCCTCGTCAGGGAACTTAAATGGCGCGAGTACATCGGGGTGAAGGCCTTATGGGGAAAGCTCACCGATAAGAACAATCCTGCGCTTGGGGAAAATGCCGGCAGCGGAGTGCTGATGCGTTTCCCGGAGGGCAGCCATATCATGGATCCGCACAAGGCGTATGTCGAGATACACGCCGGCGTACACAACGTATTCCGCTTTTTCCACATCGAATACGTGCGCCGCTTAACCTACCTCGAGTTTCCCACGGCCCATAAGCAGGGCGTGCGCATTAACTTTAGCATAAAGTTCTGACGGGAATCGTGTAAAAGGATGGGATACACCGGAGGGGAAAGTATGAAAAATACGTAAAAAAACACTGGCGTTCGTAAGGCTCCACGTTTTTTTTCGTACATTTGCAATATAAACAAAACGTTAGCGCTTATGCGTAAGATAAAGAACCAATGGCTCAAGAAAGAGGGGTACGACTGCTTTGGCTGTTGCCCCGGCAATCCGCTGGGAGTGCACATGGAGTTTTTCGAAGACGGCGACGAGGTCATCTGTTACTGGAAACCGCAGCCCCACTATCAGGGATGGATTGACACGCTGCATGGCGGCATCCAGGCCACGCTGATCGACGAATGCGCGTCGTGGGTCGTCTTCCGCAAGTTGCAGACCACGGGAGTAACCAGTAAGCTCGAAGTAAAGTACCGCCGCTCCATCATGACCACCGAACCGCAGATTACAATCCGTGCCCGCTTGAAGGAAATGCGCCGGAACGTGGCTTTCCTCCATGTCGAAATCGAAAACTCGAAAGGCGAGGTATGTACGGAGGGCGAGGCCGTTTATTTCACCGTCTCCCAGGAAAAGGCGCGCGAAATGGGCTTTACCCGCTGCGATACCGAGGGCGACGAATTACTGTCTATGTAAATATGCATGTACGTTTGTTTAGCAGATAACCAAGACATCACGCGTGCTGGCCTGATGTACGTGTTCGGCACTTTCGGGGGGATGGAGTGCCGCCGGGCGGAAGACAAGGCTGAACTGTTGTTCCAGTTGAAGCAGCAGGACGAGGCCGTCGTAGTGCTCGACTATACGCTTTTCGACATCAATGACATCGACGAACTGCTGATTCTTACCGAGCGTTTCCCGCAGGTACACTGGATATTGTTCAGTGTCGACTTGTCGGCCGACTTTGTACGCAGGGCGATTGTCATCAGTCATCAGATAAGCGTCTTGCTAAAAGAATCGCCTTTGCAGGAAATCAGGGAATGTATCCGCTCGGTCCTTCGCCGCCAACGCTATATCTGCCAGCGGATGGCGGAGATATTATTGGTGCCGCCGGCGCCGAAGTTTGAGGAGGAAGTGAAGCTGACACCCACGGAGACAGAAGTGCTGAAAGACATTGCGCTCGGCATGACGACAAAGGAAATCTCCGAGAAGCGCTTCTCCAGCTTCCACACGGTCAATACCCATCGGAAGAATATCTTCCGGAAGTTAGGTGTCAATAATGTGCATGAGGCCACTAAGTATGCACTCCGTGCAGGACTGGTGGATTCGGCAGAATACTATATCTGAGCAATACTTTCTTGCTGTTGATAACCGGCGGAAAAAGAAAAGGGTTAAAAGTGTCTCGCGACAGTTTTAACCCCTGTTTTCTAACTAACTTATTATCAACTATTCATTACTCATTCTGAATTTGTAGTGCAAAGTTAGTGACAATTTTGTGCCATTGTATCATTTCGTGATGAAAAAACAACGTAAACGTTTGCGGATTCACGCGAAATTATGTAACTTTGCACAAACCGTAATAAAACAACAGTATGGCTGCGAACAAGCATAGAACGTCTCTGAAAGACCTTGCCCAAGAACTTGGCGTCAGCATTGCTACCGTGAGCAGGGCATTGCGCAACTCGCCGGAAATCGGCAAGGAAATGCAGGCGAAAGTGAAGGAGCTGGCGCAGCGGCTGAACTATCGCCCCAACCCTTTTGCGCAGAGCCTGCGTAAGGAGGCCCCGAAAATCATCGGTGTAGTTGTCCCCAATCTCGTGACCCACTATTATGCTGCCGTGCTGGATGGAATCGAGAACGAGGCGCAGCGTGCCGGATATTCAGTGATCAGTGCCAATAGCCATGAGGATTTTGAAGCGGAAGCCCGGGCGATAGACAATTTTATCGGACTGCATGTGGAGGGAATCGTGGCTTGTCTTTCGCAGAGCACGACCGACTATTCGCATTTCGAGGAAATCGTACAGATGGGCATCCCGCTCGTTTTCTTCGGCCGTACCTGCTTGTCGGATTGTTTTTCTTCGGTGACGGCCAACGGCGACGAGGCTGCCCAGCAGGCCACCCAGCACCTCATTGACACCGGCAGCCGGCGTATTGCTTTCATCGGGGGGCCCAACCATCTTGATATGGTGCGCCGCCGCAAGCATGGCTATCTGGAAGCATTGCGCGAAAACCGTATCCCGATAGAGCGCGACTTGGTGGTGTGCGGGAAGATTGATTATCAAGTGGCATTGGAGGCCACAATCGGACTGTTGCAACGCGCCGATCGTCCGGATGCGATATTGGCGTTCAATGATATCATCACCTTTGCGGCATTTACGGCCATCAAGCAGCTCAACTTACGTATACCGGCAGACGTGGCGTTGATCGGTTTCACCGATGACGCGCATGCAGCTTATGTTACGCCGCGTATGTCGGCTATTGTCGACCAGTCGCATCTGATGGGTGTCACCGCCTGCCGCTTGCTGCTGAAAAACATTGCGGGTGACAAGAAAATATACAAGGAAATCGTTCCCCAGCAACTGGTGATAAGGGATACTTCTGCGAAGAGGCAGGGGTAATAGGGTCTATAAACCCCAATAAGCCCTATAGGGTCTATAGGATAAATACCTTATTAAGCTAATACAAGCCTTTGAATAACATTTCATACATTTCTTGGAAACAATTCGTACGGTATGGTAACATTTCATCACAAGATGTTAACATTTATGGCAGTGTGTCTAAAAAAAGATTAACTATCTTTGCAAAAGACAAAATCAAAATCTATTTATTAATAACCAAAACAAGTGTAACAATGGGAAAAACATCTCTAAAGTTCTGCAAAGACCCTTGGCTTTCCAAGCTCGTTCTGGTCGTGGCGATGCTGGCGATGCAGGCAATGTATGGAATCGAAGCGGGTGTTCTTGGCGCAAAGACGATTACCGGTCAGGTGGTATCGGCAACGGATGGTGAGCCGCTGATAGGGGCTACCATTATGGTGCAAGGTGCGAAGACGGGTACGGTCACGGATTTTGACGGCAACTTCAAAATCAATGCCAATGACGGACAGACGCTCGTAGTATCTTATGTGGGATTCGTCACGAAGCACGTGAAGGTGAGCGGGAGTACAATGAAGATCCAGCTCGAGGAAGACAAAAAGTCGCTCGAAGAGGTTGTTGTCATTGGCTACGGCGTACAGAAAAAGAAGCTCGTGACAGGTGCCACCGTCCAGCTTAAAGGCGACGAAGTGGCCAAGCTGAACACCAACAATGCCCTGCAGGCCATGCAGGGGCAAACACCGGGCGTGAACATCATCTCGGAGAGCGGGCAGCCGGGCTCGGGAATGAAGGTTATCATCCGTGGGCAAGGCTCGAACATCTCCAACTCACCTCTTTATATTATAGATGGTATTCCCGGCGACATCACCAATATCAACCCGGGCGATATCCAAAGCATCGATGTGCTGAAGGATGCTGCCTCGGCGGCTATCTATGGTGCGCAGGCTGCCAACGGCGTGGTTATAGTGACAACCCGTAGCGGCAAGGAAGGCAAGGCGCAGGTGACGTTTGATGCCTATATGGGATGGGGGAATGTAGCCCGTAAGATAGATATGCTTAACAGCGAGCAGTACATGGCATTGATGGATGAGCAGGCACGCAATTCGGGTGGCAACTCTCCCGACTGGAGCTCTTACCCTTCTATTTACAACCAAAAGACGGGGCAATTGAACAATACCGACTGGATTGACGAGATGTTCAAGAGCAATGCCAGGACAGAAAGTTACGTCGCAGGCGTTACGGGAGGTTCGGCTACGGCTACTTATGCCGTTTCGCTTGGTTACTACAGCCAGGAAGGCATCGTGGGCGGCAAGAGCGCGTCGAACTATGAGCGCTATAACTTCCGTGCCAATTTTGAGCAGAAGCTCTATGGCGACATCTTGAAAATCGGCGAGAATGTGTCGTTCTCCTATAATAAGCAGAAAGGCATCGGCACGGGCAACATGTACAACAATGCCCTACGTGGCGCTTACGGCACATCGCCGCTGCAGGCCATCTATCTTGATGAGCAACCGGCACGCGAAGACAAGAACAATGGCTATGCTTATTCCGTAGCTACCGACTGGTACCAGTACGACGGCAACCCGGTGGCCAGCTTATACCGCAGCCAAAACCTTTCCGACAACCAGAACTGGGTGGCCAATGTGTTCGCCGAACTCCAGCCTGTCAAGAACCTGAGATTCAAGACACAGTTGGGCTTCAACAACAACAGCAGCTCGTACCGCAGTTATACACCGGCTTATCAGTCGACAACCAACTCGATGAGCGACGTACCTTCCGTATCGCAATCGATGTATAAGGGCTGGACGCTTACGTGGACCAATACGGCAACTTATGATTGGCGCATAAAAGAACATGCTTTCAATACCATGCTTGGCATGGAGGCAGAGCGTTTCCAAGGGGAGAATATGTCGGGAAACAACAAACTGCTCGACATCTACGACGATTGGAGCACTGCTTATCTGAGCAATGCGGTCAATATCAATGCTGGCGAATTGAAAGGCTATCCGAGCAACGACTATCGCCGCGTTTCCTATTTCGGGCGTCTTGGATGGAACTATAACGATACTTACATGGTGAATTTCACCCTGCGTTGCGACGGTTCTTCCCGTTTTGCCGAAGGCCATCGCTATGGATGGTTCCCGTCGGTCAGTGCAGGATGGGTGGTTACAAGCGAGAAGTTCATGGACGCCACCAAGTCGTGGCTCGACTTCTTCAAGGTGCGTGCCAGCTGGGGCCAGGTAGGCAACAACTCTATAGGCGACTATCTCTATGCCGCTCCCGTGACATTGGATGGCGCAGGTTATAACTTCGGCACGGGGAAGGGCACTTCTGCCAACTCGAACGGCGCGTATGGGAACCGCCTGGGTAATGAAGAACTGAAGTGGGAGACATCGGAACAGATCGACTTGGGTTTTGATGCACGTTTCCTCGACAGTCGCCTGAACTTGAACTTCGACTGGTATTACAAGAAAACCAAGGACTGGATAGTGAAAGCCCCCGTTATCGCGACTGCCGGTGCCGAAGCCCCTTACATCAATGGCGGAAACGTTACCAATAAGGGTGTCGAGGTAGGCTTGACATGGAACGACAAAATTGGTAAGGAATTCACGTATAGCGCAGGTGCCAATTTCGCCTATAATAAGAATGTGGTAGGCGAGATCCCCACTGTCGACGGCATCATCCACGGCTCAACTAACATCATGTTCAACAACCAGACCGAGTTCTACCGTTGCTCGAACGGAAATGCCATGGGGTATTTCTGGGGTTACCAGACAGCAGGCATTTTCCAGAACGAGCAGGAAATCGCAGACTGGATAGCGGCCGGTAACGGCGTACTTCCCGGAGTAGCCCCCGGCGACGTGAAGATTGTCGACCAGGGAAGCGACGGAAAACCGGACGGGGTAATCGATGACAACGATAAGGTGAACCTCGGTAATGGCATACCCAAGTGGAACTTCGGATTCAACCTCAGCTGTTCTTACAAGAACTTTGATTTCTCGGCAGTGCTGAGCGGGGCGGCAGGGTTCAAGATAGCCAATGGCGGTTACCGCAACTGGGGTAACAGCGACCAAGGCAACTATACCACTTACTTCTTGCAGCGCTGGACGGGCGAAGGCACATCCAATACCGTGCCCCGCCTCGTCAATGGCGATATCAGCTGGACGAACTTCTCCGACCTCTATCTGCAGGACGGCGACTATATGCGCATTGCCAATGTAACGTTGGGTTACGACTTTTCCAAGCTGCTCAAGCAAGATTGGCTCTCGCAAGCCCGTGTTTACCTGCAAGTGCAGAACCTCTACACGTTTACCAAGTACAACGGAATGGACCCCGAAGTCGGGTTCGGGCAGGATGCGTGGATGTCGGGGCTCGATACCGGCAGTTATCCTCATGCACGTACATTCCTTATTGGAGTTAATCTCAAATTCTAAATCTGTAAAGTCATGAATAAGATGAAATTCAACATATTAATTTGGGGCATAGCCGGCTTAACGATGGTCGGATGTACCGACAGTTTCTTGGAAACGACCTCGAAGACCGACTTGAACTCGACGTCGTTCTATAAAAACGAGACGCAGGCTCTGTATGCCGTAGTGGGATGCTACGACGGATACCAGCGCACCGTATCCAACGGCAGCTGGCCAACGTTGTACCAAGCAGTGGAAACCATGTCGGACGACTGCCTGGGCGGCGGAGGGCCAGACGACCGTTCCGACCGGTTGATGGACCGTTTCGACCGCAGTTACATGCCCGATCAGGTAGACCTGTTCAATGGCCTTTGGAGCGACTATTATAAAGCCATCTACCGTTGTAACCAGCTGATAGGTTCGCTCGACGGCATCTCATGGACATCCGGCGATACCCGCAAGACGGTTGAAGGCGAGGCCCGCGCCCTCCGCGGCCTCGGCTATTTCGACCTTGTGCGCATGTTCGAGAACGTACCCCTGCTCACCGTTGCCAGCAATGCCGTCGTGCCGCAGGCCGACAAGGACAGCGTGTACGCGCAGATAGTGGCAGACTTGAAGTATGCTGCCGACAATATGCCGGGAGAGGCCTATGCCGACAAGTCGTCCCATCTGGGCCGCATCACTAAGTATGCTGCCGCGGCCATGCTTGCCCGTGTATACCTGTTCTACGACGGAGTGTACAACGGCAATGCCGGGAAGGAGATACCCGGCGGGCTGACCAAGGCCCAGGCGTTGCAGTACTGCGAAGAGGTAATCAAGTCGGGACAGTATTCGCTGGAACCGAGTTTCAAGAACCTCTGGCCTGCGGCCTGCACAGAAGCGACAACGAAGGACGAAGGCCGGAAGACCACTTATGTTGAGGCCAGCGATGAAATCGTGTGGGTGGTGAAGTTCAACAACGACCAGAACTGGAATAACACCAACGTCAATGGCAACCGTTTTGTGGTGAACCTCGGTCTGCGCAACGTAACCGCTTACGCCCCTTACGGTAACGGCTGGGGCGCATGCCCTATCACGTCGTATGCCAACAGTCTGTACCGTAGCGGCGACCAGCGGTCTGCGGCGACAATCATCAACACAAAGGACATAGGTGCTTATGATGTGCAGATTACGACCGACTGTATGGACTATACCGGCTATGTGAACAAGAAGTACTGTCCGTTGATATTCTCCGACGGAACGTCGATGCCGGCCGCTGAGACGGAGGTAGATGGAGGCAATATGCAGACCAACCAAGACCAGAACTGGATACTGATCCGCTATGCCGACGTGCTGCTGATGGCAGCCGAGCTGGGCAGTAGCAATGCCATGGGCTATTTCAACCAAGTGCGCGACCGTGCTTATGGTGCCGGCGTGTACAATGTATCTTCAGTCCCCACACGCGACCAGATATGGGCCGAGCGCCGCCTGGAGTTCATGGGCGAGGGCGTCCGTTATTGGGATTTGCTCCGCCAAGGCATTGATGCCTTCGTAGAGGCACAGCTGGGGCAGGCTACCAATGACGGGAAGAAGGGAGGCACGGCAGTCTCCGTATATAATAATAAGGTGAAAACCACCATTGCTTCCACCTATGTCGAGGCGAATATCCGCACCAAGCGCGGTTTCTTCCAGATTCCCAACAGCCAGATAACCCTTTCCGGCGGCGTTTACAAGCAGAATGCAGGCTGGGAGTAAGGATGATAGGAGATAAGTAGTATAAATTAAAGATTAAACATTTTCTGTTATGAAAATCAACAAGTATATACATACACTGGTGGCAGCAGCGGCACTGTTCTTCGCCGCCGGTTGTTCACCGGATGATTACAGTATGGGTTCTGCGGGAATCTCGCAGGCCGACTTGCAGGAAGGAATCGCTTTCTCTGTTGCGCCGGATGACGCGAATGCGAACCTGATTTGCCTGAAGAACCTGAAGCCCCAGTATAATGCGTTCTGGTCGCATCCGGGCGTGGGCACCGGCCATTCCAAGGGGAACGACGTGAAGCTGCAGATTGCTTTCCCCGGCACCTATCGCTTTGTTTATGGCATCGACACCCCGGTGGGAATGATTTACAGTGATACGGTAAGCCTCAATATCAGCAGTTTCTGTGCCGACTTCGTCAGCGGCGACGAGTGGACATGGCTTGCCGGTGGGGCGGGCGGTTCCAAGACGTGGGTGCCCGACAACGGTAAGGTGGGCATGAAGCAAGGCTTCTATTCTTGTTTCGCCCCACAGGCCACTTACAGTGACATGACCCACGATGAAGGCCTGAACAACTGGTATGCAAAGAACTATACATGGTGGGAACCGTCGAACAGCGACGTCGGTATCACCGATGCCGACCTGATGCAGGAGATGACGCTGTCGCTAAGCGGCGGTGCCTATATCAAGGTGAAATATCAGGATGGAACGGAAAAGACCGGCACATTTGCCTTCGATCCCGACAACCACGGCATCAGTGCCGTCGGGCTCGAGTTCCCCCACGGGGCATGGGCCGACGGCAAGTCGAAGAGCTTCAGCAGCGGTTTCTATGTGTTCCACCTCGACAACAACCAGCTGATGATTGCCAACCTGCGTGATAAGGCGCTCTCGGGCGAAGACCCTTGCTGGTATGTATGGAACTTCGTGTCGAAGGAATACCGCGACAACTATGAAGTGTCCGTCCCGCAGGAGCCGCAAATCTACGATGGATGGCAGGACAGCGTGATGGTGCGCAAGAAGACCGAGATAACATGGGTGCTCAATGAAGATACGCCGTTCGATTACTTCACGGTTGGCGGCGTGCGCAAGAACTCGTACAGCAAGCCCGGCGATTACCCCTCGTTTATTTCCCCCCTGTCGGGCCTGTCCCGTTACCAGCTGATACTCGACAGCGACGGCAATACCTACAAGATGAAAGATACCCAGATCGGAGTCATTGCCAGCGGTAAGTATACCGTTACAAGCAAGGGTGTATACACCTTCGACAACGGGCTCGGTTCGGTGCTCATCGGCGGCGAGTGGGTGAAGCTTGAGGCCGATGGCGACAGCCAGCTGCGCCTGCTTGATTTCGACTACGACGAGACACTGAGCAAAGCCACCGATATTTGGCTGGGGGCAAAGCAGAACAATATCGACGGCAGCCTGTACCAGTACCTGGGCTATCATTTCACCGCTGCGGCTGATGCGGGCGAAAAGCCTTCGTATGCGGCTACGCTCATCTATCAGACCTCTACATGGAGCAGCGAGGTAAGCGAAGTAGTGAAGGTACAGGACGACGGCGGTGTGTACACCTGTACGCTCAGCGGTGCACAAAACAATATCTACTGCCTGTATCTCGACGTTGCCAAGCTAATGGTTGACCACCCGAACGCAACGCTCGACCTTGTCGACGTCAAAGTGGATGGGACAACAGTCCCCGGCGTAGATTTCAGTTGGTCCGGATTCACGAAGAATGATGACGGCACACAGCAGACGGCCGACGGCAATGGCATTGACGCCCGTATCTACATCTGCAATCCTTGGAATGCGTCAGGCAATTCGGCGAATCCCTTCCATGAATATTTTAAGAATGATGGAACCAACTGCACGCCCTTGAACTATACAAACAGTCTCAGCGCGACATTCAAGGTTCATTTCAATGACTAATGATTTTAAACAGTGACAATATGAAACTGAAGTATATATTAGGTATATCCTTGCTCATGAGCAGCGGACTGCTGGTCACGTCATGCAATGATGAAAACGATTACAGTATCAATACCGCCCCCATCATCTCTTCGATTACTGCCGGTTCGCCCACGGTTTCGGCGGCCTCGGCAACGATTGTCGGCAGCGAGGTGAATAGCCTTGCCGGCCAGTCGGCTTCGGCTTACACCGTCGGCATCGTCTACTCCAAGTCGGCCGGCGATGTAGTGAACGGTACGAGGGTTACGGGCCTGCTCAACGATGACGGGACCACTTACGATGTGTTGCTCGAGGGTTTGGAGACCAACACCGCCTACTATTATACGGCGTACGTTACCTTGCAGGGGAAAATCACCAAGTATTCCACCGAAGTGAAGAGCTTCGTCACCAGCGATGCCAAGGTTACGACCATCGGAGCTACCGACGTTACGGCCGTGAAAACCACCCTCGGCGGCAGGCTGGCGGATGTGGGCGACGTACCTGCGAGTGCCAATCTTGTTTGCGGCGTATTGATGTCGGTAGCCAAGGACGATGCCAGCCTGATGAAAGGGCTTAACCTTTCGATGTCGGGCCTCACGCCTGAGCAAACCGCCTCGCCTTACTCGTTTACGAAGACTGCGCTCGTGCCCGGCACGAAGTATTATTACAAGGCATATATGAAGCTGAACGACGGTTATTTCTTCGGGCAGCTCGACTCGGTGACTACCCAGACTTATGAGGCTGAGTTTGTCGACCTTGGCCTCGATGTCCTTTGGGCAAAGACCAATGTCGGCGCGACATCCGAGACGGAAGCCGGAGGCCTGTATGGATATGGTGACGCCTCGGGGCTGAAGCTGTCGGCCGATGCCGGCGACTATGCCCGGCACAACATCATCGGTTCGGCGGCCTACGACATCTGTTCTGCTTCGGGCAGCGGCCGCCTGCCAACTGCCACCGAGATGCGCCAGCTCATCAACCAATGCAAGATAACCGAAGAAACCAAAGGCGGTGTTGCCGGTTATACCGTGACGGGCCCTAACGGCAACTCCATCTTCATACCCCAAGCCGGTTACCGTATCGGCGAGACCGTGACCGGAGGCGGTGCCTGCCTGATGACGGGAACCATCAGCGATGCCAACAATGCGTACGAGTATATCGCCAGCATCAGCGGCACAGCGGCACAGTTTGCTACTGCCGCCGTAACCAATGGCCTCTCGGCCCGTGCCGTACTGAAGAATAAGGCAGATTTCGACAACTCCAAGCTCGCGGTATGCGGCAATAACGGCGACCTCCGTCTCGAGGTTTACAATGCATGGGGCTCCACGGCAAGCAATCCGGGCATCAATAAGGATGCTTTCTTGTTTACAAAGAAAATGTATGTCAACTTCACCCTCTTCGGGTTGGGTAAGCTCGATGCTCCCGTCACGGCCGTGATAGGTTTCGCTTCGGGCGACTGGGGCTTGCAAGACTGGAGCACGTCGGTAGAGATTACCGGCGACGGCACTTATACCATCCCCGTAACGGGCTCGGCCACCGGTATCACCGTCTTTGTCATCGACATAAAGGGGCAGGAGTCTAAACTCGGCCAGTGGAACGGGTACATCAACTCGATTATCCTCGACAATGACAATACCACCGACTATTATGCATGGAACGGCGACAAGATTAACGTCCGGTCGATGGTATTCGGCGATATTGAAGGCAAGGGCAACTACCGCGTGGAAATCTTCAACCAGTATGGCTCCACGGCCGGCATGGCCGAACCGGCTTTCGCTTCGTTGAAGACGGCCTCCTTCTCAGAGCAGTATACCGTGGTTTATGAGGTGTCGGGCGCAGGCAGCGTTTCCGGCGTATCCGGCGGCCTGTCGTTTGCCAACCCCGACTGGAGCTATTCGAGCTGGAATTACGATACGCCGATTACCGGCGACGGCCAGTATGCCACGACCATAAGCCCCGGCGGCACGGCATGCTCTTTCACCGGTGTCAACTGCCTCGACCTGAACGGCCTGTGCACCGCGGCTCCCAATGCCTCCGTGAAGATTACGGGCATCTATTGGAAATAAACCTATTGCTGTAAAGGGCAGGGGAGGGGGCGCCCCTCCCCGCCTTTCTTATCATCAAGGCAAAATGCATAAGACGTTTACCGTGCTGTTTATGGCAGCGTTGTTCATCGGTTGCACCGGGCAAAAGCAGCCGGGCAGAGACGTGGAGGGGATTGAAGCTATTCAAGACAGTGGCGCAGTAAGTGAAAGCCTCGACCGGATTGTGCGTACGCAGGAACGGGCTTCTGCCGACACGGCCTATGCCCATAGCGACGCTTACCGCGCGGAGATGGAAAAGCAGCACCGCATGATAGCCGAAAAAACAAAAGGCATGTCGCGCGCGGAGCAGTTGCTTTACAACTACGAGATAGCTATAGCCCATGTCAACAGGATGGGGCGCTACGCCTCGCAGCATCCTGGAGAGATGGCCGCCGATGAGCGGAAGCAGCAGCTGATGAGGCAATACGGCCAGGAGGCCATGCGGCTCTACGAACAACTTTCCGGCATGAAGCTTTCCGGTGCGGAACGCCGGCGTTTTGAACTCCTGAACAAGAAAAAAGATTAATAACAGATAATACACTGAAAGTATGAACAAACTGAAAACCATCACCCATGCATTGACGCTGCTACTGCTGGCCGGGGCATTCCTTTCCTGCTCGAACACCGAAGACGGGGGCAGCATCAGCAACAATGTATCCTTTGTCGTGAGCAAGGCCTCCATGACGTACACCAAGAACGGCGGGCAGGCACAGTTCGCGGTGCAGACACCCAACGGTGAGCCTTCTGTCGAGGTTTCCGGCTCTTGGCTCACATTGTCCAAGCGCGTGTCGACCGGTGTCACCTTCAACTACAGCCTCACTGCCGCTGCTTACCCTGTCAGTTCTGAGAGCGATTACAGCGAGCGCACGGCGACCGTCACCGTAAGGTCGGGCTCGGAAGTGAAGACCATTGCCGTTACGCAGACGCCCCATTACGGGCTGATTGTTTCCGACCCGTCGTCGAAGACAGTGAATATAGGTGCGGCGGGCGGCAGCGTCACCGTAAAGCTGCGGGCCAATACGGGCAGCATAGGGATGTCTACCCCGAACGGGTGGATAACGTTGCCCGGGGCAGTGCGTTCGGGGCTCGCCGATTATGAGCGCACGTTTACCGTAGCCGTCAATGTCAGCGCTGCCCGTACCGGCACCGTCGACTTCACCATCACCGATGACGAAGACAACGAAAGCATCACCGAGAGCGTCACCATCGTACAGGAAGCCGCGCAGAACACCGGCAACATGAGCCACAGCGCGGCCGAGCTGGCCAAGTTGATGTATCCCGGGTGGAACCTCGGTAACACCTTGGAGGGGGCTAACGGCAATTACATAGACCAGAACATGGGCACCGGTACAGAGACGCATTGGCAGAACACCAAGACCACGCAGGCGGTCATCGACTATGTAAAGAGCCTGGGCTTCCGCTCGGTGCGCATTCCGTGCAACTGGGTCAACGGGCACATCATCGACAGCAGCAGTTCCACCATCGACCCCGACTGGATGGCACGTGTGAAGGAGATTGTGGACTATTGCATTGTAAGCGGCCTCTACGTCGTACTCAACGACCACTATGACGGCGGATGGATAGAGTCGGACGGATTCAGCAACCTCGACGAGAGCAATGTGTCGGCCAAGGAGGCAAAGCTGAAGAGGATATGGACGCAGATAGCCACGGCTTTCAAAGACTACGACGAGCATCTGCTCTTTGCCGGGCTCAACGAGCCGTTCCACGACCAAGGCTCGGCCAATAAGGAAACCTACAAAGCGCAGGTGGCCACCCTCGTGCGCTACGAGCAGGCCTTCATCGACGCCGTGCGTGCCACGGGGGGCAACAATGCCCTGCGCACGCTCATCGTGCAGGGCCCCGAAACCAACATCAACAACACCAACACCTATTATACGGCGCTGCCTGCCGACGCCGCGGAGGGGCGCTTGATGTTCGAAGTGCATTTCTATGACCCATGGCAGTTCTGCGGACTGGAAGAAAAGGCCTCATGGGGCGATACGTTCTATTATTATAATAGTGAGAATTACGTGTCGGGCAGCTCCCATAACTGCACTTGGGGCGACGGCACCCATGCGCTTACGCAGTTTGCCAAGATGAAGGCGCAGTTCGTCGACAAGGGCATCCCTGTCATCCTCGGCGAGTATGGGGCCAACTGGCGTGCGCTGGGCAGCGATGAAGACCAGGACAAGCACAATGCCTCTATAAAAGCTTTCTACAAGACGGTAACCAAGAGTGCCATCGACTGCGGCATCGTTCCGTTCGTGTGGGATATCAATGCCACCAACCAATATGGCACCAAGGGCATCATGACTATAATCGACCGTAAGAACCTTAGCGTGTTCTGCCAGTATGGCATCGACGGCATCACCGAGGGTGTAACCGCCGCCACCTGGCCTTATTAGGCCGTTGGCATGGCCTGCCGTACAGTCTGCAAGCCCGTTTTCCCGATGGGCTTGCAGTTTTTTTGCCCCTTGGCTTTTTACGGTGCCGGGCGCTTTTTCTACCCGGGTTCGGGACAATCAATTAAGTTTGGCAGTAAAGACGGAAGGGATAGCAGCCCTAAAGGCAAGCGGTGGGCAGCAGGCGGATAATGGGGCAAAAACAAATATTGCAATAAATCCGAGAAAAATAGCTATATTTCTCGGATTTATTGCAATATTTGTTTCCTTCGCTACTGTGATTATCTACGATGCGCATGGCCGTTGGNNGATTTTTGGCCATTTTTCTGAGAAAAATGGCCAAAAATCATTTTACGTTCCCGTTGCCGGTTTGGATTTAGGCACCAGCCTATTTCCGTGTCAGGTCGTAGTTCAGCTCCGAAGCGGCCTCCTCCAGTTCTTCGTTGACCATACGCAGGGTGGAGTCGTTCACCTGAATGAAATACTCGGCGGTTCCGTCTTTGCCTAACGGCAGTTTTATACCTTTGACTTCCTTGCCGTCGGCAGTTTTTGTTACATCCTCCTTGATACCCGTGTGGCGGAAGGTCATATCTTTACCGTTCTCGGCCTCCAAGTAGGTTTGCACCAAACTGAACCCGTTGCTGCCGTCATCGGCCAGTGCGAGCTGATAGCGTATGCCTGGGCCGTCGGCAGCAGGCAGTATGCCTTCGAAGCGCAGGGAGTCTGTTGTAATGGAGTCGTTAGTACCGGTGGGTTCTGCTGTCTTTCCTTTCTGTTGGCAGGAAGCCAGGACTGCACAGGCTGCCAGCGCTAAAAACATTTTTTTCATCGTTCTTTTATTTATGTGTTAATTTGTTGCGGCGTTTCCTTTTCCGTAGGATACATGTCATAAAAGCCGGGGCCTTGTAATGTATGCATCTTACGCCCCCTCCCCGTGCCGCGAAAAACGGGGAGGGGGGTAGACGTGGCAAAATTACATAAAATTCCTATATTTCTGTCATTTTTACGGGAAAATCAGTGTAAAAACGGCAATTTTAACGGATTCTGTCTTTATCCTTTTATTTTACCGGCCGTTCTTCCGGTTCCGGTATGATGGGTTTGCAGGGGCGGATGGGCGGTTCATGCAAGCCATGTGTTTCACCGGGAGTTACAGAACCCCGTCGGCAAAGGGGTCGGCATTCACGCATTTAAGGTTTTTCTGCAGCTGCTCGGTAGAGCTGGCGCCTACGAGTACGGAGGTTACGGCCTTTTGGTGCAATATCCAGGCCAGTGCCATCTCGGCCAGTGTTTCGCCGCGCTCCTGTGCGGCGGCGTCCAGGCGTTGTAAGCGTTGCAGGAGGGCTGGCGTAAGCATGTCCTGTTTCAGGAATTTTCCCTTCGACATGCGCGAGTCCTCGGGTATGCCGTTGAGGTAGCGGTCGGTAAGCAAGCCCTGTGCCAGCGGTGAGAAGGAGATGAAGCCCACGCCCTCCTGTTCGCAGAGCTCGGTGATGCCCTCCTCGATGGGTTCGCGGTCGATGAGGTTCAGGCGCCCTTGGTAGATGAGGCAAGGCACATCGTGCGCTTTCAGGTAGGCGAAAGCCGTGCGCGCCGCTCCGAGCGGCCATCGGGAGATGCCTACATACAGTGCCTTTCCTGAGCGTACGGTGTCCACCAGTGCCTGCAATGTCTCTTCGAGCGGCGTGCCGGGGTCGTACCGGTGGCTGTAGAAAAGGTCTACATAGTCGAGGTGCATGCGTTTCAGGCTTTGGTCGAGCGATGCCATGAGGTACTTGCGCGAGCCCCAGTTGCCGTAGGGCCCGGGCCACATGTCGTAGCCGGCCTTTGTGGCAATGAACAGTTCGTCGCGGTAGGGGGCGAAGTCGTCGTCCATCAGCCGCCCCATCGTCTCTTCGGCCGACCCGTAAGGAGGCCCGTAATTGTTGGCCAGGTCGAAGTGGGTGATGCCGTGGTCGAAAGCGTAGCGTGTAATCTTCCGCGAGCGGTCGTAATCGTCCACACCGCCGAAGTTGTGCCAGAAGCCCAGCGATACCTTGGGCAGCAACACGCCGCTCCGCCCGCATCGTTTGTATTCCATGCCCCCGTCGTAGCGGAGTTCGTCGGCAAAGTATTTTTCCATATATCCTTCTGTATTGTTGGTTGGTTTGCAAAGATGATTAAATGAACAGGGGAGCGGCAGGTTTGGCGCGCGGCAGCAACCGGCTATATGCCAAGGTGGTAGGGTACGGCCGTTTCCCGGGGCAGCGATTTCTTTACGTCGATGAGCCGCTGGTTGCTGCTTCCGCGGAAGGGCAGGTCTTCGTTGCGGAGCGACCGGACGAAGGGGCCGTCGACGAGGACGTCGATTTCTTCCAATAAGGCGCGCTGCGCCGGATTGCCGAGCAAGGCCTCGAACACGAAGCCCGTGTAGCACCAGATGGTTTTCCGCGTGCGGCTTCGGATGGCCTTGGCCAGCTCGGTGAATCCTTCGGCCTGCAGCATCGGGTCGCCGCCGCTGAAGGTTACGTCGGCATAAGGGTCGGCCTCGATGACGGCCATCATTTCTTCGGTCGTCATCCGGCGGCCTTTGCTGATGTCCCACGACTGCGGGTTGTGGCAGCCGGGGCAGGCGTGCCGGCATCCGGCACAATAGATACTTGTGCGGAGGCCGGGGCCGTCTACCATCGTATCTTCTATGATGTCGAGTACGGATACCATCAGCCTTCGAACAGTTGTTGGTTCCCGTCGTCGATATGTGTCACGCGGTCGTTCAGCTCGCAGAGCTTGCCGTGGTTCCAGCGGTCGGTTGTCCCCACGAGGTAACCGGTTATCCGCTGCAGCCGGTCGATGTGCGTGCTGCCGCATTTGGGGCACTGCTCGAGTTTGGCCGCCGCGTTCTCGTATCCGCAGTTCATGCAGCGGTTGCGGTTGTGGTTCACGCTGCCGTAGCCCATGTTCAGGCGGTCCATCATGTCGACCACGTTCATGATGACCTGCGGGTTGTGCGTAGCGTCGCCGTCGATTTCCACGTAGAAGATGTGTCCGCCCCGTGTCAGTTCGTGATAGGGTGCTTCCGTCTCGGCCTTGTGGCGTGCCGGGCACTTGTAGTATACGGGCACGTGGTTCGAGTTGGTATAGTAATCACGGTCGGTGATGCCGGGCAGCACGCCGAACTCCTTGCGGTCTTTTTTTGTAAACTTCCCTGCCAGTCCTTCGGCCGGTGTGGCCAGCACGCTGTAGTTGTGGTGGTAGCGCTCGGAGAAGTCGTTGCAGCGGTCGCGCATGTATGAGATGATTTTCAGCCCCAGTTGCTGGCTTTCTTCCGATTCGCCGTGGTGTTTTCCCGTCAGGGCGACGAGGCATTCCGCCAGTCCGATGAAGCCGATTCCCAATGTACCCTGTTGTATAACCGGTTCGATGGTGTCGTTGGCACCGAGCTTGTCGGCCCCCAGCCACAGCGACTTCATCAGCAGGGGGAACTGTTTGGCAAAAGCCGTCTTCTGGAACTGGTAGCGTTCGTCGAGCTGCTTGGCGGCCGTTTCGAGCATATTGTCCAGTTTGGCGAAGAATTTTGCGATGCGGGCGTCTTTGTCTTCCGTCTGCATGCACTCGATGGCAAGCCGCACGATGTTGATGGTGGAGAACGAGAGGTTGCCCCTGCCGATAGACGTCTTCGGGCCGAAGCGGTTCTCGAACACGCGGGTGCGGCAGCCCATCGTGGCCACCTCGTACAAGTAGCGCTTAGGGTCGTCGGGCCGCCATGCGTCGTTCTGGTTGAATGTCGCGTCGAGGTTGAGGAAGTTGGGGAAGAAGCGGCGTGCCGTCACCTTGCACGCCAGCTGGTAGAGGTCGTAGTTGGGGTCGGCCGGCAGATAGTTCACGCCGCGCTTCTTTTTCCATATCTGTATGGGGAAGATGGCCGTTTCGCCGTTGCCCACGCCCTCGTAGGTGGAGAGCAGCAGCTCGCGCATCACGCAGCGCCCCTCGGCCGACGTGTCGGTGCCGTAGTTGATGCTGGAGAACACCACTTGGTTGCCGCCGCGCGAGTGTATGGTGTTCATGTTGTGTATGAAAGCCTCCATTGCCTGATGCACCCGGCCTACCGTCTTGTTGATGGCATGTTGTATGGCGCGCTCCTCGCCTTTCAGCGAGCCGAGCGGCTTTTTCAGGTAGTCTATCAGCGGCTGGTCGTACAGGTGCTTATAGCTTTCGCCGTTCAGTTCCTCCAGTGCCTTCAGCTCCTCTATGTAGCTCAGTCTCACGAAGGGGGCGAGATAGAAGTCGAAAGCCGGTATGGCCTGCCCGCCGTGCATCTCGTTCTGTGCGCATTCGAGCGATATGCATGTCAGCACGCTGGCCGTTTCGATGCGTTTAGCCGGCCGGCTTTCGCCGTGCCCTGCCATGAAGCCCCTGTGCAGTATGTTGTCGAGCGGGTGCTGGCAGCAGGTAAGCGACTTTGTCGGGTAATAATCCTTGTCGTGGATGTGCAGGTAGTTGTGTTCTACGGCGTCGCGGCTTTCTTCTGACAGCAGGTAATCGTCGACGAAGGGCTTCGTGGTTTCCGAGGCGAACTTCATCATCATGCCTGCCGGTGTATCGGCGTTCATGTTGGCGTTTTCGCGCGTGATGTCGTTCGACTTGATGTTTACGATGTCGAGGAACACGTCGCGCGTTTTTGCTTTACGGGCTATCGACCGCTGGTTGCGGTAGGCGATGTATTTCTGGGCAACGTCCTTGCGCTTGCTCTTCATCAGCTCCACCTCCACCATGTCCTGTATTTCCTCTACGGTCATCTGCAGGGTACCGCGTGCATAGATGTGGTCGGTAATCTGCATCAGCAGGCGTTCGTCCTCGCCTTTTTCGGTATGCATCATGGCTTTGCGGATGGCACCCGTAATCTTGTTCTCGTTAAAGCCAACGATTCGCCCGTCGCGTTTAACAACTGTCTGTATCATGTTTCGAAGATTGAAAATTAAATTAATGACTAATATTGTGTTGCAAAGATAGTATTAATATCTATAAAAAGATAATTTTGGATAACTTTTGTCGCGTTAAAATATGTCAATCTGTTGGTATTCAAATAGTTGAAAAATAGAAACGGAAAACAATTAAAATTTCGACCCGGAAAAACTTTTCCTAAAAAATAATTCTGCTGACCGTCTGGCCTGCTCCCGTTCGTCCACCATTAAACCTTTTCCGTTTTCTGCCGTCTAAGAGCTATATGATTAGGATTTATACCATTATTATCTGTTTGTTATTGGCAAACACGGTGTATGCTGCTGCACAAGGCACGGTGAAAGGACGGGTGATAGATAAGCAAAGCAATGAAGCGCTGCAGTTCGTGAATATACGCGTCAGCCAAGGCGAAAAGCTCGTAAGGGGAACGATTACCGATATTAAAGGAGCCTTCAGCGTATCCGGACTGGACGACGGCAGCTATACGCTTACGGTGTCGTTCGTGGGATATAAGAGCGCTGTGCGCAGTTTTACGCTTTCCGGGAAGAACAAGCACGTTGCTTTCAATGCCATTTATCTCGCCGAGGACCAGCGCACGCTGAAAGAGGTGGAGGTGACGGGGCAGCGCTCGCAGATGAAACTGGAGGTTGACCGCAAGACCTTTACCGTCGATCAGGTATTGGCTGCAGCGGGCGGAACGGCAAGCGACCTGCTCGAGAACATACCGTCGGTCGAGGTTACCACCGACGGTGTCATCTCCCTGCGGGGCAACACCAGCGTAGAGGTGTGGATAAACGGGAAAGCCAGCGGGCTGACCAGCGACAACCGCGGCGAGATATTGCAGCAGATACCGGCCGAGAGCATCGAGAAAATAGAGGTTATAGATAATCCGGGCGCCAAATACTCGCCGGAGGGTTCGGCAGGAATCATCAATATCGTGCTGAAACGCGACCGCAAGGCGGGCTACTATGGCTCGCTGCAGGCGGGCGTAAGCAATAGGGGCGGATGGAACACGGGAGGCAACATCAATTATTCGAGCGGCGCGCTCGATGCTTTTGCCAACGTGGGCTACCGGAAACGAAAGGGAACAGGGCACAACGAGGCCGAACAAACATATCTGGAACAGCAGCAGTACCAAAACTCGGAAGGCACGAACAAGCACGGCGGCGGCGGACTGTTCGTGCGGGGCGGGCTGACATGGCATCTGACGGAAAAGGACGACCTTACGCTCAGCGGCATGACGATGCAGGGTAAGCACAAGAACGATAATACCACCGTATACCATCATGGCGCGGTGGGGGCCGCGCAAGACGCGCGCCAGATGACGCGCCTGACCACAGCCGACGGCGATATGGACATGTATCACGGCGAGCTGGGCTATACCCGCAACTTTAGTGAGAAGCATAAGTTGGAGGCAAATCTTTCATACGACAAGTGGGCGGGCGACCATGGCAATATCTACCAAGACCGCGACACCATATTCGGGGTGAGCATGGCGGAAAGCTACCAGCTCAGGCCGATGTACGTGAACACCCACTCATGGGAGGCGAAAATCGACTATGAGAACCAAATCGGTGATAACATCAAATTGGAGGCCGGGTACAACGGCCGGTACTCGGAAGAGAACACACCGCAGGAGTCGTGGACGGCCGATAACTGGGAAGGTACGGGGCTGCTCGCGGACGAGGCATATTATAACCGCTTCATCTACAAAATCGGCACGCATGCCCTTTACGCCACACTGACCACGAAGATAGGGAAGCTGGGCGTGATGGCAGGACTGCGCGGCGAATACTGGAAAGTGAACACCGAGAGCTACACGTGGGAGCAGGAAAACGATGCCGCACAGCGCGACGAACCGTTCAAGAAAGACTATTTCCAACTGTTCCCGAGCCTGTTCCTGAACTATCCGCTTACGCAGTCGTCGCAGCTGCAGCTCAACTACACCCGTCGGCTGCGCCGGCCGTGGGGCGGACAGCTCAACTCGTTCAAGAACACGCGCGACGCTTCGCAGATAGAGTTCGGAAATCCGCTGCTGACTCCTGAATACACCAATTCGTTCTCGCTCAACTATCTGAAGACGTGGGCACAGCACACGCTGAGCATCAGCACGTACTACCGCCCCACGACCGATGTCATCCAGCGCATCAAATACAATGTAGGCGGCGTGGTTTACTCTACCAACGAGAATGTGGCGAAGAGCCAGAGCGCAGGCGTCGAAATCATCGGGAAGAACAAACTGTTCGACATACTCGACCTGACAACCACTGCCAATGCCTACTACTACAAACTCGACGGATTCGGCTATACCATCAACGGGCAGACAGTGACGGGCGGGAGCGATGAGAATTTCTCGTGGGATGCCCGTATGCTGGCATCGCTCATCCTGCCTTACGATATATCGGTACAGGCTACAGGCAATTACCGCTCGCGCATGGTCATCACCCAAGGATACCGGAAGCCGGATGCCAGTCTCGACCTTGGCTTGCGCAAGACTTTCCTCAACAAGGTGCTGGCGGTGTCGGTCAACTGGCGCGATGTGTTCAATACGCAAAAGTGGGACAGCTACACCGAGACCGACTCGTTTACGCGCCACCAGAAGAATTGGCGCGACCCGCGGGCAAATATCAGCCTGACATGGAACTTCGGTAACATGAAAAAGAAAAAAACAGACCGGCGCGACGAGGTGCAAGGCGATGATGACCAGCAGGGGTTCGGCGGATACGAGCAATGACACTGCCTTTAGCGTGAGGGCTGCGCATGCTTGCAGAACGCTAAACACAAATCAGACAAAATAAGACATAAATCGGACATAAGGCCGGTTGCCGTGGGACTACGGGTGAAAATAAGACATGGAAAACTTGTATCATGTCTTATTTATGTGTATTTTTGCAGTACAATCACTAACGTATGACCAATATAAAGTTGCGGCTTTTAATCATATCCCTCTGCCTTGGTTGCATTCTCCCGCTGGGTGCAGTCAGTTTTGAGAACGTCTCGTTCGGTTCCTCGCGCAATGTCTGTGCGTTGGGAAGCGACCCGGAAGGAATCCTCTGGGTGGGTACGGAAGAGGGGCTGTACAGCTACGACGGATACCGGGCGCGGGCGCATTTCAAGATGAACGATGCAGGAAATACGCGCGTACATTCCTTATATATAGCCGGTAAGACAATTTATTTGGGTACGGATGCGGGGCTGCTGGTGTTCGACATACAGAAGAACCGGTACCTGCCGCTGCCGGGGAACTCTCCGCGCGTGGTAAGGGCTGTCAGCAAGTATGGCGGGGAAATCCTCTTAGGGGCAGCGGACGGCCTGTACATCTATCGCCCGGCATCGGGAATGATAAAGAGAACCGCAAATATCAAGCAGGCCGTTTATTCCATTTGTGCCACCCGTAACGGGGTGCTCGTAGGGACTATCCAGGGCATGTACCTGCTCAACCGCGGAAGGAGCACGCTGATACCTGTTACGGCAGGGCAACAGCCCCTCGTGAATGCGCTGGCCTATGACGAGCGGAGGGATTGCGTGTGGATTGGAACGGAAGGAACGCTCCTGCAGAGGAAAGGCAACGTGAATACAGAGATAACAGGGTTAAGGGGAAACAGCGTGAAGGCGTTGCTGGCGGCTCCCGACAGCACTCTTTACGTTGGTACGGACAACGGCCTCTATGCCTATCATCCCAACAGGCAGCTTGAACATTTTGTACACGACATCCGTTCTTCCCGTTCCTTGGCAAACAATATTGTCTGGGCTTTGTCCGGCGACCAGTGGCAGAATGTCTGGGTGGGTACTGACAATGGGCTTTCATTCGTCAGGCACGAAGATTTCTACAAATACATCTCCTTGAACGAACTTACCGGAAAAGGGGCCGGGAACTGCCTGCACGCCATACTCGCAGAACCCGGGCAGGCCTTATGGCTTGGGGGCACCAACGGCCTGATCCGCCATCAAGGCTCGTCTGTATGGTTCAGGCAGTTTGATAAGGCCTACCCCTTGTCGCATAACCGGGTAAGGAAAATATACCGCGACCGCGATGGGGACATCCTGATATGCACAGACCACGGGATTAATTTCTACGACCGCAACAGGAAGCAACTGCGCAACTTCATCATCACCGACAGTACAGGGAATTTTTCCACGGCTTGGGCTTACGATATTGTCGAGGATGCAGAGGGGCGCTACTGGATTGGCTCATACATGGGAGGCATCGCCGTGATAGGGAAGAAGCGGCTGTTGGAGTCGGACGGGTATATCGTGGCTGAACGCTACTTCACAACAGAACTGACCGATGTTCATGTGGGACAATTGGTGATTGACGCCATGGACAGAGTCTGGATAGGGATGCACGACAAGGGGCTCGACCGTATTGACACCCGTACGATGAAAGTAACCCATATCACGAAGAACTCCGGATATGTCTACGTTATGAACGGCAATAGCCGCGACGAAATCCTCATCAACTACCAAGATACCATCAGGCGCATCAACATTAAATCAGGCCATACGGCCTTGTATCCCTTGGGCACGCAAGGCGGGCGTACGCTCTCGATGGTGTGCGCAGGGCCTCAGCTGTGGATTGTCACCGACGGGAAATGCCGGGTGTTCGACCGTAAAGGAGAGGGTGTCAGCTTCCTGCTGCCCGACTTCCAACCTTATGCTTCCTGGTACGATGCTAAGAGCCGGCAGGTGTTCTTAGGGGGCAACGACGGCTATATGGTACTGCCCGCACCGTTAGAGAAATCCGATAGGTATGCCCTGTTGCGGCTTACCGACTTACAGGTTAACGGCCGGTCCTACGGTGCCGGATCCGTTGATGTGAGATTCTTGGAATCCCTGCGGCTCCGGTATAACGAAAACAATGTAGAGCTGAGATTTTCAGACCTCCCCTTCCGTGGCGAGCCGTGCTTGGAATACGCCTATAAGATGGACGGAGTGGATTACGACTGGCATACCATGCCGTTCGGGAAGCCTGCAGTCAGTTACAACGGGCTGCCTCCGGGAAGCTATCATCTGAAAGTATACACATTGAATGCCACCGGGAAAACGTCCAGGGAAGTCTACTCGCTGCATATAACGATTCTGCCCCCTTGGTATCTTACGTGGTGGGCAAAGTGTATCTACCTGCTGCTGCTTGCGGGATTGCTGCTGTGGGGATTCAGGTACTATATGGTGAAGAAGCGGCTGAGGGAAGAGCAGCAGGCCCGTGCCATGTCGTTGGAGCAGTCGCACGTCAGGATGAAATTCTTCGAACGGCTGTCGCACGACTTGAAGAATCCCTTGTCGGAGATGGTGGGGCAGCTTTACTTGCTGCTGAAAAACGACCACAACGAAGAACTCGAGCAGATACGCCGCTCGGCCGAAGACATCGGGCAGCGTATTGAACAAGCGCTTGAGCTTAAGCTCGAAACCCAGATGTTGCCTTCGGTGAAGCGTGAAACAGCTGAAACGGCCGATGACCGTATGCTGAAAGAAATCATCCGGCTGATTGACGAGAACATGTCCGGCTCCGACTTTAACGTCACCCGGTTGCAGGAACTGCTTGGTATCGGTTCGAAACAGTTGTACCGGAAAGTAAAACAGCTTACCGGCCATACCCCGGTGGAGTTTATCCGCGACATGCGGATGAAGAAAGCCTCCCTGCTTTTGTCCGAGGGCAAGTTCTCGGTCAGCGAGGTGATGTATATCGTGGGATTCTCCAATAGCGGCTATTTCTCCAAATGCTTCCTGCAGGCCCATGGCATAACACCAGCAAACTACAGCCAGCGTATGAAACTCCAAAATTCAAATAACACTTGATTTATGAATAAAATTATTCTCTTTACAACCCTCCTGTCCGCGTTACCGTGGCAGGCCAAGGCACAAGAACAACTTTACGTAGGCGGCGACATCTCCGTGTTGCAGAGCTATGAAGACCATGAAGTGGATTACTACGACCAGCAGGGCACAAAGATTGGCGACGTACTGAAATATATGAAAAGCGAGGCGGTGGGATGGAACGCGCAGCGTGTCCGTCTTTTCGTAGACCCCAGCGGCGATGCCGACCCACAGGTTTGCCAAGACCTCGACTATGTGATTCGGCTCGGCAGGCGCATCAAGGCAGAAGGATTCAGCTTCATGCTCGACTTCCATTACAGCGACACATGGGCAGATCCCGCCGCCCAATGGACACCTAAGGCTTGGCTCTCGCTCAATGATGCGCAGCTTCAGGCAAAAGTATACGAGTACACGAAGGACTGCCTGCAGAAACTGGTGTCGGCCGGTGCTACGCCCGACTTCATCCAGACGGGCAACGAAATATCTTATGGCATGCTTTGGGGGCAGAGCGGCACCACGGCCAATCGCTGTTACTATAACTCCAATGCCAACTGGCCCCGCTTCATCGCCCTGCTCACCCAGGCCACGAAAGCCTGCCGCGAAGTATGTCCACAGGCGAAGATCGTCATCCATACAGAGCGGGCCGGGCAGTCGGACGTCCTCATTGGTACCTACGAGCGGCTCGCCAGTGTCGATTACGACATCATCGGATTGAGCTATTATCCCTTTTGGCACAACGGACTGCCCGTCTTGGGCTTAGCCTTAAAACAATTGGCGGAGAAGTTCCCAGACAAGAAAGTGCAGATAGTGGAGACCGCCTATTACTACCAGTGGCAGCCGTGGAAAGGCAATGGCATCGACTACGATTTTTCTTCTACGTGGGAAATTACATCCGGGGGGCAAGCTAAATATGCCAAAGACCTGATTGCAATGCTGAAGAAATACCCGAACGTGAACGGCCTCTATTGGTGGTTCCCCGAAGAAAACGGCAACGGGCCGAATAGCAGCGTGCTCAAAAGCTGGATAAACCGCGGCCTGTGGGACAACTCCTCCCATCGTGCCTTGCCTGCCCTCTATGTGCTGAAGGAGTTCCTCGGGAGCAGCACGGCCATCAGTGTTCCCCAGGCCGACAGTAAGTCTGATGCCCATTGGTACACTTTGCAAGGCACACGCTTCAATGGTCAGCCCGCTTTCCCCGGCATCTACCTTCACAACAGGCATAAAATAGCTGTTCGATAAAGTGATTACAGACAATAAAAAGGACATCCGAAGCTTCCGGGATGTCCTTTTTGTTTCCCTGTCCCGTTGTTTTTAAAGCCTTGTCCGATATGTCACCTCATTTGCCTGATTTCGTCAAGTGGGGTTGGCAGCTTTTCCTTAATTTTGCTGAATGAATAATTACTGAAACCTAATTTTTAATATTATCAGTCTAATGAGAACAAAAAGCAACTTTTTGGAAAAGGCACGTTGGATGTGCCTGCTGGTTTGCTTTACGGTGTCCTGCCACCAAAGCGTGATGGCACAGGGCACAGGTAAGCGGCTGGCGGGTACGGTGCTGGATGAAACCGGGGAACCCCAAGTGGGTGCAACAGTCACCGAGGCGGGAAGCTCAAGGGGAACCATTACCGGTGCCGACGGTAACTTCGTGCTCACTTTAAGCAGCGGGGTAACCGCCGTCCAAGTTTCGTACGTGGGTTATAAGACACAGATGGTGAAGGTTCCCGCTTCGGGCAGGCTGACCGTAAAGATGATGCCGGATGAAACCGTCTTGCAGGAAACGGTAGTCGTCGGCTACGGCGTGCAGCGCAAGAGCGACCTTACGGGCTCTGTATCAAGCGTAAGCGGTAAAGACTTCAACCAAGGGATGGTCAGCTCGCCGGAGCAGTTAATCAACGGTAAGGTGAGTGGTGTGCAGATAGTGAGCGGCGGCGGGTCGCCTTCGGCCGGCAGTACCATCCGCATCCGCGGCGGTGCATCCCTGAATGCCTCCAACGACCCACTGATTGTACTCGACGGCGTGCCGATGGAAGTGGGGGGCAGCGTAAGCGGCAGTGGGAACTTCCTGAGCCTGATTAACCCTAACGACATCGAGAGCATGACCATCCTGAAAGATGCCTCCTCGACCGCCATCTATGGCTCGCGCGCCTCTAACGGTGTCATCATCATCACCACGAAGAAAGGCGCCGACTCTAAGAAACCGAAAGTAAGTTTCTCCACTACCAACGCCATGCAGCACCTTATCAAGCCGGCCGATATGCTGAGCCGCGACGAGATGATGGATGCCGTGAATACATACGGCACAGCCCAGCAACAGGAACTGATGAACCCGGACGTGAGCACCGACTGGAACAAGGAAATCTTCAAGACGGCTTTCGGCACGGACAACAACCTGAGCGTATCAGGGAAGGCCGGCATGTTGCCTTACCGCGTGTCTTTAGGTTACAGCAACCAAGACGGCATACTGCGCACAGACAATGTAACCCGCTACACGGCAAGCGTATCGCTCTCGCCCGTGCTGCTGGACAACCACCTGAAGCTGATGGTCAACGGGAAAGCCACCTACAGCGACAACCGCTTTGCCAATACTGGCGCCATCTGGGGCGGGGCAACGCATAATCCTACGGTACCGGTTTATAGCGGAACGGATGCCTTCCTCGGCTATACAGAAGCCGCCGATGCCAACGGTGTACCCATCAACGGCGCTACGGGCAACCCGCTCGGACTGCTGAACAACTATAGTTCCACTTCCGACGTCTACCGCTATATCGGCAGTTTCGACGCTGATTACAGCCTGCACTTCCTGCCCGACCTGCACGCCCACCTGACGCTGGGGTACGACTACTCGAAAGGCGAGGGCAAGATTTACGTGCCCAAGGAGGCTTATCAATATTACAACACGAAAGGACGCCGCTACACTTACGGGCCGCAGGAGAACAACAACCGCCTGTTGACATTCTACCTTAATTATAATAAATACATCGAGTGCATCAAGAGCAATATAGAGATAACGGCCGGCTACGATTACCAGTTCTGGAAGTATACCAACGCGGCCTATACGGAGTGGAACGACGAGGAGCCGCAGACACAGCAGGCCGCATCGGCAGCCAACGACCAGCGCCACGTATTGCTGTCATACTATGGCCGTGTGAACTATTCGTACGGCGGGAAATACCTTGCCAGTGCCAGCATGCGCCGCGACGGCTCTTCACGTTTCAGTCCCGAAACCCGCTGGGGCACTTTCCCTTCCGTGGCGTTGGGCTGGCGGGCGTCTGAGGAGGGATTCTTCAAACCGCTCCGCGGCATCATGAACAACCTGAAGCTCCGTGCCAGTTACGGCGTTACCGGTCAGCAAGACGGTATTGCCAACTACGGCTATATACCGCTCTATACCGAGAGCCAGAGTGGCGCCAGCTATATGTTCAACGGCGTGCCCATCCGTACCTACCGGCCGTCGGCTTACAATACCGGCCTGAAGTGGGAAACAACCAAGTCTTTCAACGTGGGGGTCGACTTCGCGTTCCTCGACAACCGTATTACAGGTGCCGTGGATTACTATACCCGTAAGACCGAAGACCTGCTGGCAACGGTTCCCGTAGCGGCCGGCACGAACTTCAACAAGCAGATGCTGACCAATGTGGGCAACATCGACTCTCACGGGTGGGAGTTCTCCGTCAGTGCCACCCCTGTCCAGACAAAAGACTGGGCGTGGAGCATAAGCGCCAATGCCACCTACCAGAGCAACGAGATTACCAACCTGCGGCTGAACGAAAAGACGCAATCGCCCAATACGCTCGTGGGTAGCATCGATTCACATTACGTGCAGGTGCTCTCCGAGGGTTACGAGCCGTATAGCTTCTACGTATATAAGCAGATTTACGATGAGGGCACGGGGCTCCCCATCGAGGGGCTCTACGCCGACCTGAATGACGACGGCGTGGTAGACACAAAAGACCTCTATCACTATCATTCGCCTGCCCCCGACTGGATGTTCGGCTTCTCAACCAGTATCCGGTGGAAGAAGCTCACGTTGAGCACCAGCCTGCGTGCCAGTGTAGGAAACTACCTGTATAACGGGATGGCGATGAACACCGGTGCATGGGAAACGGTATCGTATAACGCCTATCAGGCGAACCTGCTGAACCGGAGCTTCCTCGATACCCAGTTCCGCAAGCGCCAGTACGAAAGCGACTTCTATGTAGAGAACGCCTCTTTCCTGAAGATGGACAACCTGCAGCTGTCCTATAACTTCGGCCCGGTAACCCGGTGGTGCAGCCTGAGCGTATCGGCAATGGTGCAGAACGTGTTCACCGTTACGGAATACAAGGGCGTAGACCCGGAAAGTTCCGCCGGCATCGACATGAGCGTCTACCCGCGCCCGAGAATCTATTCATTAACAATAGGACTTGACTTCTAAAACAACGATCGATATGAAAAAGATATATTTCGTAATCTTTGCTGCCTTGACACTGGCGGCATGTACAGGCGACCTCGACCAGTTGCCCCATACAGGCACGGAGTCGGTGGGCGGCGATGTATACAGCACCCCCGAAGGTTATAAGATGGCGCTGGCCAAGCTTTATGCCTCTTATGTGATCGTGGGGCAGGAGCAGGGCGGCGGAAATGCCGACATCTCCAGCAACAACGGGCACGACTTCCTGCGCTGCCTCTTCAATCTTCAGGAGAACGCTACCGACGAGGTGGCCTGCACATGGCTCTCGGGCGACAAGGTGGAAGGGCTTACTTATATGTCGTGGGATGCCAACGACCCCTGGGTGTCGGACACCTATTACCGCCTTTATTACACGATAGCGCTCTGCAACGAGTTCCTCCGCCATGCCGCCGACGGCAGCATCTCCGGTTTCAGCAGCAGCGGGCAGTCCGATATCCGTGCTTACCGTGCCGAGGCCCGCTTCCTCCGCGCCCTTGCCTATTCATACGTGCTCGACCTGTTCGGCAAGGGCCCGTTTGTCGACGAGACGATGGGTGTAGGCACTTATATACCGGAGTGTTACAGTAACAAACAGCTCTTCGAGTATATAGAGGGCGAGCTCAAGGCCATTTCCGAAGGCGGGATGCCGAACCGTGCCGCGCAGGAATACGGCCGTGCACCGGAAGCAGCGGCCTGGACCCTCTTGGCCAAGTTGTACCTGAACGCCGAGGTTTATGGTGCAGGTGCCCGTTATACCGACTGTATCGCCTATTGTAAGCGCGTGGCCAATGCCGGTTACTCTTTGGAGCCCGATTATTCGAAACTGTTCAATGCCGACAACCACAAGCGCACGAACGAGATTATCTTCCCCTTCGTGGTGGATGCCGTCAACACCGTTACTTGGGGCGCCACGACCTTCATCGTTTGCGGCCAGTGCAGCGACTATGGCACACAGACGGCATCCGACTACGGTGTTACGGCTCCTTGGGGTATGTTCCGCGTGCGCGGCGAGCTGCCCGCTTTGTTTGGCGATGCAGCCGCAAGCCCCGACAGCCGTTGCAAGTTCTATACCGACGGGCAGTCGCAGTGGTTCACTAAAGCCATCGATGACCAGACGCAGGGCTATTTTGGCGAGAAATATTCTAACCTTTCCGACGACGGCGCGGCATCGTCTAACACCGGTTCTTCGGGAGCCGACATCGATTTCCCACTGATGCGTCTGGCTGATGTATACCTGATGCAGGCCGAGGCCGTGCTGCGCGGCGGTTCGGGCAGCTCGCGCCCCGAAGCCGTCGGCCTGATTAACCAGCTGCGCCAGCGGGCATACGGCTCGGAGAAAGGCAATATTATCGACAGCCAGCTGACGCTCGACATGATTCTCGACGAGCGTGCCCGCGAACTCTACTGGGAGTGCTGCCGCCGTACCGACCTTGTGCGCTTCGGCAAATTTGCCGGCGGCAACTATATCTGGCAATGGAAGGGCGGCGTGCTCGACGGCCGCGCCACCGACAGTAAATACAACGTATACCCGATTCCTGCACCGGAGCTTTCGGCAAACCCTAACCTAACAAACGAAAACTATTAAGAAATGAAGACGATGAGATACATACTGTTGGCACTGCTTGCCCTGACGGGGCTGGCTGCCTGCAATAACGACGGCGACCTGCTGGCCACGGCCGGCCCGGCGGATATCGCGCTGCAAGGTTCAGGCGATGTCGTTATCGACCGCGATACGCCCGACGCACTGGCCTTGCGCCTTTCTTGGAACGATAACAGTGTATTGGTGCTGAACGACCCACATGCGAAAGCGCCCAGGAACGCTACGCTCAATACTGTCCAATTCTCCAGTTCCCCCGGATTCACCTCGACAATCGACCAGCTGGCGGATGCCGGTTCCACCTCTTTGGATATATCGATGGATGCCCTGAATTCCATCGTCGGCCGTTTGGGGTTCGAGGGGGGCGTGGCGGCTCCTCTTTACATCCGCATGCGCTCCGTATTGGCCGGGAATATTGCGGCCAAGCTGAGCAATGTGCTGGCGGTGAACGTCACGCCTTACAAAATCGACATGTCGCGCGGCTTCATACTCAACAGCAGCCACGAGGATACGGGCAATGTACTTGCCTCGCCCGGTTCCGACGGTGTTTACAGCGGGTTCATGGGTGTAAGCAGCTGGTACAACTGGTATCTGCTCGAAGGCTCGGGCGTAGAGTGGGGCAACGACGGCATCAGTGGCAGGCCATTTGAAATCAGCAGCGACGGTTCAAAATGGAATTTATGGTTTCCGGGGCAGGAAGGGTGCTACTACACCGTAGTCAACACGAACACCCGGCGGTGGAGTGCCCTCTGGATTCCCTCGCTCACCGTGACGGGCGGCATCAGCGGCGAGATGGCATACATGAGGAAAGAAAACAAATGGATGCTGACATTCAATGCCCAGAAAACAGGAACGGCCACGATACGCATAACGGGAACCGGACGGCAATATGACGCCGCTACCAGTACCGGCGACGATGCTGCTGTAGCGACTCCTGTCGGGTTCGGACAGGGGGCCGGCGGCCTTACATTCGGGACGTCGGCCGGCGACATCACCGTCGACATCACCAAGACGGGGGAAGTTGCGCTGGTACTCGACCTGAGCGACCCGTTCAACTGGACTTGCACCGTCGGCGACGCGGGCGGTTCCGCCGAAGAGGTTCCGGAGCTCCTGTGGGTATCTGGAATCGACGACGGCATTTCCGGCTCATGGACATTCGACAATTACCTGAGCCTTTACAATGAGGCCGAACGGCGCTATGCCGGTGTGTGCAACGTTCATTCGCTGTGGGGCTATAAGTTTTATACGGAAGCAGGCAACTGGGACAGCAACTATGCGTTGGCCGAAGGCGATGCACTGGCCGGTACGCTTGCGGCAGGAAGCGGCACGAACGTTCCCGCGCCGCCGGCCGGCCTTTACCTGATGGACGTATCGGTGTCGGCACTCACCTATGCGCTGACGGCCATCCACAGTGTGCAGATAGCCGGCGTGGCCGACGACTGGACGATGCGCCCCTTGCAGGCCGCCGGCACTCCCGGCGTCTACACCATCAGCCTGGACATAGCCGCCGTCTCCCCGTGGGGATTCAAGGTGTATTTCAACGAATCGTGGGACCATTACCTTTCGGCCAAGGCCGGCGGCACCCTTGTATACGGGGGGAGCAGCGAAAGCGGCGTCTACGATGAAACATTCATAGGCTCTGCCTGCACGCTCACTTTCAATCTCTGTAAAGGCACTTATACGATAGAGAAGAAATAAGGAAAGGCAACGCCTTCATCCCTTATACCCTGGCATGCTGCCGTCTTCCCCCGGTTGCATCCAGGGTATATGTATTTTAGTTCATGCCTAAAATCACCAACAGGGGGAGCAGGAAGTTCTCCTTTAATAGTTCGGAACGGAAAACCTTCAAGGAAGACGTCAGATGGTTCTTGACGGTCTGTGGCGACAGGTTAAGTTTCTTTGCGATGTCCTTTATGGGGATGTTCTTCTCCCGGCTCATCTCGAATATCTCGGATTCCCTGAGCGTCAAGCGCCGTTTACAGGCCTCCACGCGCCTTACGTATTCGTCATAGATGAGTTGCTGGTCGGGCGGGGTTTCGGCAGTCAGGAGGCTTGAAAGCATGGAGTAGTCTTCAAATTGCACTTGCGCAACTTGTTTCCTGAATCCGTCTATAATCCGGTGGCGGGCAATCGTGAAGATGAGCGACTGCAGGTTCCCGTCGGGGTTAAGCCTGCGCCGGTTGTCCCAGAGCTTCAGGAACGTGTCTTGGACGATGTCCTGTGACAGCGTCCTGTCTTTTGTCTGCGCCATGCAGAAGCTGTATATCTTGTCGGCATACTGCATATAGATGATTCCGAAAGCTTCATACGAGTCTTTCTGCAATGCAAGAATGTATTTTGCCGTATCAAAGTCTATGCCATGCTTCATCTTATGCTTCTTATAAGGCCCGTTTTTGTTCCGGTTGTTGCCGTGATTGCAAATATAGTGAATAAAATTGATATATATATATGTTTTTGGCTTTTTAATTCATCTTGTGGTGGTTATATCATTTTAATTCAATCGTGAAATATCTTTTGTTTTTCCCGCCCGCTTCGGCACGTTCCACTTCCAGCTTGCCATTCCTCGTATGGCACAGCAGGTAGCTGATGTTGCTGTTCACGATATTGGGGAATCCCACCGTGTCGTCGGCCTCCCGGTAATCGTTGCGGTGCAGGTGTCCCGAGAACATCACCGATACGTTCATCTTGTTAAGTTCGGGCACGATGGTGTTGGTGAGGTGGTAACAGCCATGCCAGTTTTGCTGGGCCGGCGGGATATGCGAGAATGCCACCACGGGGTATTGGCCTATCTTCCTTTCGCTCCTCAACCGTTTCAGCCACGCCGCCTGCTCTTCCCGGTAAGCGTCGTAATCGGCGGTTTCACCATACTCGATGTCGCTGTCGGGCTTGTCCTCCCCCGAATCGATGATAAGGAAGTCTATCCCGGCAACATGCTGTACGCGGTAGAACTCCCCGCTTTCCGTTGGGAAGAAGTCCCATAGCTTGTCTGCAAAGGCGCCGCGTGTTTCATGGTTGCCCCTGTTCATGAACACGGGCACATGTTTGGCGAACATACTGACGCAGGTGTCGATATATCCCTTGAATATCTGGCCGGAAGACCCTACATAGTCGGACATGTCCCCATTGAGCAATACAAAGTCGAGCTTGCTGAAATCGATGCCTTTGCACATCTCCTTCATGGCGGCAGCCCGTTCGTGTATGTCGTTCAGTACAAGGAAGGAAACGTCCCTTGGGGCGGCGGGGAATGTCCTGAACGTGTAAGGGGCCTTTCTGTAAACAGCGGAAGAGGCGATGTCGCCATACGTTATGTTATTATTCCACCGCCACTGTTTCGTCTCTTTGGTGAATATGCGGTAGCGGTATCTGCA
The DNA here is from genome assembly GCA_002305505.1 of Prevotella sp. UBA1378. GTDB lineage: Bacteria > Bacteroidota > Bacteroidia > Bacteroidales > Bacteroidaceae > Prevotella. The sequence goes on along the minus strand of DBRC01000042.1, from coordinate 19,502 downwards.
ATCGGGTTTCAGGCCGGTGATGCGTACCCGGTGCAGCGTGTCGGCGGCTAACTTCCGCCCGCGCAGCGTAGCGTAATATTTCCGGCGTTCCCTGCCATAGAAGTGGTCGTTGCCTTCTTCGGCGATTTCCACCCATGACAGGCCCGGCTTGTCGGTAAACCAGATGATGGTCGTAGACGTTGAGTCCATATCGCTGATGTATGGGCCATGGGTGATTTTAATAGCAAATGTTGATGCGGTCACCGTCAACATAGCCAGCAATGGGATAATTCTCATAATAGAGTAAGGTTGTTGTCGTACATTTAAAGTTAGTATGCATTTTAGGGTGACACAAAGGGTATATACCTCATGTCTATTAGTGAATACGCAATAATTCAAGGTTGGTACTAAATGAAAGACATCTTTTTTTTGCGCCTCACCGAACCGCTGCCGGTAAGAAGCGGGAATGGTAAGGAGCGGGAAGAAAATCCGTACAAGCATCTTGTAGGCTTGTTACCAGATGCTTGTAATCGGGTTACCAGGTGCTTGTAATCGGGTTACCAGGTGCTTGTAATCGGGTTACCAGGTGCTTGTACTTTTTGGATTAGGGATTAAGGATTATGGATTAGGGATTGATACTGTTATTCAGGATAAGGTTGCCACTGCGTGTATCTCCAGCCAATATGGCATAATCTTCCAAAAACGTTTGTTGTTTTCAGCGATTCTTCGTATATTTGCAGCAATATCCTAATGTTAATATGAAAAGATGAATCGGATACTGACAATACTAACCAGCCTTTTCTGTGCGCATATTCTGTCTGCAGCAGTTGTTCCCGACATGAAGTTCCGCCGCTTGGACACGCGCGACGGTTTATCCAATTCCCAGGTGAACTGCATATTCAAAGACAGTGAAGGCTTTGTGTGGATAGGTACCCCATACGGCCTGAACCGCTATGACGGCTACCGCTTCCGCATCTTCTATTCGAACGCAAACGACACGACTACGCTCAAGGACAATTACGTAGACGAGATATATGAGGCCTACGACGGCTGCCTCTGGATAAAGCAAGGCATGAACTACTCGGTGTACAACCCCGTTACCGAGCAGTTCGACCGCCGCCCCGACCGCTGGCTGGCCCGGCGGGGCATCAAGGGCGGAATCGACCGCATCTACATCGACAGCCAAAAATGTTTCTGGGTGAAAACATACGAGAACGGGCTGTATTACTTTAATCCGTACACAAACAAGCTGCGCCTCTTTAAACACGGATACGGCCGGCATGAAATCCCTGCCGACTTCGGCGTATCTTCTTTCTCGCAGTTCCGCAACAGCGTGCTCGTCGTGTCGTCCTGCGGCGATATGATGTGCTTTAATGGCGAAGAAGGGCGCGTGTCTTGGCGCGACAACTACATGCGCCGCCATGGCGGGCCGGAGAACCAAAGCTATAGGCTTTACGTTGACAGCCAGTGCAATTATTGGATTGTCACCACGGGCCACACCTTTGTATATATCCAGAAGCAGCAAAAGTGGTATTCGTCGTTGCCCCAGCTGCTGCGTTCCTTCGGCATAGGGAACGTGCCCGACGAGATACTGGCGTGGGACGTCAACTTCGACACCAAGGGCCGCCTTTGGATTGCCACCGACCACCTGGGCTTGCTTGTGGCAGACTTGAAGACGGGGCAGATGCGCCAGTTCACCAACGACAAGAACGACGAAACCAGCATCAGCGACATCACCATCAAGCGGCTCTACCGCGACGGGCAGGGCCGGATGTGGGCGGGCTCCTATAAGAACGGCGTAAACCTGTATACAGAGAGCCTTTCCAATTTCGAGTCGATAGAGCTGGGTGACATCAACACAATAGCCGAAGACCGTTCCGGCAACTATTGGCTGGGCACCAACGACAAGGGCATCATCTGTTATAACCCCGTTACGGGCGGGCAGGTTTTCTTTAACAAGGAAAACGGCCACCTCCCTACCAACGTCATCGTGAGCAGCCATGTGGCGCGCGACGGCTCCATCTGGTTCGGCACCTACGAGGGGGGGCTGCTCCACTATGCCGGCGGGCGTTTCGGCGTGTACCGTGCGACGGGGGAGCCCGGCTCGCTAATCAACAACAACGTATGGGCGATAACCGAGGACCGGCGGGGCAACCTGTGGATAGGCACTCTCGGCGGAGGCATCCAGCGCATGGACGCCAAGACAGGCAAGATGGAGACTTACAACACGAAGACTTCGGCCCTCACCTCCGACTATATCTCGTCGATACAGCTCAATCATAAAGGGTGGATCATGGCCGGCACGTCCGATTATTATACATTGATTAATCCCGTGAACCGCAAGGTTGTCAATCAAAAGATTCCGCAGGACCCCAACACCAGCGTAGTCACTCCGGCAACATCGCAAGTGACGCTTGACAGCCGCGGCCTTGTATGGCAAGGTTCTGCGTCGGGCATGGTTGTATACGACGCGGCGAACAAGCGTGTAACCTTGCTCGACATGAAATCGGGGTTCTATGGCACCAGCGTGTGCTCCGTCATCGAAGATACCCGCCATACGATGTGGGTCGTTACGGACCACGGCATCTCCAACGTCATCCCGCAGAAACAGGATGACGGTACGTGGAACTATACCGTGCGCAGCTACAACAACCGCGACGGGCTGCAACAGGGGCCTTTCAACCAGCGTTCCGTATGCATTACGCGCAGCGGATTGCTGGTGGTGGGAGGGCAGGACGGTATCGACATCATCAACCCGCTCTATCTCGGGCAGGGAAAGACGCAGGAAAAACCCATCTTCAGCGGGCTCAAGCTCTTCGACCGGGAAGTAGAGGTGGGCAGCCGGTACGACGGTCGCGTGGTGCTCGGGAAAGCACTCAATGTGTGCCGCGAGGTGGTGCTCAACCATGATGAAAACCAGTTTACCCTCCTGTTGGCGTCCAATAACGGCTCAATCCATAACCGCACGCGTTTCATCTACCGGATAGAGGGCTTTAGCGACAAGTGGATTAAGACGGAGGAGAAAACACCCAGTATCTCGTTCATGAGCCTGCCGCCGGGGGATTATACCATCCGTGTCAAGATGCTCAACGACGACGGGACGGTAGGCACGGTGGAAGGCACGCTCGAACTCACCGTCCGTCCGCCTTACTGGCGCTCGTGGTGGGCGGTGCTGTTCTATGTCCTCCTCCTTTCGGCGGGCGCCCGGTATGTATGGCGTTACAAGCAGCGCCGCCTGTTAGAGCAGCAGCGCCGCGAGAACATCCGCCGGGAAGAGGAAAAGAAACATGAGATAGCGCGCATGAAAAAAGACTTGTTGGAGAATCTGACCAAGGAATTGAGCGAACCGTTCCATGACACTTTCGAGGCCCTCAACGATATCATGAGCAACGAAACCGACGAGCAGCGCTACGAGAAGGAGCAAGCCGTGTACAGCGGCGTGGAACGCTTGCTTACCCAAGCCAACGAGGTATTGAAACAAGGCAGGAAACGCTATAAGCTGGCACCGCAGGTAGAGGAGGTGGAGGTGACGTCGCTCGATGAGAAACTGGTAAGCGATGCCACGAAATATGTAGAGGGCAATTTATCGAACGCCGACATCAGCGTGGAGACGATGAGCGAGGCCATGGGCATGTCGCGCGTGCATCTTTACAAGCGCCTTCTTTCGGTGACGGGCATGACGCCGAGCGAGTTTATCCGCCGCATCCGCCTGCTCCGCGCCGAGCAGTTGTTGCGCAAGAGCCAGCTTACGGTGAGCGAGGTGTCTTATCAGGTAGGTTTCAACAACCCCCGGTATTTCTCGAAGTACTTCAAGGAAATGTATGGTGTCATGCCATCGCAATACTCCGGTTCGGCACGCGGCGAGGCGCCCCGCGAGGCGCAGTAGCGGCAGGGTATTGCCATGTTGCGATGCACCTTTAACGAAACCGGCACCGTTTGATAACATTTTATACCCCCGGGTTAACAAACCGACTATAATAGGAAACAAATGGTAACAGGGCATATCCGTTTTTCTTAGTAATTTTGCAACGTCGGAAAATAACTAAAAACAACGATATGGAGAGCATTAAGATTTTTGTGTCTGCACTTTTGTTGCTGGGGGCGGTCCCGGCAGCCGCGGCAGGCTACATCCTGAAAGGCAACGCTGTTACGGTGAAAGTGGGGCAGCCGTCGGAAAACGGGGCTAAACTCGTAAGGCTGCAGGTAATCAACGACAACATCATCCGGGTGCAGGCCACCTGCGAGGAGGTGCTGCCCGATAAAAGCAGTCTGATTATCGTCGGGCAGAAGGCAGGTGCGAAGCCCGGCGTAACCGAAGACGCTTCGGCCGTGACGGTGAAGGCAAAGAACGTGAAGGCCGTAGTAGACAAACAGACGGGGAAGGTTACTTTCTACGACGCAGCGGGAAAGCTGCTGCTGAAAGAGGCGGAGGGAGGGAAGGCATTCGCCCCGTTCGCCGTACCCGAACGCGAAATCGGCATCGGCACGTTGACCGGCCAGCAGCGCAACGGCCTCAGCTGGCATGCACTGTTCGATAGTCCTGCCGACGAGGCCTTCTATGGGTTGGGGCAGCACCAGTCGGAAGAACTGAACATGAAGGGAAAGAACGAAGATCTCTTCCAGTATAACACGAAAGTGAGCGTGCCGTTCGTGCTGAGCAACAGGAATTACGGTCTGCTGTGGGATTCGTACAGCTATTGCCGCTTTGGCAATCCCAACGATTATATGCAGCTGAACCGGGCTTTCGCGCTTTACGACAAGCAGGGCAGGCAAGGCAGTCTGACCGGCACCTATACGGACAAGGACGGCCAACGGTTAGTGCGCGGCGAGGACTCAATTTATTTTGAGTACGGCCTGCCCGAGGCATCCGAGATTTGCAAGGCCACCGATAAGGGCGGTATACAGAATCTGCCGAAGGGCTTCAAGCTCAACGGGGCCAGCGTGGTGTACGAGGGATTCATCGAAGCCCCTGAAACCAGCAATTATCAGTTTATACTCTATTACGCCGGATATATAAAGGTGTTTATAGGCGGGAAGGAGGTGGTGGCCGAGCGCTGGCGCACGGCTTGGAACCCGAATAGTTATAAGTTTACGGCTGCTTTGCAGAAGGGCGAGAAAACCCAGTTGCGCATAGAGTGGCAGCCCGACGGCGACGTGAGCTACTGCGGACTGCGCGTGGCCGAGCCCCGCAGCGCCGAGCAGCAAGGGCAGCTGAGCATTTGGAGCGAAATGAGCCGCGACATGGATTATTACTTCATTGCGGGGGAAAATCTCGACCAAGTCATCTCGGGCTATCGCACGCTGACCGGCAAGTCGCCCGTATACCCCAAATGGGTGCTCGGGTTCTGGCAGAGCCGCGAACGCTACAAGACCTCGGCCGACATCGAAGGCACGCTGGCAGAGTTTCGCCGCCGGCAAATACCGATAGACAATATCGTGCAAGACTGGAACTACTGGGAGGAAGACGCTTGGGGCAGCCATCAGTTTGAGGCCGCGCGCTTCCCCAATCCGCAGGCCATGCTCGACTCGGTGCACCGCATGAACGGCAGGTTCATGATCTCGGTATGGCCAAAGTTCTACTGCACCACGGCCAACTATAAGGAGCTTGATGCCAATGGCTGGATGTATCGCCAAGCCGTGAAAGACGAAATACGCGACTGGGTGGGGCCGGGCTACGTAGGCTCGTTCTATGATGCATATGCCGAGGGTGCCCGCAAGATGTTCTGGCGGCAGATGGACGAAAACCTCTATTCGAAATATAAGTTTGGTATCGACGCATGGTGGATGGATGCTTCGGAGCCTAACGTCAGGGACTGTACGCCGATGTGGTACCGGAAAGCGCTCAGCGGCCCTACCGCCCTCGGCTCGTCTACCGAATACTTCAATGCCTATTCGATAGTGAATGCCGATGCCATCTATAACGGGCAGCGCGCAGTGAACCCCAATCAGCGCGTGTTCCTGCTCACCCGTAGCGGCTTTGCCGGCGAACAGCGCTATTCCACCGCCACGTGGAGCGGCGATATAGGCACCCGGTGGGAGGATATGCGCGCACAGATGACGGCAGGCATGAACTACTCGTTGTCGGGCATCCCCTTTTGGGGAATGGACCAAGGGGGCTTCTGCGTGGAGAACCGTTACGTGGAGGCACAAGGCGAATACGACAGGACGGGCGTGGAGAATGCCGACCTTGCCGAGTGGCGCGAACTGCAGGCACGCTGGAACCAGTTCGGATGCTTCACACCGCTTTACCGCACCCACGGCCAGTGGCCGCTGCGCGAGGTGTGGAATATCGCCCCCGACAATCACCCGGCCTACCAGACCATCGTGTATTACGACCGCCTGCGCTACCGCATGATGCCGTACATGTATTCGTTGGCCGGATGGGCACATTTCAAGGACTACACGCTGATGCGTGCGTTGGTGATGGACTTCAACGGCGACAAGCAAGTGGAGGACATCCGCGACCAGTGGATGTTCGGCCCGGCGCTGATGGCGTGCCCGGTGGGGTATTATAAAGCCCGCAACCGGTCGGTTTATTTCCCCAAGCAGTGCGGATGGTACGACCTTTATACCGGGGCGCATGTAGAGGGAGGCCGGCAGATGGTAGTGGATGCTCCTTATGATAAGATTCCCGTCTTTGTGCGCGAAGGGGCCATCGTGCCGTTCGGGCCGGAGATGCAGTGGAGCGACGAGAAGCCCGCCGAGCTTATCCACCTTTATGTATATACGGGTGCCGACGCCGCTTTCCAGCTCTATGAGGACGAGGGCACCAACTATAACTATGAGAAGGGGAAGTATGCCACCATCGACATACACTACGATGAGGCTTCGAAGACACTTACCTTCGGCAAGCGCCGGGGCAGTTTCGACGGCATGCTGAAAAACCGCCGCTTCAACGTGGTGGTGGTATCGAAAGACAAGGCGCAGCCGCTGAATCTGGATAACCCTGAAGGCAAACTGGTACATTACAGCGGAAAGGCCGTAAGCGTACAATTATAATTAATTCGTCAATATGGCACGGATGGCGCGGATTGAACGGGGACGGGGGCCTTGCAATCCGCACTGTCCGCGCCATGCAATATTTAGCTTTATTTATGAAACGATTCTTTTTTACGGTTTTCATCCTCTGCGGCATCGCCGTTTCTTCTTCAGCTGTGCGGGAAAGGAAAAACTTTGACCGTGGATGGCTGTTCGCGCTGGCCGATACGGCCAATATGTCGGCAACCGGTTATAACGATGCTGCATGGCGGCGGCTCGACCTGCCGCACGACTGGGCCATCGAGGGCGATTTCTCGGCCGACGCCAAGTCGGGAGCCAGCGGGGGGGCATTGCCCGGAGGTATCGGGTGGTACCGCAAGCATTTTACGCTGAACGATTCGCATGCTGCGTCTAACCGTTATTTCATCGGGTTCGATGGCGTTTACATGAATTCCACCGTTTACGTCAACGGTAAGGAAGTGGGGCACCGGCCTTACGGATACAGCTCGTTCGAGTATGATATTACGCCCTATGTCAATCTGCAGGGCGACAACGTGGTGGCTGTACGCGTGGACAACAGCGACCAGCCCAACTCGCGTTGGTACAGCGGTTGCGGTATCTACCGCCATGTTTGGTTTACAAAAACCGCCAGTGTACATGTGAAGCACTGGGGCATGCAGGTGGTGCCCAAGGTCGGCGAGAAGAAGAAACGGGCGGCGGTAGACGTCACGGTGACGCTGGAAAACCATCGGGGAACACCGGTGAAGGCAAGCGTGAGGCAGCTGTTGCTGGATGCCGGCGGGAACGTCGTGGCTACGCGGACGGGCAATGACGTGACCATAGGCAAGGAAGCCGACGTAACATTGTCGCTGCCGGTGAAGTCGCCCCGTATGTGGGACGTAACTGACCCTTATATATATAAGGTGAAAACAGAGGTGATGGTGGGCGGGGTGCTGGTGGATACCTGCACGGCCACCACGGGGTTCCGCACGTTCCGTTTCGATGCCCGGACGGGTTTCTGGCTCAACGGCAGGAACATGAAGATAAACGGTGTGTGCGAGCATCACGACTTGGGATGCCTTGGCGCAGCCTTCAACGAAGATGCTATGCACCGCAAACTGGTGAAGCTGAAAGCGATGGGGGTCAACGCCATCCGTTGCTCGCACAACCCGCCGGCACCCGAGCTGCTGAACATGTGCGACACGATGGGGCTCATCGTGATGGACGAGAGCTTCGATATGTGGCGCCGCAGAAAGACGAAGAACGACTATGCGCGCTTCTTCGACCAGTGGGCCGAGCGCGACTTGGGCGATATGGTGAAGCGCGACCGTAACCATCCCTCGATTCTGATGTGGTCGATTGGCAATGAGGTGCTCGAACAGTGGTCATCGGCCGATGCTGATACGCTGACGGCCGAACAGGCCAACCTTATATTAAATGCCGGGCGCGATGCCTCTGCGCTTGCCAAGGACGGGGAACTGAGTATCAACTCGTTGCTCACCAGCCGGCTGGCCGCCATCGTGCGCCGTCATGATGCTACGCGCCCGGTAACGGCCGGCTGCAACGAGCCGTCGCCGGATAACCATCTGTTCAAGAGCGGTGCCCTTGATATCATCGGCTTCAATTACCACCACCAATGGATAAAGGATGTGCCGGAGAATTTTCCCGGACGCCCGTTTATCTTGACCGAGAGCGTGAGTGCCCTGCAGACCACGGGCAACTATATCATGCCGAGCGACAGTATTATCTCTGCGCCTAAGGAGTGGTGGCTGCCGTATACGGACCCGTCGTTCATGTGCTCGGCCTATGACAACATGCATGCGTCATGGAGCTCTACGCACGAGGAAACATGGGATGTGGTGAAGCATACGCCTTACGTCGGCGGACAGTTTATCTGGACCGGGTTCGACTATATAGGGGAGCCAACTCCCTATGGGTTCCCGGCCCGTTCGAGCTATTTCGGCATCATTGACCTGAGCGGTTGCCCGAAGGATGTTTATTATATGTATCAAAGCGAGTGGACGGATAAGCCTGTGCTGCATCTTTTCCCTCACTGGAACTGGCTGCAGGGGCAGGCCATTGATATGTGGTGCTACTACAACCAAGCTGACGAGGTGGAGCTTTTCATCAACGGAAAGAGCCAAGGCGTACGCCGGAAGGCCGACGGTCACCAGTATCATGTGGCATGGCGTGTCGTGTTCGAACCGGGCGAAGTAAAAGTGATAGCCCGGAAAGGCGGGAAACAGGTGGCTGAGCAGGCAATCCACACGGCCGGACAGCCCGACCGCCTGCGCCTGACGACAGACTATAAGGGCAGAAACACCACGTTCGTAGCTGTTGAAGTGGTCGATAAGGACGGGAACCGGTGTCCATGGGCTGAGAATCAAGTGTTCTTCGAAGCCGATGGAGCCGAAATCATTGGTGTAGACAATGGCAACCAAACCTCTATGGAACGGTTCAAGGACAAAAAGCGCAAGGCCTTCTTCGGACGGTGCATGGTGGTATTGAAGGGAGAAGGGAAGCTGACAGCCAAGGCGATAGGCTTAAAGGAAAACAGCATAGAACTATGAAAATGCTCATGGCTTAAATTTGAGCGGAGGAAACTTGCAAATCAACGGGTAAGGGTTAACGGGATAACGGTTAATCCTTACCCTGTATGAAACTAATTTAAATAAAAAGGGTGACTCTCGCCACCCGGAATGTTTTCACAACGGAATAATCCTTATTGTGATTAGCTAAAAATTCGTCTTCAAAATAACAACTTTTTTTTTGATTAAGCAAATATTTTAAAGTTTTTTATTAAATTCCTTCTGAATAAAATGTTATTTCTTGATGTAATTGGCGTAAATTCCAAGAATTTTATGTAAGTTTGCATCTGTAACATAATTTTTATATTAATTGGCATGAAAAATATATTAGGATTAGACCTTGGTACGAACAGTATCGGATGGGCATTAGTAGACGGGGAGAATCATAAAATAATAAAATCAGGCAGCCGTATTGTCCCGATGGACGCTCAGGCGATGAGTGATTTTCAAAAAGGCAACCTCCAGTCTTCGGCATCGTCGCGGACTGGATTCCGCGGAGCGCGGCGTTTGTATCAACGTGCAGAACTGCGGCGCGAACGGCTTCTGCGAGTGTTGGGCAAGCTGTGCTTCCTTCCGGAACATTTTAAAAACGAAATAGATTTTGAGGAACATCCCGGCAAGTTCAAGAACCATGGTGAGCCCCTTCTGCCTTATCGCAAAAGTGGCAGCGGGAAAAATGAATTTATCTTCATGGATTCGTTTAACGAAATGTTGGCCGATTTCAAGGAAAGTCAGCCGGAGCTGGTGGAAGGCGGTAAGAAGATACCTTATGACTGGGTTATCTATTATCTTCGGAAGAAAGCTCTTTCAAGGGCTGTGAAGCGGGAGGAGCTGGCGTGGATAATATTGAATTTCAATGCTAAAAGGGGATATTACCAGTTGCGTGGAGATGAACTGGAAACAGCGGCGGAGAAGAACGAGGAATACATGATGCTGGAAGTGGCCAGAGTAGAGAAGATGGATCCGGATAAGAAGCGGAGGGGCTACGACTGGTACCTGATAACTTATGAGAATGGAGCCACACAGCGGAAGCTCGGGAAAATTGCGCCACGCAATGTAGGGGATAAAGTGGAAGTGATTGTGACGACGACGTATGATAAGGATGGCAATGTAGCCCTGGATAAAGATGGGCGTCCGAAGATAAAGCTCCGCTCCCCGAGAGAGGACGACTGGGCACTGATGAAAAAGCGGACAGAGCACGACTTGGAGCAAAGCCAGCAGTCGGTAGGTGCGTATGTCTACGATTCGTTGTTGGCCAATCCTGCAGGGAAGGTGAGGGGTAAGCTTATACGTACAATCGAGCGGAAATATTATAAGGATGAGTTAATAAGCATACTGAACAAGCAAAAGGAGTTTATTCCGGAGCTCAATGACCGTTCGAAATATATGGACTGCGTGCGCGAGCTGTACCGCAACAATGAAGCGCATGTGGGTTCATTGTCGGACGGCGATTTCACAAGGTTGTTTGTGGATGATATCATTTTCTACCAGCGTCCCCTGAAAAGCAAGAAGAGCACTGTTGCCGACTGCCCTTACGAGCAGTATCATTATGTAAATAAGGAAAGCGGTGAGATTGTCAACATGCCGATAAAGGTAATTTCTAAATCGCATCCGCTCTATCAGGAGTTCCGCCTGTGGCATTTTATCCGCGACTTGAAAATCTATCAAAGGGAGGGGAATATAAATGGAAAATTGAAGACGGACGTGGACGTTACAGCCGACTATATCAAAGATGAGAATGATGTGGAGGCATTATTTGAATACTTGAATGGGCTGAAAGAGGTGTCGAATGACACGTTGCTGAAACATTTCGGTCTCAGTGCCAAATCGCACCGTTGGAATTATGTGGAGAGTAAGGCGTATCCCTGCAATGAAACGCGGTGGAGTATCAACCGTGACGGATGCCTGGATGTATGTGGGGAAATCGCGTTGTGGCATATCTTGTACTCGGTAGACGACCCTGTACTGTTGCGCAAGGCTCTGAAGGCTTTCGCTGTCAAGAATGGGATGGATGAGGAGAAGTTCGTGGAGAAGTATATTCACACTAAACCGTTTGAGAGCGACTATGGCGCTTATTCTGAAAAGGCATTGAAGAAGGTGCTCCCACTGATGAGGACGGGGAAAAGATGGGATGCCGGAGCAATTGGCATGCATACGCTTGACCGTATCCAGGCGATTATAGATGGAAGGGGTGAACAGTATATCTACGAGAGTGCGGAGAAGAATAGGTTCAGTTTGAAGCAGGTGGATGATTTCAAGGCTCTGCCGCTATGGTTTGCAGAATATGTCGTTTATGGGAAGAAAGAAGAATATACCGTTTGGAAGTCTCCTGCAGACATTGATTATTACTTGAGGTTCTGTTTTAAACAGCATTCACTTCGTAATCCGGTTGTAGAAGCTATTCTCGGTGAATCGTTACGCGTGGTGAGAGACATTTGGTCGGTTTATGGCAAGATAGACGAAGTGCACGTGGAAATGGGGCGCGACTTGAAACAATCGGCTGACAGGAGGAAGGATGATGCAGAGAAGATGCTGAAGAATGAACGTACCAATCAACGCATACGTACACTCCTGCAGGAGTTTGCCAATCCTGATTGCGGGATAGAAAATGTACGCCCGCATTCGCCTTCGCAACTCGAACTGCTCAAGATTTACGAGGCGGATATCCTTTGTAATGAAGACGTGCCCGAGGAACTTGTAGATGTATTCAATAATCTTGGCAATGCAACCAAGCATGTTGCCCACAATGATGTAATGAGGTATAAGCTCTGGCTGGAACAGAAATACCGGTCGCCTTATACCGGCGATGTGATTCCATTGAGCAAGCTGTTTACCCCGGCTTATGAGATAGAGCATATTATCCCGCAGTCGAGGTATTTTGACGATTCGCTGAACAATAAGGTGATTTGCGAGAGCGAAGTGAATAAGCTGAAGGACAACAGTCTGGCTTATGAGTTTATCCAAAATAAGCACGGCCAGATTATCGGCGGGCACAAGGTTCTTGACCAGCAGCAATACGAGGATTTTGTAAAGCAGCATTATGCAAACAACCGCCCGAAGATGCGCAAGCTACTCATGGAGGATATCCCGGCAGATTTTATAAATCGGCAGCTTAACGACAGCCGTTATATCGCAAGGAAGACCATTGAGATTCTTTCCAATGTAGTGAGGCAGACAACAGCCGACGGTAAAGTGGCAGATAATGACAAGGGGGCTGTATCGGTTAATGTCATCGCATCGAATGGGGCGATTACGGACCGGTTAAAGAAAGAGTGGGGGATTACACAGGTGTGGGACCACATTATCACTCCCCGTTTCGAACGCCTCAACCGGATAACGGGCACGGGCAATTTCGGGCAGTGGATGAATGCCGGCGGTAAGCGCTATTTCCAGATCAACATTCCTATTGAGCAGTCTGCCGGATTCAGCAAGAAACGCATCGACCATCGCCATCATGCGATGGATGCGATAGTGATTGCCTGCGCCACACGCGACCATATCAACTACCTTAATAACAGTGCTGCGGCTGCATCGGCGAAAAAGCTGAGGTACGACCTTCAGCATAAATTGTGCTTTAAAGAAAAAACGGACGGGAATGGTAACTATGTATGGAAGTTTAATAAACCATGGGATACGTTTACTCAGGATGTGGAGGCTGAATTGCGGCGCGTTATCGTAAGTTTCAAGCAGAATCTCCGTGTTATCAACAAAATGACCAACCACTTCTGGCACTATGAGAATGGGCGGAAAGTATTGGCAAAACAGTTGAAGGGTGATGGCTGGGCTGTCCGTAAATCGTTGCATAAGGCCACTGTTTCGGGAGCAGTGCGGTTGCAGGGGATAAAAAAAGTAAGCTTGAAGGAAGCACTCAAAGACTGGCATCAGATTAAGGACAAAAATATCCGTAAGGCGATAAAGGGACTCATAGCAGGGTATAAAAAGTTTGATGAGACTGTCATCCTAAGGTATTTCAAGGACAGGAAGTATATGCTGGATGGTAAGGACATCAGCAAAGTAGAAGTGTTCGTGTTGCCGAAGGAAGCCGATTTGTCGGCAGTGCGTTGCGAACTTGACATATCATTTGATGAGAAGAAAATCGCGTCAGTCTCCGACAGTGGTATACGCTCTATCCTGCTCAATTACCTCAAGGAGCATGATAATGACCCCAAGATAGCATTCACCCCCGAGGGGATAATGGATATGAATAGTAATATTCGTAAGTATAACGGAGGAAAAGACCATAAGCCGATTCTTAAAGTGCGGAAGACGGAGGCTTTAGGTCTTAAGTTCCCTGTGGGTGAATGTGGTAATAAGAAATCTAAGTACGTGGAGGCCGACAAGGGAACGAACCTGTTTTTTGCAATATATGCAGATAAAGAGGGGGGCCGTTCATATACCAGTATTCCTTTTAATGAGGCTGTTGAGTGTATGAAAATGGGTCTCCCTGTCGCTCCGGAATATGATGGGAATGGTAATGAACTGTTGTTCGTTTTGTCGCCAGGTGATTTAGTGTATGTACCGGATACAGATGGGAAAATAGAGCCTTTGCAGGTGGACAGGATATATAAATTGGTGTCGTCGACGGGTAAATGCGGATTCTTTGTCCCATGTAACATTTCTGCCCCAATAATGGATACAATAGAGCTTGGATCAAACAATAAAGCAGAAAAGTCATGGACAGGCGAAATGATTAAGAATGTTTGTGTCCGGTTGAAAGTAAGCCGACTGGGTATTGTGACAAAATATGATTAGCCTATGATAAAGAAAACATTGTATTTTGGTAATCCTGCCTATCTGTCATTAAGGAATAAGCAATTAGTTGTAAAGTTACCAGAGGTGGAACGTTCCGATGACGTCTCTGAAGTGACACGCAAGGAGTCGGTGCGTACGGTACCGATAGAAGATATCGGCGTGATGATTCTTGACCACCAGCAAGTCACAATCACTCATGCACTGATTGCCGCACTTCTTGATAATACGGTAGCTCTTATCACATGTAATGACAAGCGCATGCCGATGGGCATGCTCTTGCCATTACACGGTAACACAACGCATAACGAGCGGTTCAGGAATCAGATAGAATCGTCGCTGCCATTGAAGAAACAGCTTTGGCAACAGACTGTAAAGGCAAAGATAGAGAATCAGGCTGCGGTATTGCAGCAGTATACATTGAAATCTGTGGCCAATCTCTATGTGATGGCAAGGGATGTCAAGAGCGGTGATCCAGATAATTACGAAGCACAGGCTGCAGTATATTACTGGAAAAACATATTCTCGGACAAACCGGATTTTGTCCGGGAGCAGAATGGGGAACCGCCCAACCATCTGTTAAACTATGGATATGCAATCCTGCGGGCTGTTGTAGCGCGGGCACTCGTAGCCAGCGGTCTGTTGCCCGTATCGGGCATCCATCACCATAACCGGTATAATCCATATTGTTTGGCAGATGATATCATGGAGCCTTACCGGCCTTTTGTAGATAAACAGATATTGGAAATGATGATGCGTTACGATGAAATCCCCGATGTATTGTCTCAAGACCTAAAGCGCGACTTGTTGTCAATACCGGTGATGGACGTCAGAATCGGAGGTAAGCGTCGTCCGCTGATGGTTGCTGTATCGGAGACGACAGCAAGTTTGGCAAAGTGTTTCAGTGGAGAAATACGTAAAATCTCATATCCTTCTGCGTATGTTCCCAAAACTATGTGAATACAGAGTTATGTGGGTATTGGTATTCTACGATCTTCCTACCGATACCAAAAAAGAACGTAAGGTAGCAGCCAAGTTTCGCAATGAAATCATGGCGGATGGTTTTACGATGTTCCAGTTTTCCATCTATGTTCGCCATTGTGCAAGTATGGAAAATGCGCAGGTACATATCAAACGGGTAAAATCTTTATTACCGGAGTTAGGTCATGTAGGAATTTTATGCATCACAGATAAACAATTTGCTGATATTAAGATCTTTTCATGCAGAAAAGAAAAAACTCCAACAGCTCCATATCAGCAGTTAGAGCTATTTTAGAAAATGGGATTCTACATATTTTGCAGAATCCCATCTCAATACTCGATTGTTTTTTATTTGTAAAACATGTAGTAAACCTCTGTTTTTTAGCAGGTTACTTAAATCGGGGTTGTCTTTGCTGATGCAAAGATACGAATTTTTTAGCTAATCACAACGTTACTCCAGTTACGGTGTGTGTCGATCTCGTTGTCTTTGCTGATGCAAAGATACGAATTTTTTAGCTAATCACAACTCGCTGTCAGTGGTGCCGTGTGCCGTCTTCGTTGTCTTTGCTGATGCAAAGATACGAATTTTTTAGCTAATCACAACGTGAAACGGTGAAATTTTAGAGAGCCTATAGTTGTCTTTGCTGATGCAAAGATACGAATTTTTTAGCTAATCACAACATGTTTTCCCGTCATAGCCTTTCCCTGAAAGTTGTCTTTGCTGATGCAAAGATACGAATTTTTTAGCTAATCACAACACAAGCTGTTGCCTTACGTTAATGAGCAGAGTTGTCTTTGCTGATGCAAAGATACGAATTTTTTAGCTAATCACAACCTTTATTGTGTATGCTTTGTTGCGATTATTGTTGTCTTTGCTGATGCAAAGATACGAATTTTTTAGCTAATCACAACTTAGCGTGCTTAACCGTATTTTTTTATGAAGTTGTCTTTGCTGATGCAAAGATACGAATTTTTTAGCTAATCACAACCATTTTTCCATGTAAAAGTTTTTTTACCGGTTGTCTTTGCTGATGCAAAGATACGAATTTTTTAGCTAATCACAACACAGCCACGTGGCATTCCCGTGCGACACATGTTGTCTTTGCTGATGCAAAGATACGAATTTTTTAGCTAATCACAACAAATCTGTTGGATGATATACGCTCACCCAGGTTGTCTTTGCTGATGCAAAGATACGAATTTTTTAGCTAATCACAACATAATGAAGTTTAAATAAAAAAAATATCGGTTGTCTTTGCTGATGCAAAGATACGAATTTTTTAGCTAATCACAACTGCACCGGATGAAAATAATTACCCGTTTTCGTTGTCTTTGCTGATGCAAAGATACGAATTTTTTAGCTAATCACAACTGCCTTGGGGGTAACATAGGCATTAGCAAGTTGTCTTTGCTGATGCAAAGATACGAATTTTTTAGCTAATCACAACACATTTTTCCATGTAAAAGTTTTTTACCGTTGTCTTTGCTGATGCAAAGATACGAATTTTTTAGCTAATCACAACGTTATGCTGGGCATGATGTATTAGCAGGCGGTTGTCTTTGCTGATGCAAAGATACGAATTTTTTAGCTAATCACAACCTGTATATTTGCCATCAAAATTAGCAGTAAGTTGTCTTTGCTGATGCAAAGATACGAATTTTTTAGCTAATCACAACATCAGATAGTATGTTTGTTTTTTTTCTTTAGTTGTCTTTGCTGATGCAAAGATACGAATTTTTTAGCTAATCACAACCTCCACCTCCCTCTCATCACTTCGCAAGTCGTTGTCTTTGCTGATGCAAAGATACGAATTTTTTAGCTAATCACAACCAAAGCACCATTGAGCATTACACGAATTAGGTTGTCTTTGCTGATGCAAAGATACGAATTTTTTAGCTAATCACAACACTGAACCACAGTTTAGGTTCACGTGGATGGTTGTCTTTGCTGATGCAAAGATACGAATTTTTTAGCTAATCACAACTTACTTTTCATCGACATTGTATGTTAGTATTGTTGTCTTTGCTGATGCAAAGATACGAATTTTTTAGCTAATCACAACGTGGGCATCTTTGTAGGCTTGGAGGCGGCGGTTGTCTTTGCTGATGCAAAGATACGAATTTTTTAGCTAATCACAACACAGTACAAAGATACTATTTATTTTAATAGTTGTCTTTGCTGATGCAAAGATACGAATTTTTTAGCTAATCACAACTCACATCCTCGGCATTCTCCTCGGTAATGGGTTGTCTTTGCTGATGCAAAGATACGAATTTTTTAGCTAATCACAACAGCAGATGCGTGGATATTGGAGGTTTTAAGGTTGTCTTTGCTGATGCAAAGATACGAATTTTTTAGCTAATCACAACCACTGATAGCCGTGGCTATTGATGAAGATTGTTGTCTTTGCTGATGCAAAGATACGAATTTTTTAGCTAATCACAACGTAATCAGTTCGAAATCCCTAAGAATTCATGTTGTCTTTGCTGATGCAAAGATACGAATTTTTTAGCTAATCACAACGATGGCTATTCAGCAGGGAGTGAAACTCGGTTGTCTTTGCTGATGCAAAGATACGAATTTTTTAGCTAATCACAACTGCCGAAATCTGATGTAGAGACAAAGAAAGTTGTCTTTGCTGATGCAAAGATACGAATTTTTTAGCTAATCACAACTCCATTTTGATTGATGTTAGAAGTTGTTTTGTTGTCTTTGCTGATGCAAAGATACGAATTTTTTAGCTAATCACAACTAAGGTAGTCTGATAGACTACCTTATTTTGTTGTCTTTGCTGATGCAAAGATACGAATTTTTTAGCTAATCACAACCTTATCTTTGTACCAAAATTTATCTCGGCAGTTGTCTTTGCTGATGCAAAGATACGAATTTTTTAGCTAATCACAACGTGAGAAGATCTATGGAAACTTGCCTATCAGTTGTCTTTGCTGATGCAAAGATACGAATTTTTTAGCTAATCACAACTAAGGTAGCCAGGTAGGCTACCTTATTTTGTTGTCTTTGCTGATGCAAAGATACGAATTTTTTAGCTAATCACAACAAGATTAAGAAAACAATTAAAAAAAATATCGTTGTCTTTGCTGATGCAAAGATACGAATTTTTTAGCTAATCACAACGAGGGTGCTGTCACACTCGCAATAGTAGCGGTTGTCTTTGCTGATGCAAAGATACGAATTTTTTAGCTAATCACAACTCATCGTATATTCATGTTCATCAGAATATAGTTGTCTTTGCTGATGCAAAGATACGAATTTTTTAGCTAATCACAACTGTACGAACCGTTGAGAATCAAACCCGTTGTTGTCTTTGCTGATGCAAAGATACGAATTTTTTAGCTAATCACAACAGGTTTGTTCCTTGCGTCCGTTCAGCCACCGTTGTCTTTGCTGATGCAAAGATACGAATTTTTTAGCTAATCACAACAACACTCTAAATATATAGCAATGAAACAGAGTTGTCTTTGCTGATGCAAAGATACGAATTTTTTAGCTAATCACAACGTTTGTTTTTTGTTTTAGCGCTTTTTTCAGTTGTCTTTGCTGATGCAAAGATACGAATTTTTTAGCTAATCACAACTCCAAGGTAGCGTTCTCTATATGGACGGCTGTTGTCTTTGCTGATGCAAAGATACGAATTTTTTAGCTAATCACAACTATTATGACAACAGAAATCTATGAGCGCAGTTGTCTTTGCTGATGCAAAGATACGAATTTTTTAGCTAATCACAACTATACTATCCAAGTTGTTAGACAGATAAGTGTTGTCTTTGCTGATGCAAAGATACGAATTTTTTAGCTAATCACAACTAAGTCTGTACATGATTACCATTGGTTTTGTTGTCTTTGCTGATGCAAAGATACGAATTTTTTAGCTAATCACAACTGCAAAGTTCTGATAAAATAGGCAGAAAAAGTTGTCTTTGCTGATGCAAAGATACGAATTTTTTAGCTAATCACAACGAAAACAATTATTAAAAATTTCAGATGAAAGTTGTCTTTGCTGGTACAAATATACCTGAGTTCGGGATAAGGATATCACGTTAATCCGGACGGCGGTGCCTCCCTTCGCGCTGCGGCAGCACGGCCGTTGCAAGGCGGAGGATATACCTTTGTTCTGATTTTTGGCCAAAAAACTCAGAAAAATGGCCAAAAATCTCAGAAAAATGGCCAAAAATCAAAACAGATAGTTGCCCGTTGTCCGCCAACGG
>DBRC01000006.1 GCA_002305505.1 Prevotella sp. UBA1378 | reverse complement strand
TGCCCACCGCTTGCCTTTAGGGCTGCTATCCCTTGCGTCTTTGCTGCGGAACTCAATTGCTTTATCCCGGCCCCGGGTTGATCGCCCCGGTAATATCCCCGGTGCGTGCCTTCCGCTTTTTCGCGGCGGTTGATATAAATCAACCTTAAAATCAAAAATTTCAGTCCAAATATCAAAAAACAGTGTTCTTTACCGATTTTTAAATCTACCTTTGCAGTGTAAAACTTAACACGAAGATTGATGAAGAGTATATTGGAAGGGCGCCCCATGCTGAAGCAGGAGGTCGACAAGATAGCAGAAGTGGCCGGATACCTCTGGCAGAACGGATGGGCAGAGCGCAACGGCGGCAACATCACGGTAAATGTAACCGGACTGGTAGACGACGAGGTCCGCCGTATGCCGGCCATCAGCGGCGTGAAGCCCATCGGCGTTGCGCTGCCCGAGCTGGCGGGATGTTATTTCTACTGTAAGGGCACCGGCAAGCGCATGCGCGACCTGGCACGCCGGCCGATGGCCAATGGCAGTATCATCCGGATACTCGACGACTGTGCCAGCTACGTCATCATCGCCGACGAAGAGGTGATGCCCACCAGCGAACTGCCGTCGCACCTTGCCGTGCATGCCCGCCTGATAGAGACCGGCTCGGCCTACAAGGCCACCGTGCATACCCACCCGATAGAGCTGGTGGCCATGAGCCATAACCCGGCGTTCCTCGGTAAGGACGTGCTTACGCGCATCCTGTGGTCGATGATTCCCGAAACCAAAGCTTTCTGTCCGTTAGGCTTGGGCATCGTGCCCTATACCCTGCCCGGCAGCAATGCGCTGGCCGATGCCACGCTGAACGAGCTGGAAGACTACGACGTTGTGATGTGGGAGAAGCACGGGGTGTTTGCCAAGGGGCTCGACGTGATGGATGCTTTCGACCAGATAGACGTGCTTTCCAAGAGTGCCAAGATATATATCAACTCGAAGTGCATGGGTTTCGAGCCCGAAGGCATGAGCGATGCCCAGATGAAGGAGCTCACCGAGGTGTTCCATCTGCCGAAATAATAAAAGCGAATAGCAACCGACTACATACATATAATCATTATTACTTACTATTTAATAGTAACATAACGCCCCGGCGCTGTGAAGCACCGGGGCGTCTTCCGGTTTCCGGATTCCAGGGCGAACTGCGTTAAAATCCTAAAAACATGCTGGTTGTTCTGCTGCTTTTTCGTATCTTTGCGGTTTAGACAGTATGATGTGGTGTTACATTAAATTATGATTATATATTCATGAGACGACTATTTTCCGCCATCGCGTTGTTGATGGTTTTGTGTGCGGCACAAGCCCAGTTGATGAACCCCGTGCGCTTTTCCTCCCAGCTGAGGATGCTGGCAGGTGATGAGGCCGAAATTGTTTTTACGGGCTCGATAGCCCCGGGGTGGCATGTCTATTCCACTAACCTGGGCAGCGACGGCCCGATTTCCGCCACGTTCAATACCAACAAGATGGAGGGGGCGCAAACTGTAGGCAGCTTGCAGGCCCGCGGCAAGGAGATTTCCCAGTTCGACCGCATGTTCAATATGAACCTACGCTATTTTGAAAACAGCGTCACTTTCGTGCAGAGAATCAAGTTCACCAAGCCCGAATACCTCATCGACTGTTATGTGGAATACGGTGCTTGCGACGATAAGAGCTGTCTGCCGCCCTCTGAGGCCACGTTCCGCAAGAGCGGCCGCTCACCCGTAGAGAAGGCGCCGGATGGTAGCGGAGCGAAGGAGGAAAAGAAAGCAGCGGATGTGAAAGCGGCAGCGGCATTGGCGGCCGTGCCCGATACGGCAGCTGCCGCAGCTCCCGTAGTTGCCGCCGACACGGCGAAGGCAGGCAGGGCTGCTGCGGCACAGGCGGCAGTGGCGGGCGACGCCAATCTGTGGGCGCCCGTCGTCGACCTCCTGGCCAGTTACGACGAGCCGGTGGACAACTCGCTGTTGTACATCTTCTTCGCCGGTATGCTCGGCGGTTTCCTCGCCCTGCTTACGCCCTGTGTGTGGCCGATTATCCCGATGACGGTCAGCTTCTTCCTCAAACGCAACAAAGAGCGTGGCAAGGCCATCCGCGAAGCCGCCATTTACGGGCTCTCCATCGTGGTCATCTACGTATTGCTGGGCGTTATCGTTACGCTGTTGTACGGGCCGAGTGCCCTCAACGCCATGTCTACCAATGCCGTGTTCAACGTTTTCTTCTGCTTGCTGCTGATAGTCTTCGCTGCCTCCTTCTTCGGGGCTTTCGAGCTTACCCTGCCATCTTCGTGGAGCAACAAGCTCGACCAGAAGTCGGAGCAAACCACCGGTCTGCTCAGCATCTTCCTCATGGCCTTCACCCTTACGCTCGTTTCGTTCTCGTGTACGGGCCCCATCATCGGTTTCCTGCTCGTAGCCGTCACCGCCCAGGGCAACTTGGTTGCACCCACCATCGGCATGTTCGGCTTTGCCGTTGCGCTGGCCATCCCGTTCACCCTCTTCGCCGTTTTCCCCTCGCTGCTCAAGTCGGCCCCTAAGTCGGGCGGCTGGATGAACGTGGTGAAGGTATCGCTCGGTTTCTTAGAGCTGGCCTTCGCGTTGAAGTTCCTTTCCGTCGCCGACCTCGCTTACGGCTGGCACCTGCTCGACCGCGAGGTGTTCCTGTCCCTGTGGATAGCCATCTTCGGACTGTTCGGCGCTTACCTGATGGGCTGGATAAAGTTCCCCCACGACGACCCCGACCGCCGCACCAATGTGCCGCAGTTCTTCCTCGGGCTGATTTCGCTGGCTTTCACCGTTTACATGTTGCCCGGACTTTGGGGCGCCCCGCTCAAGGGCATCAGCGCTTTTGCGCCGCCGATGAACACGCAAGACTTCAACCTGCAGCATTCGGCCGTTGAGGCTAAGTTTACCGACTACGACCTCGGCATGGCCGAAGCCCGGCGGCTCGGCAAGCCGGTGGCCATCGACTTCACCGGTTTCGGCTGCGTGAACTGCCGCAAGATGGAAGGTGCCGTATGGACCGACCCCACCGTGGCGCGGATGCTCAACGACGACTATGTGCTCATCTCCCTCTATGTGGACGACAAGACACCGCTGCCCTCGCCGATGACCGTTACGGAGAACGGCAGCCAGCGCACGCTGCACACCGTGGGCGATAAGTGGAGCTATCTGCAGCGCGTAAAGTTCGGCGCCAATACCCAGCCCTTCTACGTGCTGCTCGATAATGGCGGCAAGCCCCTCAACGGCAGCCGTTCTTACGATGAGGATATCCGGAAGTACATCGACTTCCTGCAAACCGGATTGGACAACTATGCTCGATAACGATACCCGGCAGCGCATCATCTCGCTCATCCGCCAAGAGGTGGTGCCGGCCATCGGCTGCACAGAGCCCATGGCCGTGGCGCTCTGCACGGCACGTGCTGCCGAGATGCTCGGCCGGCGGCCCGAACAGATACAGGTGAGCCTCAGTGCCAATGTCCTGAAAAACGCCATGGGCGTGGGTATTCCAGGCACGGGGATGGTAGGGCTGCCCATTGCCGTAGCCCTGGGCGCACTGGTAGGCAAGTCGGCTTACCAGCTCGAGGTTCTGAAAGACCTCACGCCTGCCGCCCTCAAAGAGGGGAAACGGTTTGTCGGCGAAAAGCGCGTGCGGATTTGCCTGAAAGGAAACATCAGCGAGAAACTGTATATCGAGGCCACCTGCACATCGGGGCAGGATAGTGCCACCGCCGTTATAGCTGGCAGCCATACCCGCTTTGTGGGCGCGGCGGGCGACAATGACGCAGGCTGTGCCCCCGGTCGGGCGGCAGACGGTGCCGTAGCGCAGGCTGAGGCCTGCGGCCATCCCGTGAGCCTCAACCTCCGTACCGTGTACGACTTCGCCACGGAGAGCCCGCTCGACGAGATCCGTTTCATCCTCGAATCCAGGCGGTACAACATGCGGGCGGCGCAAGAGGCCATCAAGGGCAATTACGGGCACAACCTCGGGAAAACCATCGACCGCCCGCTGGCAAAGGGCATCTTCGGCAATTCCATCTTCTCGCATATCATCGCCAAGACCGCTGCAGCCTGCGATGCCCGTATGGGCGGCGCCATGATTCCGGTGATGAGCAACAGCGGCAGCGGCAACCAGGGTATCTGCGCCACCAATCCCGTGGCGGTATATGCGCAGGAGAACGAGAATACGGAAGAAGAGCTGATACGCGCCCTGGCGCTAAGCCACCTTACGGCCATTTACATCAAGCAGAGCCTGGGCAAGCTATCCGCACTCTGCGGCTGCGTGGTGGCCAGCATCGGTTCCAGTTGCGGCATCACTTATCTGATGGGCGGCGACTACGAACGGGTGTGCCGCAGTGTGAAGAACATGATAGCCAACCTTACGGGCATGATATGCGACGGCGCCAAGCCCAGCTGTTCGTTGAAGATAGCCTCGGGCGTGAGCACCGCCATCCTTTCCTCGCTGTTGTCGATGGAGGGCAAGTGTGTCACCAGTGCCGAGGGCATCATCGACGACGACGTCGACCGCTGCATCCGCAACCTCACGTCGATTGGCGCCGATGCCATGCAGGCCACCGACAGCATGGTGCTCGACATCATGACCTGCAAAGCCTGACACCCCGGCATGGCAGCGCGGGGCGTGGTATGCCTCTGTACTGAAACTTTACAAAACACCCTGCGGTTTGCGCTCCGGCCGTATGTAGCTGGCCGGGCGAAGCATGAAAAATGAACGGGGCGGATATAAAAAAAAGGTTTTTTCTTGCTTTTTCGGCAAAATGTCATTACATTTGTATCTTGGAATAATAACTCGAAAAAATTATGATAGACGTAAAAGAAACATTGAAATCAGCTGAAGAGAGAATGGAAATGGCCGCCCTCTATCTGGAGGACGAACTGAACCGTATCCGTGCCGGGCGGGCCAATGTGGCGATTCTCGACGGAGTGAAGGTAGAGTCGTACGGCTCAAAAGTGCCCCTGAACCAAGTAGCCACGGTTACCGTGCCCGACGCGCGCACCATCTCCATCAAGCCGTGGGACCGTAAGCAGATACGCGACATCGAGAAAGCCATCATGGACAGCGACGTGGGCATCACCCCCGAAAACAACGGCGAGGTGATACGTTTAGGGATACCGCAGCCCACGGAGGAGCGCCGCCGCGAACTGGTGAAGCAGTGTAACAAGATTGCCGAGAAAACAAAGGTCGAGGTGCGCAACGTGCGCGGCGACATCAAGGAAAAACTGAAGAAGGCCATCAAGGACGGGCTCAGCGAGGACAACGAGAAAGACGCCGAACTGGAGCTGCAGAAGATTCATGACAAGTACATGAAGAAGGTAGACGACTTGATGGCGGCTAAGAACAAGGAAATTATGACAGTGTAGATGCACGGGCTCGTAATAAAGAACACAGGCAGCTGGTACACCGTCCGTACGGACGATGGCCAGCTGATTAACTGTAAAATAAAAGGCAGCTTCAGGCTGAAGGGCATCCGCAGCACCAATCCCGTGGCCGTGGGCGACCGCGTGGCGATGGCGCCCAGCGTGGAGGGGACGGCTTTCATCACGGCCATCGACGACCGCCGAAACTATATCATACGCAAGTCGCCCAACCTGTCGAAACAAAGCCATATCATCGCGGCCAATGTCGATCAGGCCCTGCTTATCGTCACCGTGAACTATCCCCAGACATCCACTACCTTCATCGACCGTTTCCTCGCCTCGGCCGAGGCTTACAGCGTGCCGGTGGTGCTGGTGTTCAACAAGGCCGACCTGCTCGGCGGCGACGACCGCCGCTATCAGGACATGATGATGGAGCTTTACGGCAACATCGGCTACCGATGCATAGCCCTCTCGGCACATACGGGCCAGGGCGTGGAGCAGCTGCTGCCCCTGCTCGCGGGGAAAATCACGCTGCTGAGCGGCAACAGCGGCGTAGGCAAATCGACGCTGATTAACCGCATCCTGCCCGGCACCAACCTGCGCACCGCCGGGATCAGCGATGCGCACAATACGGGCATGCACACTACCACGTTCAGCGAGATGCTCGAGCTGCCGGCCGGCGGCTACCTCATCGACACACCGGGCATCAAGGGCTTCGGCACGTTCGACATCGAGCGCGAGGAGCTTACGAGCTATTTCAAGGAGATATTCCAGTTCTCGGAAGGCTGCCGTTTCAACAATTGCACCCATACACACGAACCTGGCTGTGCCGTGCGCGGAGCCGTCGACGCCCATTACATCAGCGAAAGCCGCTACCAGAGCTATCTCTCCATGCTTGAAGACAAGGAAGAGGGCAAATACCGCGAGGCTTTCTGACAAAAACATACCATTTCCGGAAATGAAACGAAGAATACTGATACAGGTTTGCGCACTGCTTGCAGCAATGGCACAGGCACAAACGATTACCGGCATTGCCCGGCTGAATCTGGCCGGCCCTTATGCTGTGGCCCGTCCGGTAAGCATCGACACGGTAGGCGTAGACAACAAACCTTTCGACGAGGCGGCACTGCTCGGGGCGGTGCCCCTCGGCATCAGCCCTTCGGCTACGTTCGGCGGCGGCGTACTGCCCTCGCTGCCTGCTTCCGAATCGGTGGGCGTGCTCTCGTTCTACGTCAACAACACGGAGTACGTGTCGGGCAAGCTGAATGTGAAAGGGCCGAAGGTGTACAAGGTGTATGTAGATGGGGCGGAACTGCAGGGCACCGACCTGAAGCTGGCGCCCGCACACCATACCGTCGCCATCAAGTACCTGACGGCGGAGGATGCCCGCGACTCGTTCGCCGTGAGCATCGATGCCCCACAGGCGGTAGAGTATACGCTGTCGGCAAAGCACCCGTTCATGCTGCACGACATGATGGACGGAAAGCGCATTACCGGTTCGCTGATTTCGCCCGACGGGAAGTATGTCGTGGTGAATTATTCGGAGACGGAAAAAGGGGGGAAGAACCGCCGCTACAGCCAGTTGAAGGACGTGGCGGCAGGCCGTCTGCTGGCCGAACGGGACGGGCTGCAATGGATGCCGAAAACGGTGGCATGCCTATATGACGAAACGCAGGACGGAAACCGCCGCCTGTACAGCCTGGACCCGAAGACGGGCATCGCCGCGCTGCTGGCTGAAAACCTGCCTAAAGGCAGCTATGCCATGAGCAGCAGTGAGGATTACCTGGTGTTCACGGGTATGGAGGAAGGGCCGAAGGAAAGCAGTGACATTGTACAGGTAATCCATCCCGACGACCGGCAGCCGGGATGGCGCAGCCGGTCATACCTTACAAAGTACGACCTGAAGACGGGCATCGCCCAACGGCTTACTTTCGGCAGTCATTCGTCTTTCCTCTACGACATCTCCGCCGACGGGCGCCGCTTGCTGGTGGGCATCCCGCGCATACGGCTCGCGAAGCGCCCCATCGGTCTGACCGACGTGCTGATTATCGATGCGGCGACGCTGAAAGCCGATACCGTGTTCAAGGGCGGCGAGTATATCAGCAGCGTGATGTTCTCGCCCGACGGGCGGCAGCTGCTCGTGCAGGGGGCACCCGAGGCATTCGGCGGAATAGGGAAGAACGTGGCCGGGGATGTCATCCCGAGCCAGGTAGACAGGCAGCTCTACCTGTACGACATTGCCGCACGTAGCGTCCGCCCGATGACCCGCTCGTTCAATCCGTCGTGTGAAGAGGCCGTATGGTCGAAGGAGAACGGGCAAATCTACATCAAAACGACCGACCGCGACTACGTGAATCTCTATACGCTGAATCCGGAAAGCGGGAAAATACGGCAGGTGAAGACCGCCGATGACGTAATGGCCCACTGGAGCCTTCCGGCATACGGGCCGGCCATGAGCTATGTGGCTACCGGCGTGCTTACGCCTCCGCGCTTGTTCGTGCTGAATCTGAAAAGCGGGAAGAGCGCGCTGCTGGAAGACTGCACCAAGGAGCAGTATGCCGATGTGGAACTGGGCGAATGCCGCGACTGGGACTTTGTTTCAGCCCGCGGCGACACTATCTGCGGCCGTTTCTATCTGCCGCCCCATTTCGATGCATCGAAGAAGTATCCGATGATAGTCAACTACTACGGCGGCTGCGTGCCCACCGACCGGCGGTTGGAAACGCGCTACCCCGCAGCCTACTACGCCTCGATGGGCTACGTCGTCTATGTGCTGCAGCCCAGCGGCTGCACTGGCTTCGGACAGGAATTCTCGGCCCGCCACGTGAACACCTGGGGCAAGGGCGTGGCCGAGGACATCATCGAGGGAACGAAGAAGATGTGTGCCGCCCACCCGTTTATAGACAGCCGTAGAATAGGTTGCATCGGTGCCAGCTACGGCGGGTTCATGACCCAGTACCTGCAAACCGTGACCGATATCTTCGCCTGTGCCGTGAGCCATGCCGGCATCAGCAATATAGCCAGTTATTGGGGCGAAGGCTATTGGGGCTATTCGTACAGCGAGATAGCCAGTTCCGACCGCTTTCCGTGGAACGCAAAGGAGATGTATACCGCCCAGAGTCCGCTCTTTAATGCCGACAAGATACATACGCCGCTGCTCCTGCTGCACGGTGCGGCCGATACCAATGTGCCCGTCATTGAGAGCATACAGATGTTCACGGCATTGCAGTTGCTGGGTCGCGACGTGGCTTTCGTGCAGATACCGGGCGAGAACCATTGGATTATCGACTATGCCAAGCGCCTGAAATGGTCGGACACTATCATGGCATGGTTTGCCAAATACCTTAAGGGCGACGACACATGGTGGTATACGTTATACCCCAAGAAGGCGTTGTAGATATTTTGGATTACGGATATTTTGGATTAGGGATTAAGGATTAGGGATTAAAGATTAATAGTATTTTGGATTAGGGATTAGGGATTAGGGATTAAGGATTAATACTGCATACATTTATTTAATGCAATAGTAAAAAAACGTGAGTGATTTAATTCTGTGCGCATCCATAAAATCTGTAAAAAAAACTCAAAACAATTAATCCATAATCCGTAATCCCTAATCCGTAATCCAAAAAAACGCGATTTCGCGTTTTTTTATGTCACAAATCCCCCCCCCCTCTGCGTATTAACAGCAAAACAACGATGATGACGGCAGACGAGTTCAAGAACGAAGCACGGCGCTTGCGCCCCCGGCTCATGCTCAAGGCACGCTACTATCTGAGCGATGGTGACGAGGCTGAGGATGTAGTGCAGGATGTGTTGCTGCGCTTGTGGCAGATGTGCAACCGCCTGCATGCGCCCGTCGAGCCGCTTGCACTGTTGCTTACGCGCAATCTCTGCGTCGACCTTTTGCGGCGCAGGCGCCCTACGTCGGATGTCGGACTGCTGCAGGCCGAAGCCGATACTGCCGGCGGCAATCCGTGCATAGAGCGGATGATGAGGGTGGTAGAAACGTTGCCCGACTGGCAGCAAACCATTCTGCGCCTGCGCCACATGCAAGGAATGGATATGAAAGAGATAGCCTCACTGACCGGCTCGAGCGAGGTAGCTATACGCAAGGCGCTGAGCCGCGCACGGCAGACAGTAAGGGACAAATATAAAAAGAATGCAGACAATGAACGATATTAACGAAATCAGGCGGCTTACCGCATCGTTCTTCGAAGGGGCAACGACGCTTCAGGAAGAACAGCAGCTCTATCACTACTATGGAGGGAATGACGTGGTGCCCGACCTGCAGCAGTATGTCGGAATGTTCCGCGACATGGCGGCCATAGCCCTGCCGCAGCAGCACGACGAACGGCAGCAGCCGGCAATGACGGTCATCCACAGCGCGCGCCGGCTGATAAGCATTGCTGCCGCCTGTGCTGCCATAGCTATCATAGTGGCCGGCGTGGTGGATGTATGGAGGCAGAACGAGTGTGTGGCTTATATTTACGGCAAGCGCTGCACCGACAAGCAAATCGTAGTTCGGGAAATGCACGAGGCATTGGGCGTGGTTATCGGTTCGAAGCCCGCGCCTGCCGTGGACGAGCAGCTCGGCAATATGTTTAATGATTAAAAGGAGGCAAGAAAATGAAACGGTTAACAGTTCTTTTGATTGTATGGATGTCTTGCTGGGCGGTTGTATGTGCCCAGCGTGGGTTGTCTGTCGGCGGTCTTTTCGACGGCCGGATAATCCCGAAGGAGCGCATGGTAGAGACGAAGGTGCGCGGAAAGATGCTCAGCAAGTACCGGCTCAGTTTGTTCAGAAGCGTGCGTTTCACGGTCAGTCTGCACGAGTTGGCCGAGGTTACGGAGCTTGTCGGGAGCGACGCCAAGTCGGCTGTAAGTTCCGAACGGATGGAAAACAAAGAGCGCGGCACCACACTGATGCTGCAAATGGCTCCCGTGGCGGGCCAAAACCGCTATGTATGCATGAAGACAGCCATCGACGGCGGGCGTGTGGCGGTGATGGTCATCTACATGGAAGGAAAGATAGAATCGCTTGATGATTTAAGAAAAATAATAAATAAATGAACTGAAAGTTATGAAAGAATTATTACTTTGTATTGTCTTGGCCGTTCCAACGGCAGCCATGGCGGAAGCGAACGATACGCTGGAGATAAGGAATGCACAGAAGGTGATTGTCGTCACGGGCGACTCGTTGCAGAGCATTCATATCAAAGGAAAGGAAAACGACGATAAGTTTGAATACCACAATACGATACAGCTGGTAGACAGCAATTACGTCAGTACCGTGTCGTTCAACAGCGGTGAATGGAATTTCCTGCCTTTCGGCATTGGTAATAAGACAGCTAAGGGCAATCACGGCACAGAGGTGCGCATGCATTTCGGCCTCGGTCTGTGTTCGGCCTTGGGCGCACCCGACGGCATGGAGGTAAATACCGGCTCGTCGTGGGAGCTGTTTTGGATTATCGCCGACATATACCGGCGGCCGTGGCGCAACCGGCATGCTTTCTCTGTTGGGTTCGGGCTCGACTGGCGCAACTACCGCATGACGGGGCATCAGCGCTTTATGGAAGATACTGAAGGGAATATCCTACTGGCCGGCTATCCTGCCGGGGCGAATCCGAAGTTCTCGCGCATCAAAGTGTTTAGTCTGCAAGTGCCGCTGCTCTACTATTATACGGCGAGCAAGCACGTTACGCTCGGCATTGGGCCTGTAATCAACTTCAATACTTACAGCAGCATCAAGACGCGCTATTCGCTTGGCGGCGAGAAATACAAGGACATCACAAAGGGTATACACGTAAACCCGATGACGGTAGATATCATGGCCTATCTGCGACTGTCGTACCTGCAGCTCTATTGCAAATACAGTCCGTGCAATGTGCTCGACAGTTCGTACGGCCCTAAATTCCAGTCGCTGTCGTTCGGTGTGTTCTACTAAATTTCCAATCTCTGCATCACTGCAGATAATCCATAATCATTATTCCGTAATCCAAAATTTCCTGATAAAAAACTAACNNGTTAGTTTTTTATCAGGAAATTTTAATCGTATATTCTGTCATGAACGAAGCACCGGGCTGCAGGTGGTTCATCAGCGGTTTGTCCTTGAACTCGCCCTTGTAGCCCCGCGGGTCGCCCAGTCCGTACCACGGTTCGATGCATACGAACGGAGCGTTCAGCCCGAACGGGCTCCAGAAGGCGATGACCGGTGCCTTGTATCCGACGGTTACTTCCGGCTTTCCGCTTTTGTTGAGCAGTTCCACCTGGCGTGTCTGGCATTTGTGTATCTTTACCGAGTCGTTGCGGAACGTGTTGTCGCTGAACTCGATGATGCCTTTCTCTGCCTCTACCGGCACCTCCGTCATTTCATGCGAGCCGTCGATATAACTCTTCAAACCGTCGAGGGGAGCCTCGTTGTCTAATCTCAGCGTGCCGCACAATGCACTGCCTGCTGCCATGCCGGGCACGTTGAATGCCGGGTGACCGCCGATTTGGAAGTGTATCTCCTTCGTATCCGTGTTCTGTACGTGCCATACCACATGGATGATGTTGCCGTCTAAACGGTAGCTGATGGCCAGGTTGAAGCGGTAGGGGTATACTTTCAGCGTCTCTTCCGAGTCGTGCAGGGCAAAGGTGAGGCGCTCGGGCGTGCGGTTAACCAGCTTAAACGCCATGTCGCGGGCAAAGCCGTGTCGCGGCAGATGGTATTCCTTCCCTTCTGCGAAGTAAGTGTCGTTCTCCACGCTGCACACTATCGGGAACAGGATGGGCGAACGGCGCGGCCAGAAGTTGGGGTCGCCCTGCCATAAGTATTCCTTACCTTGTGCATCCTTGATGCTTTGGAGCTCGGCTCCCGTCTCTGCTACTTTGATGGTCAAATACTCATTCTTCAGTTCTTCCATAGTTTTTGTATTTATTTGATTCGTTTTGCTGTTATGCCGTAAGGATAATGAATGCTTGCTTTCGGGTTGCCGAATGCCGCTTATCTTATGCAAAGATAAGTTTTTTTGCTGATACTTCCAAATGTTTACGCCCGTTCTTTTTTGTAATTTTGCTTTCTTTTAGTACCTTTGCAGTATGATAGATGATAAAAGAATAGCAGTGTTGCTCTCAGGCGGCGTTGACAGTTCGGTAGTGGTTTAC
Source organism: Prevotella sp. UBA1378 (assembly GCA_002305505.1). Lineage (GTDB taxonomy): Bacteria > Bacteroidota > Bacteroidia > Bacteroidales > Bacteroidaceae > Prevotella. Next base: position 16,049 of record DBRC01000006.1, on the reverse strand, counting down.
GAACTGGCGCGGCAAGGGCTCCGCCCCGATTGCTTCTATATAAAGATAGGGCCGGAGGAACAGGAAGAGTGGGACTGTGCGAGCGAGGAAGACCTGGAAATGGCCACGGCCGTGGCCCGGCGCTACGGCTGTAGCTTGCAGGTGGTAGACTGTCACCGCGAGTATTGGGAACAGGTGACAAAGTATACGATGGATAAGGTGAAGGCTGGATTTACGCCAAATCCCGACGTGATGTGCAACCGCTTGATAAAGTTCGGTGCTTTCGATGCCAAGATGGGGCACAGTTACGACCTTATCGCCACCGGCCATTATGCGCAGACGGAAACCGACGGCGGCGTGAAGTGGCTCTGCACCAGTCCTGACCCGGTAAAAGACCAAACCGACTTCCTTGCGCAGATTTATGACTGGCAGCTGGAGAAAGCCCTTTTCCCCATCGGGCACATGATGAAAGACGAGGTGCGCCGGATTGCTGAGCGCGAACACTTGGTGAACTCCAAGCGGAAAGACTCGCAAGGCATCTGCTTCCTGGGGAAAGTGAATTACAATGAGTACATCCGCCGTTATCTCGGCGAACAGCCCGGCGACGTGGTTGAACTGGCCACGGGCAAGCGCATCGGTGAGCACCGCGGCCTGTGGTTCCATACCATCGGGCAGCGCAAGGGCATGGGTTTCGGCGGCGGCCCATGGTTTGTGGTGAAGAAAGACATCGGGCGGAATATTCTTTATGTGGCTCATGGTTACGACCCCGCAGCGGCTTATCAGCAAAGCTTTAAGGTACACGGTTTCCACAGCATCAACGGCATGCCGCTGCCTGCCGACGTGACATTCAAGATACGGCATACGCCCGGATACCTTCCGGGAAAGATAGAGCCGACGGGCAGCGACGAAGCCTTTACCGTGTATGCCGAAAAACCGATTCACGGCGTTGCCCCCGGACAGTTCTGCGTGGTATACGACAACCGCCACCACCGTTGTTACGGTAGCGGCGAGATAACACTTTGATGCCTGCCGGCATGCTTTATTCCCATTGCGCCTCCATCCACCTCATCGCTTCTTCGTTCGTGTCGGGGAACCGCCAATGCCCGCTCGACGGCGTTGTGCTGAGCACTTTCACAGCCTTTATCTCGTTGTAGGCGGCGTAAGTGGAGGTAGGCGAACAAGTATCGTCGTTGAATCCGAACGAATAAAATACGGGGCATGACAGCCTGCGTGCGAAGTTCACCACGTCGTAATAAGCCAGTGTTTGTTCGGCTCCTTCCTTTTCGTTCTGCCCATCGAAGTATTTCGGCCATCCACCGGCTCTTTGGTGCAGGAATCCCGTCAGGTCGCAGAGAGCCGGGTAGAACGGGGAGCAGAATGTGACTTTCTTATTGAGTGCCGCCGTGATGATGCTCAGCGCGCCCCCTTGGCTCCCTCCCGTTACACCTACGTTCTTCCCGTCCCATTCGGGCAGCGTGGTGAGGAAGTCGATACAGCGCGAACAGCCGGCATACACCTCGCGGTAGTAAAACCGTTCTTTCGTCTCGATGCCGTTGCGGTTATAGTTATGGGCTATCTTGCGTGCCTTGGTGTATTCTTCGTCGCTCAGTTCCGGATTGCACCCGCTGTGGATACCTATGTTCAGGTAGATATATCCCCGCTCGCTGTAATAGGTGGTCGGCGTAATCTTGGAAGCGCCGGCTCCTGGCGGGCAGAAAAGCACGGGATGCCGCTTCCCGTCTTTCGGTTTCGTCAGATAGCCGTACATATTGCGCCCGTTGCGTCCCACGGTGAGTTTTACCAGTGAAACCTCTACCTTATCAGTAGAATGATGTGGCAGTGGCGTGATTTCCGGTGCGAGCGCTACCTTTTCTGCTGCCCTTACCGTCTGCTGCCAAAACTTGTCAAAGTCGCCGGGTAGCACGGTGAATGGTTTCAGGCGTTCCGGTTCGAACCCCACTTTTATTAAGTCGCTCACCTGTTTCCCGTATACCCCGAACCGCAGCGAGCAAGCCTTGAAGCCCGGTTCTGTGCGTGTACCCATCGGGATGACGGCCACGCCGTTCTTGAATACCGCCGAGTCTGTGCGTTCGGGCTTCATCATCTCGTCGCCCGTTTCGTAATACACTGTCACCCCGTCTACGGCGTTTCCGCCTTTATAGGCTTCGATGCGCAGTTCGGCCTTTTGCCCCGTCAGGTAGATGCGGCTGGGGTTACTGGCTGTAATGAGGTACTCCACGTATTCGCGCCGTGGTTTCGAGAACTGTGCTGCAACAGGCATGATACTGCCTGCAAGCACGATGCTGGTCATTAGTATTTTCATTGTCCGGTAGATGTATCAGTTTGCTTTATCGTCATTAGCGATGATGCCTTCATGTTCTGCCAGTTCGCCGTACATGCGGTTCATCTCGCCTATCATCACCTCCATGTTGTGCTGCGACCGGCAGGCGTTGAGGAACATGCCTTCCATCCCGTTCTTGAGATCCTTTCCCGGTAGCGTGTCGTTCAGCAGTACGGTCATGGCGTCGAGCATCAGCCGCAGGATAGACGGCTGGTGGAGCGTAGCCTTCCCCGTGCCGGCGGCTTTCAATCCTTGCACATAGGCCGACATGACCGTACGCACCACGATGTCGATGGCAGCATCAGTCCTGAAAGGATTGTTCTCACTGCCGCGCCGGTAGTTGGCTAAATGTTCTGCAACCGAGGGGTGCCGCCCCTCGAGCAGCGCCATGAAATTGCGCTTGTATTCCTCTTTCATTGCCTTATACAGCCCGTCCGTGCGGCAGGCCAGTTTCATGATGTCTCCCGTAGCTCGGGGGTCGTTAATGCTCGCCTGCAGCATTGCCACCATTTCTTCGTACTCGTAGTTCATGCGGGCTACAGGATAGAAGAGGGTGTTTTGCATCGCCTTACCCACTTTCCCGTAATGTTCCACCATGATACGCTTCACCGTGCGCGGCTGATTCTTTTCGTATACATCAGTCACGTGGCAGTCGATGATACCCGAGGAGAATGCCTTGAAGAACCCACGCATCAGAGCAGCCATGATTTTAAACTTATCTATCGTATCCATGGTAATGCAAATGTAGCTATTTTCGCCGAGAATAACAAAAAAAGTCCTGATATTTTTGCAGTCAGAGATTTAACTCGTACCTTTGCAACACGATGAGTAACTGTGAATACAACCGTGAGCAGTTTGAGCAGCTGTGGAGCGAACGCCGTGTGGAGCTGCTGCGCCGTGACAGTGAATACCGCGAAGCGGCCGGGCAGTTTAAGATGACGTCGGCCACTGACGTATTGCTGTTTGTCATTCCGGTAGTTGTGGGGATTGTCAGCATCGACAGCCTGCCGCTGCAAAGCGAGCTGCTGCGCTATCTTGTGTCGGCTCTTATCACCGTGGCCGCTTTCGTCCTGTGCGTATGGGCAAAGTCGCTTTTATCAGGCGGCAGCCGTTCGGTTGCCGACATAGAGCGGCGTGTGAAAGAGCGTTACTATCGGCAGTATATGGAAAAAGGACATTTAAATGAATAAAAGTTATGAAAAAGGTATTTCGTTTTGTTTGGGTGGGCATCGTTTTCTTTTGTATGGCTACGATGATAACATCCTGTTCGTCGGGCGACGACAATACGGTGACACCCTCACCGGGGACGTCGGGCGGCAGCGGTGGTACGCTCAATAAGGGTTTCATGGGCTCGTATGCAGGCAAGTGGTCCATCGACAACGGGGACATCGACACGGCAACGGTAGTGGTGGGCCAGCAGATAACGCTGTCGCGCTTTCCTGAATTGTATATTGCCAAGAAAGTATTTCCCAATGCTGAGAGCTTCGTGTTTGGTTCTAAAACCAATTATTGCACGATGGACTATACGATATACAATACGTCGGCCGCTTCGGCCAGCATCATCCTTGCACCAAAGACCTATGTTTACAAGGTACAGGTAAACGGGTTGTCGTACCGCTTTGCTGTTTGGTTCGACTTTTCCGGGCCTTATGCTAATTATAATGCTGCCTCCGATATATGGACGGTGTTGGTCTACGTGTACGGGATTACCGTTACGGACGTGCAGACAAACCAAGCCACCACTTACACTTACGGACCGGAACTGGCTTTCATGTACCAATCTGAGAAAAAGATTAACAAATTAACAAATTAACAAATTAACGGATTGATACAGTTTGTTCATCCGTTAATTTGTTCATCCGTTAATCTGTCATTAGAGTAGCTGTGGCAGGAAGCTGGAAATAATCAGCACCACAATACCGATGACGAGCACCGTAATTGTTTTCTGCGAACAGCCCTTCCATTCCTTGAGGATGATGCCCCACACGTTGCTGAACACCACGTTGAGCGCCATGAGGATACAGAATGCCAGCGTCATCAGCGTCGGCGACCCGGTAAGGAATCCCTTTCCTAATGACAGTCCGAAGAACTGGCTGTACCAGAGGGCGCCCGCCAAGGCGCAGAAAAGCAGGTTGTTCCCCCATACAGCCGTTTTCTTGTAGTCGCCCCACGTCTTGTTCTTGTGATTCTGATAGAAGCAATAGATGGCATTGGTTACGAATCCGCCAAGCGTTACGAGGAATGTGGCAGGCAGCGTCTTGAACATATCAGGGGTTAAGTCGCCGAAATTGATGCCCTTGCCAAACTCCAGGCCTACGTTGAAGCAGCCGCTCATGAATCCAGCGAGCAGGGCGATGGCGATTCCTTTCGGGAAGTTGAAGTCCTTCACGGCAGCCTTCTTCTCCTCCTCCGAGAGCGATGCAGCCTTCATGGAGCCGGCAACGCCGATGATGGCAATGCCGACGAGCGTCACTGCCACGCCGAGAATCACGGCAGAGGTCAGCGACTCGAGCGCATTCAGTTCGGGGAAGAAGATGTTGAGCAGCACGGGGCCCATGATGGTGCCGAGGCCGGCACATGTGCCGAGAGCAATCGACTGGCCGAGGGCCACGCCGAGGTAACGCATGGACAAGCCGAACGTAAGGCCGCCTACGCCCCACAGTACACCGAACAGCATCGTCATCCAGATATTGAACGAGTTGGCCGCGGTGAACAGTTCACAAAGGGAGTGCCCTGCCGGCACAGCCAGCAGAGCACCCAGGAACGGTAATATCAGCCATGCAAACACGCCTTGCACAATCCAGTAGCTCTCCCACGACCAATCCTTTATCTTGTTGATGGGCACATAGCACGACGACTGGCAGAAAGCGCCGATGGCGATGATAATGAGTCCGACGATGATTTCCATTATGCGCGCTTAGAAGTTACGTCTTTCTCGTATTGCTGGATGGCCGGGATAAACTCCTCGGCCACGGGCACGTTATTCTTCAGGTTGAAGTAGTCGAACACGGCACCGAACGGCAGGCTCTTGGCCTCCTCGAGCAGGGCGAGGCGTTCGAAGTTCTGCCCGTTGTCCTCAAACTTGCGCAGCTGCGGCAGTGGTTCGAGCAAGGCTTGGAGCAGGCACTTCTGCGTGGCGCGCGTACCGATGACATAAGCGCCGATGCGGTTGATGGAAGCATCGAAATAGTCGAGGCCGATATGTGCACGGTCGAGGGCGTCGGCGCGGACCAGCTCCTTGAACAAGTCGAGCGTTTGGTCGTTCATGATGGTCACGTGGTCCGAGTCCCAGCGGATGGGGCGGCTTACGTGGAGCATCAGCTCGGGTACGAAGAGCAGCAGCGAGGCAACCATGTCGCTCACGTTTTCCGTCTGCTCGTAGTGGCCCGTATCCAGCGTATACATCAGCTTGCGTGTAGCGCAGTAGCCGGCCACGAAGTCGTGCGAGCCCACGGTGTAGCTCTCCAGGCCGATACCGAACAGCTTGGCCTCGAGGCATGTCTTCATGTCCGGCAGTTCCTCTGCAAGGATTTCGTCGAGGCTCTGTGCAAAGATTTCGCGGTAGCGCTTGCGCTCCACGGTGAGGTCTTTCGAACCGTCGTGCACCCAGATATTCATGATACACGGGTCGTCCTGTGCCTTACCCATGGCGTCGGCGATGCGCCGGCAGCGCTTGGTGTGCTCAATCCAGAAGTTGCGGATGGCGGGGTCGGGGTTAGAGAGCGACAGGTCGCCGCTCTTGGGATGCGAGAACGAGGTAGAGTTGAAGTCGAGCTTCATCCCTTGCTCCTTTGCCCATTCAATCCATCCTTGGAAGTGTTCTATTCCCACCTCGTCGCGGTCTACGAACTTGCCTCCGAATTCCCCGTAGATTTCGTGCAGGTTTAGGCGGTGGTTTCCGGCAATAAGACTTTTGGCGAACGATACGTCGCTGCGCACCTCGTCGATGTTACGTGCCCGTCCGGGATAGTTGCCCGTGGTCTGGATGCCTCCGGACAGTGCTTCGTTTCGCTCAAATCCCATCACGTCGTCGGTCTGCCAGCAATGCAGCGAGATAGGGGTTTGTTCCAACAGTGCGATGGCCTTGTCTGTGTCTACACCAATGGCTGCATAGCGTTCTTTCGCGATAGCATAAGCCTTTTCGATTAATTCTGCTTTCATTTGTTGTAAGATTGTTTTTGTTATTATTAATGTGATGTTTAATCCTTGATGCTGTTTTTACTGTGCCGTAATCTCTTGGAACTTCTTGTAAGCGGCGTCCCATTCGGCCTTGTCGGCCGGTTCGAAGCGTTTCAGCTGCAGGCTGTCGGCAATGATTTTGCGCATTTCCCAGATGTCTTTCACCAGTCCGGCGGCCTTTGCTTGCAGCATGATGTTCCCGATGGCCGTACCTTCTTCCGGCCCGGCCAGTACGGTGGCCCCCGTTGCGTTGGCAGTGAACTGGTTGAGGTATTTGTTTAGCGAGCCGCCGCCGATGATGTGCAGCACCTCGATGGGGAAGTCGGCTATCTCCGTGAGGTAAGTGAACACTTGGCGGTAACGCAGCGCCAGCGAGTCGAAGATACAGCGGCATATTTCAGAAGGCGTCCCGGGCGCCGGCTGCCCTGTTTTCCGGCAGTAAGCCTGTATAGCACCAATCATCGACGGAGGGTTGGCGAACATCGCGTCGTCGGGATTGATGATGCTGCGGAAAGGCTCTGCCTGCATGGCCGACCCCTGCAGTTCGGGATGGCTCAGCCTGCGCACCTCCTCCGGCCATTCCTTCCGGCAGCGCTCGTAGAGCCACATGCCGCAGATGTTCTTCAAGAAGCGCGTGGTGCCCTCTATGCCTCCCTCGTTGGTGAAGTTGCGCTCGTAGCTCAGGTCGTTGATGATGGCGTCCTTGGTCTCGATGCCCATCAGGCTCCATGTGCCGCTGCTAAGATACGCAAACTTCTCGTCCTTAGCCGGGACAGCAGCCACGGCACTGCCCGTATCGTGCTCTGCCACGGCAATCACGGGGATGGCTCCCAGGCCGGTCTGTTTCTGCACCTCTTCGGTCAGCACGCCGATGACGGTACCCGGATTCACCATGCGCCCGAATTTGGAGCGGCTCAAGCCGAGGCTTTGCAGCAGGCGTTCGTCGAGCTGCTTGGTGCGCGGGTCGAGCAGTTGGCTTGTCGATGCGATGGTGTATTCGCATACCTCGTTGCCGGTGAGCATGAAGCCCAGGGCATCGGGCACGAACAAGAACTTCGCAGCCTGCTTGAATGCCGTGTTGTCGGCGCGCTTCATGGCATAGAGCTGGAAGATTGAGTTGAAGTTCATGAACTGTATGCCCGTGATGGCGTACACCTCTTTCTTCGGCATTACGTGCTCCAGATAGTCTTCCATTGCGCCGAAGGTGTGCGGGTCGCGGTAGGCCAGCGGGTTGCGCAGGATGGCGCCGTCGCTGCCGATGCATACGAAATCCACCCCCCATGTGTCTATGCCGATGCTGGTGATTGCTATTTGGCGCTGTGCGGCCAGCTTCAGGCCTTTGATGATCTCGAGGTAGAGCGCGTAGATGTCCCAATAGAAATGGCCTCCCGTCTCAATCAGGTTGTTGTCGAAGCGTGTCAGTTCTTCGAGGGCGAACTTCCCGTTGTCCAGCGTCCCGATGATCGTGCGGCCGCTGGTAGCGCCGAGGTCTACGGCGAAGAAGTATTTCTTATTCTCCATGATGATGTCTTGTTAGCAGTTTTAAATTTTGTTGTTTCGTGTGCAAAAGTAATGTTTAAATGGCAAACGCAACATTGTTATTTGATTTTTCAGCTAAAAGTTTTGATATAGTAAACGTTTACGCAAAAAAACTTTTGCTCTCTTGGGTTGTGTTCTTTCTTTTTCGTACCTTTGCCAACCGTAAATACACAACTGTTAATATCATTAAAGAACAACAACACTCATGACAAGTTTAACATTGGCTATTGTCGTCGTTTTCGTGTCGGGTTATTTGTGCATAGCCCTCGAAAGCGTCACCAAAATCAACAAGGCTGCCACCGCTCTGCTGATGTGCGTGGCTTGCTGGTCGCTATTCATGGTTTCCCCGTCGAGCTATATCACCCTCGCCGGCGGCGGTGCGAATGCGCTTATGGCGCAGGTAGGCGAAATCATCAAGGCACATCTCGGCGATACATCCGAGACGCTGTTCTTCCTGATGGGAGCCATGACGATTGTCGAAATCGTGGATGCCAACGGCGGTTTTAACTTCGTGCGGGATGCCCTCAAGACGCGCAGCAAGCGCAAGCTGTTGTGGCGTATTGCCTTCATGACCTTCTTCCTGTCGGCCATCCTCGACAACCTTACCACCTCCATCGTTATGATTATGGTGCTCCGCAAACTGGTACAGGCACCGAAAGAACGCATGATAATGGCTTCGCTCGTGATTATTGCCGCCAATAGCGGCGGTGCTTTTTCGCCTATCGGCGATGTCACCACCATTATGCTTTGGATTAAAGGAGTGGTTACGACGCAGGGCATCATCACCGGAATATTCTTCCCCTCGCTGGTTTCGATGCTGGTGCCGGCCTTCCTGCTCTCGCTTGGGCTGAAAGGTAAACTGCCGGCAGAAGACAATGTAGTGGAGACGGCTGTCAGCGCGTTTACCAAAACGCAGCGCAAGGTGATCTTCTGGTGCGGTGTGGGCGGCCTTGTCTTCGTGCCGGTTTTCCGCACGCTCACCGGCTTGCCTCCCTTTATGGGCATCCTGCTCGTGCTGGGCTTGCTGTGGGCAACGACGGAGGTGTTCTACCGTTCCGCCGGCGAGGGCGACACAATGGCTAAGCGCGTGTCCGACCTGCTTTCGCGCATTGATATGTCGACGATTCTTTTCTTCCTTGGCATTCTCATGGCGGTGGCTTGCCTTGAAAACATTGGCGTGCTGGAGGCCTTGGGCGAAGGGCTGAACACGGTGTTCGGCGGCAACCATTATCTTGTGACGGGTATGATAGGCGTACTTTCAAGCATTGTCGACAATGTGCCCCTTGTTGCCGGGTGCATGGGGATGTATCCTGTAGCGCCTGCGGGCGACATGGCTGTGGATGGCATCTTCTGGCAGCTGCTGGCTTATTGTGCCGGCGTGGGCGGCTCGATGCTCATCATCGGTTCGGCGGCCGGCGTAGTGGTTATGGGGTTGGAGAAGATAAGCTTCGGCTGGTACATGAGGCACATTTCCTGGATAGCGCTGGCCGGCTATGTGGCCGGTATCTTGACATACTGGTTAGAGCGTACGCTGCTTTTCTCATGAAGGCTCATGTGACGGGGCAGGTATGAAAAAAAGGGGGATGTATCGGATATGCAGATACATCCCCCCTTTCCTGTTGTACTGTAAACATTACCGATAACCGTTATTTCCCCTTGTCCCTATCGGTATTGTCCTTTTCGTTCTCGTCTTTCTTCATTTTATCCGGACTTGACTTCCCGTCCTTACCAGCCTTCCCGTCCTTCTCTGCCTTCTCTACCCTTTGAACTTTCCGGATAGCCTGGGCAGGCTTCTTGTCTACTTTGTTTACGGCAGCCTTTATCTTATTTACGGCGGTCTGCTCGTTGTTGTATAAAACGGTCAGGATCTTGTTCTTCTCGGTATACAGGGCTTTCTTTACCCCCTTTACCGATTGCGCAGCCGCTTCGATTTTCGCCTTTGGCTGGTATCCGTTCACCTTGATGTTTGTTCTCACTACCTTAGCCGAAGCGACGCTCATGGTCATTGCAGCTATCATTATCATCACTAATTTTCTCATAATCGGTTCTTTTAATGTTGAAATACATCGGCAAAGGTATGGCGGAAATGTCTGGTGTACAAAATAAATCGGCGAACACCCCGGAATATTCAGTGAAACGCCGGTAGGCAGCAAATACAGTGATATGGGGAGCAAGGTAGCCCTTGCCGTGCAGGGGGAGGTGGAGGGCTGGGGCTATTTCGCACTTCTCATCTCGCTCGGTTTGCGTCCGGTCTTGATTTTGAACTTGGCCGAGAAATAATCGGGCGAGTCGAAGTTGAGCTGATAGGCGATTTCCTTTATCGACATATCCGTGGTGCTGAGCAGCTCCTTGGCCCGTTGCAGCTTCAGGTCCTGCTGGTAGGTGGCCGGCGACAGGCCCGTATACTCCTTGAACAGCTTGCGGAAGTTAGAGTAGCTCACGCCCAGCTCTTCGGCAATCTCCTGGATGGTGAGCGGCGATTCGAGCGCCTCCCGGATACGCAGGCGGGCGCGGTTCACCATGTCCACGTGCCCCTTGTTCTTGTTCAGCTCGATGTTGCGTTCCAGCGAATACATCATTCCGATGAGGTGGTTGACGATACCGGCCAGCAGTTGTTGTGAATAAGCCTCCTCGGCGATAGCCGTGTCGTAAGCCGATTTGTAAAGGCGCACGATTTCGCCCGAGAAGCCCACGTGATAGATTGGCTTGTTCACACTAAGGAATCCGGCAGCCACGCGGTCGTCCATATTCTTCCCCCTGAAGCCAATCCAGTAGCTTTTCCAGCCTTGGCCGGGCAGCGGGTGATACGAGTGCCACTCCCCGGGGAACAGCAGGAAGAGGTCGCCCTCCTTGATATGCACTTCGCGCTGGTGGGTGCTGTGGAATACGCCTTCGCCCTCCGTGATATACAGCAGCTGGTACTCGTTCAGCTCGCGCCCCTTTTCCACGTCGAAGTAGTAGCCGTCGGCATGTCCGCGCGTGGGGTAGGGGTCGCCCGGGGCAATCTCCTCATATCCCACGGTCGAGACGGTCAGCCCCCACTGTAAGGATTGGTTGCTGGCAACAAGGTATTTACTGATTTGCATATTACGTCGGCTATAATCTTTATTACTTACTAATCCTTTTGCAAAGATAATGCAAGCGAGCGGCATGAGAGCTTGTTCTTGTATGTCCGAGCGCAGCTTATCTTATGCAAAGATAATGCAAAAGCGAGAGAAGTCAAAACAAATTAGTGTTTTTTTTAATTCGTACAAGCACCTTGTAGCTGACCTACAAGCACCTTGTAGCAAGAGTACAAGCACCTTGTAGCAGGACTACAAGATGCTTGTACGAATCCTCATGCGTCGAAATAATAGCCGAAGCCCAGGCGCGTTACGATGCATTTGGCGTAGGGGCCTATTTTCTTGCGCAGTCGGGTGATGTTCACGTCCACGGTGCGGTCGAGCACCATCACGTCGCTCGGCCAGATGCGGTTGAGCAGTTCCTGGCGCGAGAACACGCGCCCTCTCTCGTTGAGCAGCGTATAGAGCAGTTCGAACTCGGTTTTCGTGAAAGGTATGTCCTCCCCGTCCACGCTCACGGTCTTCTTGTCCATGTTCAGCACCAGTGTCTGATAGCAGATGGAAGCCGGCTCTGCAGCCTGATTGGTTTCGGCCGTCCGCCGCAGCACGGCGCGTATGCGCACCAGTACCTCGCGGATGGAGAACGGCTTGGATATATAATCGTCGGCCCCGAGGTTGAACCCCGTCACGGTATCGTTCTCCGTGTCTCTGGCGGTGAGGAACACCACGGGAATATTCTTTGTCGCCTCCTGTTCCTTCAGCCGGCGTGCCAGCGTGAAGCCCGACATCTCGCCCATCATTACGTCGAGCAGCAGCAGGTGGTACGATGCGATGTCAAGCCCGAGAGCTTCCTCGGCCGAGTTGGCCGTCGTCACCTCGTAGCCCTCCGTTTCCAGGTTGAATTTCAGGATTTCGCAAAGGTCTTGTTCGTCGTCGACCACCAGTATCCGGTAATTGTTCTTTTGCATTCTTATTAAGAAAATAATAAATGTTTCTGATGCTGCAAAATTAGTGAATATTCCGCAAAGCCGCAAGCAGCTGCTATTACAATATTGTTAAAAATAAGCGAAGGGCACGCTTATCCGGCAGGTGACAGCCCTTTGTGCTGTACCCATCCTACCGTGCAGGGAAAAGGATTTGCTGCAATTTTTACTTTTAACCATTTTATCGATTTATTATATAAAGATTCCACCTATTTATATTATATAGCCGATAAATATGCTTTTACTATTTACTATGTGACACGTTGAATTCGTGTCCGATATTAGATATTGGGAATAGTTATTAAATATTTGGTAGTGTTATTATTGTTTAAATGTAATGGACGAGGGATTGCTAAACTGATAAAATTATATATATTTGCGATAATTGTCAGAATACTACTAATCGCAAAGCTATTGATTAAATATAAATTTATTAACAAAAAATATGAAAAAGATTATCTCAAAAATTATTGTGGCTATTGCAATTTTCATCGCCGCAGGATTAGGTGGTTATAAAACCTATAGTATATATAACAGAGAATCATCTAACGCAGAATTGTTGCTGACAGAGAATATTGAAGCACTCACAAGGGGTGAATCAAGTTATGGTTCAAAATATAAAAAAGGAAATGACTTGAAATTTTGTAAAGAACATTCTTATTACCAGTGTGTGTACACAGGAAATCCAAAGGACCATTGTACCCATCCTTGTTAAAGTCTGTTGCCATGCCCAAACTTTGTCTTAAACTAATTCTTTCCCTGCTGATAGCATTGACATCTTGTACGCATACAAAGAATGACGTGCATGTTTCTATGGAATTTCCAATGGATGAGGTTGTGGCAGCGAAAGTTGAAGAGGTTTTCGCCTGCCCTCAGGCGATTCCTCTCACTACGTCTCAAGGAAAGCCTTTCTATGCCCACATAGAACGGATGGAAATAGTCGACAGCATCTTTGTCATGAACGACAACCGCAACGTTATATACCTCTTTTCACCACAGGGCATCCTTATCTCGTCATCCGAACAGGTACTCGGGCACGCTGCCAATGAGTATTCCGTCATGACGGGATATGCCCTCAATCCCTATACACGGCAGGTGGAAGTGCTCACCCCTACACGTATACTATTCTACGACCTGCAATTCAATTTTCTGAAAAGCGTACCACTACCCTCAGGCGGTGCAGAGGGCACGGGAACCAGACTGTTCAACCGTATCTATGCCCTCTCGGCCAACATGCATGCCTTAGCTCCCTATGGCGGTGCTCCGGAGGAAGACCATGAAATCATAGTATACGACTCACGAACGCAGAGTGTGGCTGCAGCCTTGCCGTATGATGAGGATGTCATCGCCGATATCACCATGCAGGCTCCCTGTTTCTATCCTCTTTCTGCCGATACCTTGTTTTTTTATCCTCCCTGCTATTCCCGCTACATGTATAAGTTTTGTAAGCGCAACCTGAAGTTGGAGAGGTGGATAGGTATTCGTCCGGGACATGCAGGACTGGAGACGGAGGATTTACCGGGCGGACAGGAGAAAGCATCATTCCTGTTGGAAACAGATAAAGGCATTCCTTTGCGGGCGATGCCGGCAGGCGGAAAGGTAGTGGTCTGGGTGAAGAGGAGCAATACGTTGCGAAAAAACAGCCTCATCGTTCTGTCTTTCGGTAGTATGGAGGCCAAAGAAGTGGGATTCTTTGCAGGAGATGTGCAGGTATTGCCCCAAGTAATGGCTTTTGCCCCAAGCGGCATGTATGCTGTGGCAGAGGCAGAAAATCTTCCCGCTCTTTTTAAGCCGTACGGGAAAGGAAAGGATGGCACAATCCGGGACGTTCCTGTTTCCGACAGCGGAATGTGTATACTCAAGTATCCCATTCTGTGATGGCGATGTTTTGCGAAAGCAGCAACGGGGGCGTGGCGCATTAAAAAACATACGGTTCTGTCTGTAGTGTTGTATATAAAGAGATGCGCATGGGAGCATGCAGTAAACTTTCTTAAAAATGGATGAAATGAAACATATTGGATATATCTGCGTGTTATTTATATTACTCTCCGCTTGTAAAAATACACACACGAGGAGTTTTAATGGCCGGTTTGAAACAATAGAAAGCGTCAGGCCTCGGAAAATATTCGATATCCCAGTCGAGTATGCTGCTGAATCTGTACTGCTGATTCATAACAATATTGTTCTTGAGAACAAGAAAACCGCTCCCCTTTATTCTTTTTACAATGATAGATATCAGCCTGTCGGCAGTTTTGGGGAAATAGGAAATGGACATGGTGAATTCGGTCTGCCCCATCTGATTGAAGGGGCGGAAGACAGCATGGAAGTGATAGACAATGGAAAAAAAGAATTTTTGCGGTTCACAATATGAAAGTATGTGGAGAAAAGAAAATATTATGGAACGAAGTGGTGAACAATACTAAAACAATCTCTTATCCATTTGTCGGTTTTCTGAGCTATAAGGGCAATACAATAGAATGGAACGTGGTTGACATCAAAAAACAGTCTGTCGTTCTCGCTCTTCCATTTTTTAACGAAAAAGCGGGAAATAAACCCTATTTAAATACATTTGCTTGGGATAGCAAGGGTAATACTGTCGTATTTGCAAGCACTTTTTTGGATAGATTCAAAATTGTCAGGATCTCTAAAGATTGCCGTTCTGTAGAAAGTGATGTCACTGTTGTTTGCAACGATAACATTCCTAAAGAAAGCAAATGCTTTTATACGGCCGCAGGATGTGGGAAATTTATATATTTATTGTCTCAGAAAGGTATTAAAACAATGAAATCGGGCGAATCGTCGGATAAGGGGGATAAAACGAAATGTGATAATTATGGGAAAGGTCGAAAAGACCGAAAAGCCTTTATATATAGGGGATTCAGCGATTTTCCAATATAATAAATGGAAAAACGAAATGTTTACATTGCTTTACATTTGCTTTACATCAGAGCGTAATTTGAACGGTATTTGAGTGCCAAAAGTTTACATGGGGTTTGGTTTTGGTTTACATGCAGGCACTGGAGGGATTATTACTGTAGGTATAGGGGTTGTAAGTATCGAATGTAATATGTAGTTGGTATGAGGGCAATAAAAACCTGTGTGGATTATTTCGTGACAAGTGGGCTTCCAATATTTTAAGTTTATTCCTAAAATAATAATTATAGAAATATCGTATATAGTTATTATTTTGTATATTTGCAGCAAAATAAGACGATATGACAAAAGTAATACATGTACATCTAATGCAGGGACGGAAGAACTATTACTTTGGCTCTATTCCTGCGATATACAGCGTTCTAACGGCTGATGATATAGGTATTAAGCAAAGCTCTTTAGAACGCGTAGGACTGAGCAAGGGAGGCGTTGTACTGAATAAAAAGGCCGTTATTCAAGCTGGCGAACTGATACGGGCAAAGATAGCCCAAAAGGAGGGTGTTTGAACAGCTAAAACGCTGATTGAACGATAGTTGAACGGTTTTCGACCGGTTTTTGAACGGTCGGAAGCTGTTCTTGTGTTTTAGAGGGTTGAAAAAGCAGTGATTTCAGGGGCAAAAATGGGTTTGGGTGGACACTTGGGTGGACGATTGGGTGGACAGTGAAAAACGAAATGTGTCGATTGGGTGGACGATTGGGTGGACACTTTTAACATAATTCGGACTACATTCACCCCTCCCACAAATACCAAAAAACGATGATTGTACTTGTTTTTAGCCGTTTTACCCCCTCCCTTATTCCGCATTGCAGGGGGTATGATGCCACTTGATGAAAAGATTTGTTTTCACGGAGAGTCCTGTTTATCGGGGATTTTGACTATATTTGCGGTGTTAAACCATCAAAAAGTGTGCGTGTGGCGCATGGAGGAGGGAAATATGAAATACGAAGGTGTTACTGACTTGATTAGTAAATGGGTGGACTTGATGGGTAAGGAACAAGCCCTATGCAGGTTGTAAATAGTAATTGAAAAGT
>DBRC01000069.1 GCA_002305505.1 Prevotella sp. UBA1378 | reverse complement strand
CCCCACGGATTTTCCGCTGAGCCGAAAAAACATGTAATCCTTGCCCCTACCGGCGTTTCTGCCATCAATGTCGGAGGGAGCACCCTGCATAGCTTCTTCCGCCTACCCTTTCATCCGTTGCTGCCCAATGACAGTCGGTACAATACCCGCAATATCCGCAAAACGTTAAAATATAGCAGTGCGCACATCAGGCTTTTACAAGAAACCGAATTGATCATCATCGACGAAATCAGTATGGTGCGCGCAGACATCATCGACTTTATCGACAAAGTCCTGCGGATATATTGCCACAACATGCGTGAGCCATTCGGAGGAAAACAGCTATTGCTGATAGGCGACATCTATCAATTGGAACCCGTGCTGAAAGCAGACTACTGGCGGCTGCTCCAGCCCTACTACCCCTCGGCTTATTTCTTCTCGGCCGCTGTGTTCCAAGAAATGCAACTCATAAGCATTGAACTGCATAAAGTCTACCGACAAACGGACAATACCTTTATCGGCATACTCGACCGCATACGCAACAATTCTGCCCGGCCCGATGACCTTAAAGCACTGAACGCACGTGTGGGAGCCCACTTAAATACGCGTGGCAACCAACTGGCGGTGACATTGGCATCGCACAGGGAGACCGCCGACTACATCAACGAGCAACAGCTGGACAAACTCGATGGGAAACTTTCCATCTTCTACGGGAAAATAAAAGGCGACTTCCCCGAGTCTTCCCTCCCCACCCCCATCGAATTGGAAGTGAAACCGGGGGCACAAATCATATTCATCAAAAACGATAGAGATAAACGCTGGGTAAACGGCACTTTAGGGGTTGTCGGCTGCATCGACGAAGAGGCCGGAATCATCAGCGTCGTCAACGAAGAGGGGATTGAATACTACGTAGAGCGCGAAATATGGGAAAACGTACGGTATACATACAATGAGAAGGAAGAAAAAATAGAGGAAGAACTATTGGGGGTATACCGCCAATTCCCGCTGCGCTTGGCATGGGCCATCACTATACACAAAAGCCAAGGGCTCACGCTCAAACAAGTGAACATAGACCTCTCCGGAGGCGTTTTCGCCGGGGGACAGACCTACGTCGCCCTTAGTAGATGTACGTCCTTGGAGGGTATTGTGCTGCGAGAGCCCATCAAGCAGAGCGACATCTTCGTGCGTGCAGAGGTTCTGGACTTTGCCCGCAATTACAACAACCAGCAGTTGATTGACTGCGCCATGAACGAAAGCAAAGCTGCCCCATGAGGCAGGCCGTAGCAGCCCCTTCCTCCTTATTCATAATACGGAGCCAGACGAATGCTTATGAGCAGTTTTTAGTTCTTTCTCTTTCAAGTTACATTGGCACTCAGAATAGTTACGCGAGTTCGGGATAAGATTAATCCCAACGCTTCCGATGCTTTTGGATCGTCAGAAGAACAACGACTAAGATGACAGAGTCCGCAAATCTTCTTGTCGATGCTTGCAGGCTCTTTGGTACTTATACAGACGGAGAAGCAAAGACATACCATGAACGGTCTTCTCCTCGACGCTGAATGTATCCCTTATCCATCATCTGCGTTAGTTGCTTCTTCACTGCAGAGGTTGCTATGCCGGCTTTCTGGCTAAGACTCTCAATGGTAATATCCGGATTTTCCTTCATGGCCTTTAAGATAATTGGAGTAGACTTACTACGGAAAACCAATCTCTTGCCGTCATACCACCATACATTAGGAGATGTTTCGGTGGCAAAGTCAATATTGTATTTAATCTCTGAAGCTACAAGTTTCTGGAAATATCTGTCGAACTGTTGAATTTGTTCTATTGTCGCATGAGCTCCTTCAGATGGTGACGGGCCAATCTCTACATCAGCACGATGAAGAGCATCAATATACTCACTTTTATTACGGCTTCTTACAACTATCATCGGCCAGTTGTGGCGTGACAAAATGTAGTTTACCATAAGTCTCGCAATACGTCCATTGCCATCCTCAAACGGGTGAATACGAATATAACGATAATGGAAAAGAGCTGCTAACTGAACTGGAGATAGATCGCCCTTACTTTCTTCCTCGTTATACCAGTCAACTAAGTCTGTCATTAATGCCGGTGTCTCTTCCTGTGAAGCATATTCAAATATGTCACCATAACGTGTAATGACGCTATTAGGACGATTCTTATACCGTCCTGCATGAATGGTGTAGCTTGTTTGCTCACCACCGGGCAATGTTCGATATATTGTATAATCTTCCCGCAGAAGTGTTTTATGAAGCATTCTGATAAAATACTGTGTCAAAGGCGTAGACTTCAAATCAGCCTGCTCTTCCATCATCATAAGACTGACTTGGCTCGCCTTCATATCATTGAAGTCTTTTAATTCTCCTTCACCACTCACCTTGCCAAACAGAAGCAACAACTCAGTCTGACCATAGGTAAGGGTATTACCTTCCATATGGTTACTATTGAAGTTATAATCGACCGTAAACCTTTGGCTCAGGAGATATTGCTTTCTCTCAGTCAGTGGCTGCAAAGCTAACCATTCTTTATATAACTGGTCTAATTTCTTCATCTTCTATCATTTTTTTCTCCTGAAAGTGGCCATTAGCCACCTTTATATGCATTTAGAACGTAAAATTACTATTTTTATTTTGCATTAACAAGCAATTTCTGTAATTCTTCTGCCGACATTGATGACAGTTGCTCCATTATGTGCACGTTGGGTATAGGCTTTCGTCCATGTGTCAGGATACTCCTTGTTGATAAACACCTGATAAAGCCTCGTCATCTGCTCGACAAGTCGCTCTATGGTGCTGCGGTAATTCTCAAAGAGATTATCGAACTCAACCTTCTTAGGGTAGAGCTCTGAACGTACGGACTTTGAGTTGAGATTGCAGATCTTCGTGAAGTCTTCTTCGGTATATTCACCTTCGACATAGTTATACCATGACTTACGGTTGACCGTATAGCGCATGGCAACGGGATATGTCTCCTTACCCTTTTTGGTATGGCGCTTGTCGAGAATCAATGAGAACGTGCAGCAGCCGTAGCGTGCCGTTTTGTAGATCGTGTTGGGTTTCTGTATTTCCATAATCCGAAGGTTTTATGTGCGTAAATCGGGAAGACAATGGGAAAACAACCGTATCTCAATATCTCTGAATCCCTTGTATTTCCTAGGGAAAATAATGGGAAAACAAAGGCGTTTTGATACGGGGTATCACAGCGTTTCTTTAACGATTGCAAAAATACTAAATAGTTGGTAATCAGCCAAATAAAAATCAGAGAAAATCACGAAATATTATTCTCCCTGATTCATAATACGGGCAGGCTCCGGCTGTAGCGCGGAGGGCTATATGGGGGCTACGTACTACCGCGCCGTGCTTTTAAAATGTTAAATATTGCAAACTACCATGATTTTATTCCGATTTCATGCTTGCAATTCGAAATTAATTAGTATATTTGTGAACATCAAGGCCGTATACCGTATCTAAAAGAAGCCAGATGGATGCGAGGAGGAATCCTCACCGAAGATGATGATTGTGCTACAGCACGAAAAGATGTATAATGAAAGAAGAAGAATATAAAGAACGGTAACGGCCTTGATTTTCTTTTGCCTGCCAGCTTGTCGGCCCAAGTTTCCTTCCCCGTTTTTAATATTCCGAAACAAGGTGAAATAGAAAACGGGGACGATTTAAAATACATTTCATATACAGCAATGCATTAACCGTTGTTTTACCAGTGCGTGGTAATACCATTACCGCTATGTGGTAACATCATTACCAGCACGCGGTAAGACCGTTACCGCTGCGTGGTAACAGAACGGGGCCTATGTGCCGTAGAAGCGATACCGCTCCTCGTAGCCGTCGAAAGCCACATCGCCGGGATAGCCGAAGCGGGCGAAGAGGCTGCGAATCCATTGCTGCTGCTCCGGCGTGAGGGCACGCTCGCCGTGCAGGTAGCGGTAATAGGTGCCGTTGCCGCCAAGGTAGGCAGTGAGCAGAGCGCGCATCTCGGGCGCGTGCCGCTGCTTCACCTCGCTGAAGATGTTGCTGAATCCGCGTGCCGTGCGCATGGTTTCTATCTTCCGGTACTGCGGACAGTCGGACTTCCGCAGTACTGCCGGCGCGACGGCTACGCAAGTCTCCACGTCCGTAGGCACGGTGAGCCCGGCCTGATAGCGCAGGCAGGCATCCTTTCTCGTGCACTGCGCAAGGAAGCAGAGCGGCCAGCCCGTGGGTATGTCAGCATATCTTATCTCCATAAATTGTAAATCGTTGATGCCACAAAGGTACACATTTTTTTGATAGGAGCAACGAAAACTGCTGAATTATATCGCCTGTCCGCAAAAAAACATACATTACACATCCCGTTTGAAAAAGTTTTTCCACAAACGGCTTATCATTTCGGAAAAATTGCCTATATTTGCGAAGACATACTAACTTAACAATAACGCCCTATGAAAAAACGATACGGAGGAATCATATTCTGGCTTGCGGCAATCGCCACAAGTGCACAGACCGTGGCCCTGCGCGATACAGCTACCGTAAAGGTAGGTTATACGAACGGTAACGAAAGGACAATGGCGGGAGCAGTAGGCAAGGTGACGGAAAACCGTATGAACAAAGGACTGGTAACCAATTCGCTCGACGCCCTGAGTGGCCAGGCCGCCGGTGTAAGCGTATCTACAGGAGGCAACCAGGAGGCAATGATCAGCGCAGTGCGGGTGCGCGGCACCACCTCTCTGACCGGAGGCAACGACCCGCTCGTGATAATCGACGGGGTTTCGAGCGACCTGGCTACGCTCAGCACCATCTACCCTGCCGACATCGAGAGCTTCACGATTCTGAAAGACGCGTCGGAAACGGCGCAGTATGGCAGCCGGGGTGCAGCCGGAGTAATCGAGGTGGCAACGAAGAAAGGAAAGGGCGAGCAGTTCCACATCAGCTACGAGGGCAACATAGGGTGGGAATCGGTATATAAGCGCATTGACATGCTGGATGCCGGAGGCTTCAGGCTGGCTGCAAAACAGATGGGGATGCCGTATATCGACCATGGGGGCAATACAAACTTCAGGAAGTCGGTAGAGCGGACCGGGCTGGTACAGAACCACCACGTGGCATTCGGCGGAGGGACACAGACGGCCAACTACCGCGCCTCGTTAGGCCTGATGAACCATAAGACCGTAATAAAAGGCAACAACTACCGTAACTATATTGCCAAACTGGACGTGACGCAACTGGCCTTCGACAACCGGCTCACCATCGACTTAGGCGTATTCGGGAGCCTGCAGAAAAACAACAACATCCCCTTTTTGCAAAAACTGATGTACTCGGCAGCTACGTTCAATCCCACGTTCACAAACGACGGGAGCCTGACGGGCGGATATGCCCAAGTGACGGAAGCACTGTGGATTAACAACCCGAACTCGCTGCTGGAGATGAAAGACGACGAAGACAACGGGCACTTCAATACGCACCTGAGAATGACCGCGGATTTAGGGAACAACTTAACGCTGGCGGCATTCGGGTCGTACTCGTATAATACCATCGAAAACTCGCATTATTACCCCACAATCGTTTGGTCGCACGGCGAGGCATACCGTGCGTCTGCCAAAACCGAGGAACTGCTGGGGAACGTCTCCCTGAACTGGAAATGCGACTGGGACAAACATCACCTGGAATTGCTGGGACTGACAGAAACACAGCACCAGAAAGACAGGGCTTTCCATGTTACGGCGGCCAACATGGCGACCGACGAATACGGTTACGACAATCTGTCGGCCGGTGGCGTAAGGCTATGGGAAGGCACGGGGTCGAGCTACGAAGACGCGCACATGGAATCGTTCCTGGCACATGCCAGCTATACCTTCAACGACCGTTATACGCTGACAATGAACGCACGTGCCGACGGTTCGTCGAAAGTGGGCAAGAACAACCGATGGGGTTTTTTCCCGTCGATAGCAGGCGCCTGGCGCATCATCGACGAGAAATGGATGAAGGAACAAGGATGGGTAACGAACGCCAAACTGCGCATGGGATACGGCGTGAGCGGCAACCTGGGCGGAATCAGCGCCTATAACTCGCAGCAGCTGATAAAGCCTACGGGGGTGGTACCGGTGAACGGGACGCAGGCCGTAACGCTGGGTATCGTACGCAACGCCAACCCCGACCTGAAATGGGAGGTGAAGAAAACCTTCAACATCGGCGCCGACCTGGGCTTCTGGAACGGGCGCATCGCGCTGACCATTGACTACTACCGCTCGAGGACAAGCGACATGCTGTATACTTACGACGTGAGCGTGCCGCCCTTTGCCTACGACCAACTGCTGGCGAACATGGGCAAGATGGAGAACAGCGGCCTTGAAATAGGGTTCGGAATCACACCGCTGCGACAGAAAGACATGGAACTGAACATTAACATGAACCTGACTTTTGAAAAGAACAAGCTGGTGTCGCTGAACGGCGACTACAACGGGCAGTATCTCACGGCTCCCGACATAAAGGCCATCGGACAGCTGGCCGGTGCGGGATTCCACGGGTCGAGCGACGTGGTGTACCAAATCGTGGGCGAGCCGTTAGGCGTCTTCTACCTGCCCCACTGCACAGGCCTGAAGACAGAGGCCGACGGCAGCAAGACGTACGAGATAGCCGATGGCGGACAGCGCTACGTATGCGGACAGGCTACACCGAAAGCGATGATGGGCTCGAACGTCTCGTTCAGGTACAAACAATGGGATATCACGGTGCAGATGAACGGGGCTTTCGGGCATAAAATATACAACGGCACATCGCTTGCCTACATGAACATGTCGAGCCTGCCCAATTACAATGTACTGGCAGAGGCACCGGCCGAGAACATACAAGACCAGGCCATCAGCGACTACTGGCTGGAGAAAGGCGACTATCTGAACATCGATTATATAACGGCGGGCTGGACGGTACCCGTAAAAAGTATGGCGAAATACATCAAAAGGCTGCGCCTGTCGTGTTCTGTAAACAATCTGGCAACCATCACGGGATACAGCGGCCTGACGCCGATGGTAAACTCGTCGATAGTGAACGGCACACTGGGCATCGACGACAAGCGCAGCTTCCCCGTGTACCGGTCGTTCACGTTCGGACTAAGCATTCAATTTTAAGGAAATAAAAACCAGACACTATGAATTATAAGATATTTTTACCGGCAGTGGTGTGGGCATTGACCGCATGCAGCCTGAACGAAAGCGCAAAGGACCAAATAGCCGAGGAGGGGGCTTACCTTACCAGTAAAGGCGTATACCAGAATACGGTGGCCATACTGTACAACTACATCGGGGGATATGAGGACGGACAAGGCTTGCAGGGCACGTGCCGCGGCGTCTATGACATGAACACGTTCGCAAGCGACGAGGCCATGCTGCCCACGCGAGGGGGCGACTGGTACGACGGTGGCATGTGGCAGCAGCTGTACAAACACGACTGGGATGCGGGGCATGCACTTTTCAAAAACGCATGGAACTATCTGTATAAGGTCATCGTGCTGAGTAACCGCTCGCTTGAGAAACTCACTGAGAACAAAAGCATGGTAACGGCTGCTGAATACACGCTGTACCAGGCTGAAATCAGAGCCTTGAGAGCCATGTACTACTTTTACTTGATGGATCTCTTCGGAAGAGTGCCGCTGGTTACGTCGACCAGCCAGAAAATGTCGGAGGTATACCAGGAAGAACGAAGCAGGATATTCCAGTTCGTCTATGACGAGCTGACCGAAACGGCTCCCCTGCTTGCGGCGGACAACAGCACGAAAGACGGCGACTACTACGGGCGGATGACACGGCCGGCCGCATTTTTCATCTTGGCGAAATTGGCACTGAACGCTGAAATATATACAGACGACACATGGACGGACGGGAACAGGCCCGAGGGGAAAAACATCTTGCTTACAGTGGGCGGACAGACGGTGAACGCATGGCAGGCAACGGTTGCCTTCTGCGACTCGATAGAAAACATGGGATATGCGCTCGAAGAGAAATTCGAAAACAATTTTGCAGTAAAGAACGAATTCTCCACGGAGAACATCTTCGTTATACCGATGGATAAAAACCTGTACACCAACCAAATGCAAAACCTGTTCCGGTCGTACCATTACCGCCATGCGGCCGCTTACGGATTCACGGCAGAAAATGGGTCGGCGGCGACGAAGAAAGCACTGGAAGTGTTCGGCTACCAAACAGACACACAAGACAGCCGCTTCGGGAAGAGCTACTATGCGGGCACTGTGACCGACCTGAACGGCGATACGGTGCTCGACCGCAGCGGCCGACCGCTGACCTACTACCCCACCGAAGTGGCCATCGACCTGACCGGAAGCAAATACGTGGAAACAGCCGGAGCCAGGATGAAGAAATACGAGGTGGACAAGAACGCGCCAAAAGACGGGAAGCTGATGGATAACGACATCGTGCTCTTCCGCTTTGCCGATGTGCTGCTGATGCGTGCGGAAGCCAAAGTGCGCAACGGGCAGGACGGTTCTGCCGACATGAACCAAGTGAGGACACGTGCCGGAATGGCAGAGAGGGCAGCTACACTGGAGAATATTCTGGACGAAAGGCTGTTGGAACTGTCGTGGGAAGGATGGAGAAGGCAAGACCTCATCAGGTTCGACAAGTTTTACAGCCTATATGACGGCGAAGGGAAAATAAACGAGACGGCAAGGCAAACGACAGTATTCCCCATTCCGGCAGACGTATTGGGGCTGAACAAGAACTTAGAGCAGAACAAGGGATACCAAGATTAATATTCCTGCAAAATCTGAACGATACGCTCGGCTGTACGCCCGTCCCAGCGGTCGGGCAACGTACATTTCTTCCATTGCCCATGCACCAAATCGTGCAAGGCCGCGCGCAAGCGCCCCGCATCCTCACCGACCAGCACATTCGACCCTTGTTTCACGGTCTCTATATGCTCGGTATAGCTGTTGAGCGTAATGCAAGGCACGTTGTTGAAGGTGGCTTCTTCGGCAACGTTGCCCGAATCGGTGATAACGCCACGGGCATGAGCCGTGAGGTAGCCGAACTCCAAATAGGACATGGAAGGCTGAAGGTGGAAGGATGAAAGCGGAGAGACGGTAGACGAACACTTTATGTCGCCTAACAGGCGCCCTACTATTGCGCGGGGCTGGTCGCGCAGGGGAGCTATGACGGGAATGCCGCCGCCGGCCTCAAGTATCGAGCGGAGCATGCTACGCAGGTTCTCCCCGTCGTCCAGCAAGGCTTTCCGGTTAAGCGTGAACACGAGGTACTCACCGTCTTCTATGCCCAACCGGCCGAGAACGCCAGGGCGCTGCAGGCGCCCGTAGTTAAAACGCAGGTTGTCTATAAGGATGTTGCCTACCATATATATCTGCGAAAGCTCTGCCCCTTCGCGCGTCGCAATGCTGTTGCTGCCCACTCCGGCAGTGAAAAGGTAATCGCTCAGTCCGTCGATAACCAGCCGGTTGATTTCTTTCGGCATCTTCATATCGAACGAACGGGTACCGGCCACCAAATGGGCCAGGCGCAAACCGCGCTTCTTGGCGACGATGGCCGCAGCCATCGTTGAGGCCAAATCGTCTACGACGATGACCACATCTGCCGGATGCGCGTCGAGATATTGTTCGAACGCTGCCATTACACGGCCGGTCAATTCGTTGAGGCTGGAGCAGTCGGCCCCCAAACAGGTATCCGGACGGGGCATCTGCAGGTCGGTGAAAAGGCCCGGTTCAAGCGTCGGGTCGGTCTCGGCACCGGTATAAACCAACTGATAACCTATCGGCTGGCCCGACGCACGGCCGTTTACTATTGCCCTCACCAACGGGGCTATCTTAATGAAATTAGGACGGGCACCCGCTACGATACATATATTCAGCATATTCATCTACTCTTTTAAAACTTTTAGATTGCAAATGTATACAATTCTTTCAAACTCTACAATTATTTCACGCTCAAATTCTCTCTATCGACTTTACCCCCCTCACCATACGCAGTTTGCGCATCAAGGATTCGAGGCGCGACGTGTCATCAAGCATCACTTCGACATTACCGCTGAACAAACCGTCGTGGCTATCGATATTGATGCCGCGGAGGACAAGACGTTCTTCCTTGGAAATAATGCTCGTAATGTTGTTCACAATGCCGATGTCATCGTTGCCTATCACACGGAGCGTGATGGAATACTGTGACGAACCCTTGCCGCTCCATTTGGCTTTCACGATACGGTAACCGAAACGCTTGCGCAATTCAGGGGCATTGGGGCAGTCGTCGCGGTGAATCTTGATACCACCGCTAACGGTAACGAAGCCAAAAACGGGGTCTCCGTAAATGGGATGACAGCAACGGGCCAACTGGTAATCCAGTCCTTTCAGGTTTTGGTCGATAACAAGCACATCGTCATTCTGGTTCGCATGATTGATGAATGCCGACTGCTCAAGGGTGAACTCACCGGCAGAACGGGCCATGTTATCGCCCGTGACGGTACGCTCTGCCTGCTGAAGTTCGACATACCGTTCGATGACCGTATTGATATCAAGCGTACCGTCGGCTATCTGCTTATAGAAATCACTTACCTCCTTATATCCCAGCTTTTTTATCAAATGCTGCATGACAGGCTCCTCGAACTCTATCTTCTTGTTCTTGAACTTGCGTTCAATCATCTCCTTAGCGAAAAGCCCGTCTTTCACTTGCGTTTCTTTCAGGGCAAGGCGGATTTTCGACTTGGCACGCGATGTCTTCACGATGTTCAGCCAGTCTTGCTTGGGTTTCTGGTTGCCGGACGTCATAACTTCCACTTGGTCGCCGCTATGCAACAGTTCGCGGAAACTGACCACCTTGTTATTGATACGCGCCCCCACACAGGCATTGCCTATCTTGGAATGGATATGGTAAGCAAAATCAAGCACCGTAGCGCCTTTAGGGAACTTATAGAGATCGCCTTTGGGCGTGAAGACATATACTTCGTCTTCATAAAGGTCGAGCTTGAACTGGTCCATCAGGTCTAAATTACTGAGCGACGGGGGCATCCCCTCCCCCTGCCGGTCGGGGGCACAGTTGCCGTCTTCCAACAACAGGCGGATGCCCGTGAGCCAGTCGTCGAGCCCCGATTCGCTCTTAACGCCCTTATATCGCCAATGGGCAGCAACCCCGCGCTCGGCAATCTCGTCCATGCGCTCGGTGCGTATCTGCACCTCGACCCACTTCTTCTCCGGGCCCAGCACCGTGATATGCAAACTTTCATAGCCATTGGATTTCGGCACGCTCAACCAATCGCGCAGGCGCTTGGGATTGGGTTGATACATATCGGTAACAATCGAATAAGCCTGCCAGCAAAGCGACACTTCGGGGAATGCCTGCTCATGCCCTTCAAGAATAATACGGATAGCAAAAAGATCGTAGATACCCTCGAAACTGCATTTCTGTTTCTTCATTTTCTGCCATATCGAATGAATCGACTTGGTCCGGCCCTTCATGTGGAAACGGAATCCGGCTGCAGCCAGCTTCTCGTTAATCGGGGCGATGAAACGCTCGATATAAGCATCACGTGCCTGCTTGGTAGCATTCAGTTTTTCCTTTATCATGTAATAGGCATCGTGTTCAAGATACTTCAATGAGAGGTCTTCAAGCTCGCTCTTCAACTTGTAAAGGCCGAGTTTATGGGCAAGCGGTGCATAAAGATAGGCAGCCTCTTCGCTTACCTGCCGCTGGGCTGCCGCATTGGCAGTATCGCGTATCTGCCTCATCAGGTTGACACGGTCGGCTATCATTATCAATATCACGCGCATATCTTCGGCAAAAGAGAGCAGTAAATTACGGAAGTTTTCACTCTCCACAACCGGATTCTTCGAATAAAGCTCGGCTATACGTTCCAGCCCGTGGAGAATACGGGCAACCGAATCACCAAAATCAGCCTTCACGTCGTCAATGGCCGAAAAACCGCCGGCAATGCCCGGATGGAGCAATACAGCCAATACAGCATCGCGGCGCAAGCCGATTTCCTCTACGACGATCTGGGCAGTCTGGAATCCGAAAAGGATGGGGTTCAGCCCAAAAGCATCACGGCTTATTTGGTTGCTACTGATAGATTTTACCAGATGGGCGCGCATTTTCCGCTCGTCGTCCTCCAACAAAGAAGTACCGATTTGTTCTTTCAATCTGGTGTATAGCATCCATGTTTCCTTTTTTTCCTGATTTGTAAATTCGAATCTTTCGCCCATGTCTGTATCTTATTAATCTTTTTACTCCTGCAAAGATACAATTTTCTGAGAAATTATGCGACTGATTAGGAAAAAGTTAGTATATTTGCACATAAATAAACTTTAAATACCCAATATATGTTATCACAAAATGACCTTAAGCAGTTAGCCACTAAAGGCATCTCCGAAGAGAAACTGAACATGCAGCTGGAACAATTCAAAAAAGGCTTCCCTTTCTTGAAGTTAGAAGCTGCAGCCGCCATCGGGAATGGCATATCTGCCCCCGACGCTGCACAGCGCAGCAAGTACATCGATACATGGAACGCCTACAAAGCCAAAGGACACCGCGTGGTAAAGTTTGTTCCGGCTTCGGGGGCAGCCAGCCGCATGTTCAAGGACATATTCGCCTTCATCGCTGCACCGTATCAAATACCGACGACCGACTTTGAAAAGTATTACTTCGATAATATCAGCCACTTCGCTTTCTATAACGCGCTGAATGCTAAATGCAAGAAAAACACAGGGAAGAGCATCCGGCAACTGAAGAAGGACGGCGAATACAAAACCATTGCGAAGACAATGCTCGAAGCCGAGGGTCTTAATTACGGGCAGTTGCCGAAAGGGTTGCTGCTTTTCCACAGACACGAGGGGGGGCCACGCACCCCATTGGAAGAACACTTGGTGGAGGCCGCGCTCTATGCGGCAAGCAACAACGAAGCGCATGTGCACTTCACGGTAAGCCTTGAACACATGCACTTGTTTATGCTGAAAGTGGAAAAAAAGGCAAAGGAATATGTTAAGAAATACGGAATAAAATACGACATCTGTTTTTCCGAACAGAAGCAAAGCACCGATACCGTGGGTGCCAATCCGGACGGTACGCCATTCAGGAACGACGACGGCTCGCTGCTTTTCCGCCCGGGTGGCCATGGAGCGCTGATAGAGAACCTGAACGAAATTGATGCCGACATCATCTTCGTGAAGAATATTGACAACGTGGTGCCCGACCGGCTGAAACCGGAAACCACGGAATGGAAACAGGTTATTGCCGGCATGCTGGTGGAGCTCCAAGAACAGGCGTTCAATTATTTGGAAACCCTTGAAAGCGGCAACTACAATCACGAAAAGCTGGAGGAAATCATCCGGTTCGTACAACAAGAGCTTTGCTGCAGGAAATATGACATTAAGGAACTCGAAGATGCTGACCTCGTGATTTATCTGAAAAACAAGCTGAACCGCCCCATGCGGGTATGCGGCGTAGTGAAAAATGTTGGGGAACCGGGAGGCGGCCCGTTCCTCACATACAATCAAGACGGCACAGTAAGCCTTCAGATTCTGGAAAGCTCACAGATAGACAAAAGCAACGAAACCTACATGAAGATGTTCGCTAACGGTACACATTTCAATCCGGTAGACATCGTTTGCGCCGTGAAGGACTATAAGGGCAGGCCGTTCAACCTGCCGGATTATGTAGATAAAACCACCGGATTCATCTCATCGAAAAGCAAGAACGGGAAAGAGCTGCTGGCGCTGGAGCTGCCGGGACTATGGAACGGTGCCATGAGCGATTGGAACACGATATTCGTGGAAGTACCGCTCAGCACATTTAATCCGGTAAAGACCGTCAACGACTTGTTGCGCGAACAGCACCAATAATACAGGTGGACAGCTACTTACAACGCTTACAACGCTCATACCACCCACGCAACTCCCCTTGGGATATGCCTTTGCCCGTCATCGCATCAAGCGACTGGCGGGCTTCTTGTTTCTTTCCCAACTGCAACAACACCTGCACACGGGAAAGGGCGTACTCTATATGGCCGGGATGAAGACGCAGCGCCTCATCCCAATCAAGAAGCGAGGCATCATGAAGCCCCATTGCGGTCTCTAAACTGGCACGGGCCGCATAGGCTACTGCACTGTCAGGGGAAAATTCGACGGCTCTATTAAGTTGATCGAGAGCCTCAGTCAGTTTCCCTTGTTGCTGAAAGGCATAAGACAAACCGATACGGCCCGACAAATGAAACGGATGTTGTAACAGCAGATACTCGTAATCCCGGCGCGCCATGTCGTATTTCCGCTGGTTCATATAGGCATAGGCCCTGTAAAACAATGCGGCGGGGTTATGGGGCTCCTTCTCAAGGACAAGCGTATACTCATCGGCAGCATAATCCCATTGGGATAACTGCAGATTAACAGCTCCTTTCTTTAAATGCAAATCGGTGGAAAAAACTGTTTCCCGGGCGATCTGCCCATTCAGCACGGAAAGAGAGTCGCGCCATTGCTGCGGGGCCGGTGCCTGTGCATGAGCACGGACGCCGGCCAAGAGCATGGATAAGGCAACGGGAAGCAACCTGCTTGGCAAATCCATCATGCGTTTTGGATGTATTTCACAATCCACTCGCCTACTTCTTTTGTTCCATAATGAGCTCCACCTTCCACCTGAATCTCGGGCGTACGGACATTGGCATCAAGACTGGCATCGACGGCACGGCGGACGAGTGCACCCTCTTCTTTCATCCCGAAATGCTCGAGCAACATGGCAGCAGAAAGTATTTGCGCCAATGGGTTGGCCAGGTTCTGACCGGCAGCCTGAGGCCATGAGCCATGAACCGGTTCGAACAACGGTGTATGCAAACCGAGCGAAGACGACGGCTGAAGCCCCATACTGCCCGTAATACAACTGGTCTCATCGGTAAGAATATCGCCGAAAGTATTTTCCGTAACTATAACATCGAAGAAACGGGGCTCGGTGAGCACACGCATGGAAGCGTTATCGATAAACATATAATCGACGGCAACATCAGGGTACTGCGGCTCCATCTCTTTGGCAATCTGGCGCCAAAGGCGGCTGGAGGCCAGGACATTGGCCTTATCGACAACGGTAAGATGGCGGCGGCGCGTCAAGGCAAACTCAAAGGCCACCTTCAATATGCGTTCAACCTCTGGACGGGTATAGATATTTGTATCGTATGCCTTGTCATTGTCTTGATACTTCTCGCCGAAATACATGCCTCCAGTGAGCTCGCGGATAACAACGAAATCGGCACCGCGCAGCAACCCGTCTTTCAGAGGACTCTTATGGAGCAAGCATTCGAAAGTAGCTACCGGGCGGACATTGGCAAACAGGCCAAGCTTCTTGCGCATGGCCAGCAATCCTTGTTCCGGACGCACCTTAGCTGTAGGGTCATTATCAAAGCGCAGGTCGCCGACGGCTGCAAACAGCACCGCATCAGCATCCATACATGTTTGGAAAGTGGCTTCGGGGAACGGATCGCCGCATACATCAATGGCATGAGCACCACAAATGGCTTCTTCGTAAATAAACTGATGGCCGAACTTACCAGCAATGGCTTCCATAACAGCCACGCCCTGTGTCATGATTTCGGGACCGATGCCGTCGCCCGGCAAAACTGCAATTTTCAAATTCATAGGTAATTCCATTTATACTGTTTCTTTATTCTTCTATCATGTTCAACATTTTAAACGTTGCCTTAATAGCGGCTTCCGTCTGGTCGGCATCAAGCGCCCGTGTACGTAACAGCTTATCGCCGTTACGCCATGTGATGACGGTTTGTACGAGTGCATCGGTGCGCCCGCCGGGAGGGATAGACACGGCATAGTTTTCGAGTATGGGGAACGTACGGTCGAGGTATTCCTTATAGATAATGCGAAGCGCTTTCACGAAAGCATCGTACTGACCGTCTCCGGTACTGTCTGCCGCATACTGTTTCCCATTGATTTCCACCTTGACACTGGCTATCGGTTTCAAACCGTAGGCCAATGACACCATATAGCTAAGCAGTTTAACCTTGTCCTCCGGAGCATCGTGTTTCAGCACATCGCTGACGATGAAAGGCAGATCGTCCTGTGTAACGATTTCCTTCCGGTCGCCCAATTCTGTAATACGCTGCGTAACCTTTCTGGTTTGTTCGGGCGTAAGCTCCAAGCCCAGCTCTTCCAGGTTCTTCGCAATATTTGCACGCCCACTGTTCTTCCCAAGGGCATATTCACGTTTGCGCCCGAAACGCTCGGGTACCAAGTCGTTATAGTAGAGGTTATCTTTTTTGTCGCCGTCGGCATGAACTCCTGCCACCTGCGTAAAC
Organism: Prevotella sp. UBA1378; assembly: GCA_002305505.1. GTDB lineage: Bacteria > Bacteroidota > Bacteroidia > Bacteroidales > Bacteroidaceae > Prevotella. The sequence continues at coordinate 51,962 of DBRC01000069.1, read as the reverse complement.
ACATTCTCGCCGATAATCGGCTGATTGGATGCGATAGCGATGCCGCTATACCCTTCCACCGCCCTGCTGATATCGTTCAGTTTATCTTCACGGATATTCGTCTTGGCGTGGAAGTGGTCCTTGAGAATCACCTGTACACTCGACAGCGGCGCATTACCGCAGCGCTCCCCCAGTCCGTTCACCGTAACATGCAACCCTTTGGCTCCGCTCAATACGGCAGCAAGCGAGTTGGAAACAGCAAGGTCGTAATCGTTATGGCCATGAAAGTCGAAATGGCAATCCGGATAACGCTTAATCATTTTCCTAAAATACTCCACACATTGCAGCGGGTTCATTATCCCCAGTGTGTCAGGTAGCAAGAAACGTTTTATTCCGGAACGGCAAAGGGCATCCATCATCTGATAGACATATTCTGGTGAATCTTTCATACCGCTCGACCAATCCTCCAGATAGAGATTCACCTGTATGCCTTTCTCCTTGGCGTAAGCCAGCGAGTGGCGGATATCGTCGATATGTTCCTCCGGCGATTTATGCAGCTGTTGGGTACAATGCTTATAACTGCCTTTTGCCAGCAGATTAACCGTTTTACATCCGCACTCTGCAATCCAGTCGATCGACAACCGTCCGTCTACAAACCCAAGTACCTCCACTCGTTCGAGCATACCTGCCTGACTAGCATAGCGGCAAATCATTTTCACCGCTTCCTTTTCACCTTCCGACACGCGGGCCGATGCCACTTCGATACGGTCGACATTCAAGTCGCGCAACAGCATGCGGGCAATCATCAGCTTTTCGTGTGGAAGAAAAGATACGCCGCTTGTCTGTTCACCGTCACGCAAGGTGCTGTCCATTATTTCGATGAACGGTTGGATGCGCTTATATTTACTCACTTGTTCCGTTGTTCCCATTCTTCGATTTTATCTTTATTCTGCAGCAGATAGTCGATATCATCGAGACCATTCATCAGACAATGTTTCTTATAACCGTTGATTTCAAATTTCTCACTTGCCCCGGTCGCTTTGTTTGTTACAGTCTGGTTAGGCAAATCCACTTCCACCTCCATTTTGGGGTCTGCTTTGATACTATCAAAAAGTTCAGCGAGGAACTGCTCGCTCACAACGACGGGGAGCACAAAATTATTCAGTTCATTGTTCTTGTGTATATCGGCAAAGAAAGAACTGATGACAACCCTGAAGCCGTAACCGGCAATGGCCCACGCTGCATGTTCGCGCGAGGATCCGCTGCCAAAATTCTTTCCTGCGACAAGAATACATCCGCCATAAGTAGGGTCGTTCAGCACAAAGTCTTTCACCGGATTCCCTTCTTTATCGTAACGCCAATCCCTGAAAAGGTTGTCTCCGAACCCTTCCTTATCGGTAGCTTTAAGGAAACGGGCAGGTATAATCTGGTCGGTATCCACGTTCTCCAGCGGAAGAGGGACACACGTTGATGTTATAATATTGAATTTCTGTTTCATTTCTTTCGTTTTTACAATGGGTTACATTAATGTGCGCGGGTCTGTGATTTCCCCTGTAACAGCGGCGGCGGCGGCAACCAGCGGCGATGCAAGGATGGTACGCGCACCGGGGCCCTGCCGCCCCTCGAAGTTACGGTTGCTCGTTGAAATGCTGTACTTCCCGGCAGGAATCTTATCATCATTCATGGCAAGGCAAGCCGAACACCCCGGCTGGCGGATAGCGAAACCCGCTGCTTCGAGCACTTTGTCGAGACCCTCTTCGCGAATCTGGCGGTCGACAGCCCACGACCCCGGTACAAGCCATGCAATGACATTGCCGGCCTTCTTACGGCCTTTTACAACCGATGCAAAAGCACGGAAGTCCTCAATGCGCCCATTGGTACAAGCGCCGAGGAACACATAATCTACCTTATGCCCCAACAACCGCTCCCCGGGCTGGAACCCCATGTAATCAAGCGATTTCAGATACGATGCCTTGCCGGCCTCATCAATGGTCTCCAATGCAGGAACAGCCTCGGAGATGCCTATACCCATACCGGGATTGGTACCGTAGGTAATACGCGGTTCGATATCCTTCGCCTCATAAACAATCTCTTTATCGAAAACGGCATCCTCCCCGCTCTTCAACGTTTTCCAATAAGCAAGCGCTTTTTCCCATTCTTCGCCCTGCGGGGCGAACTCACGGCCCTTGATGTATTCAAAAGTTGTTTCGTCGGGTGCCACGAAGCCTCCGCGTGCCCCCATCTCGATTGAGAGGTTGCAAAGCGTCAAACGCCCCTCCATCGACATCTTTTTCACCACGTCTCCCGCATACTCCACGAAATATCCCGTAGCTCCCGATGTTGTCAGCTGGCTCATCAGGTACAGTGCCACGTCCTTCGCTGTAACACCTTTTCCGAGTTCGCCATTAATCGTGATACGCATTGATTTCGGTTTCGACTGCAGGATACACTGCGAAGCCATCACCATCTCCACCTCGCTTGTTCCGATGCCGAAGGCAACCGCCCCCACCGCTCCGTGGGTAGAAGTGTGCGAATCGCCGCAAACGATTGTCATACCGGGCAGCGACAAGCCTTTCTCCGGGCCTACCACATGGATGATGCCATTGTCTACCGACATCATGCCGTAATGGGTTAACCCGAAATCCGCTGCATTCTTCGACAATGTATCAACCTGTTTCTTCGATACGGGGTCTTCAATGGGTTTATCCTGATCGTGTGTCGGCGTATTGTGGTCGGGCATGCAAAAAATCTGGTCGGGGCGAAAACATTTCAGCCCGCGCTTCTTCATCCCGTCAAACGCCTGGGGCGAGGTAACCTCATGACAATACAAACGGTCGATATACAACTGCGTGGGGCCGTCGTCAACCACCTGTACAACGTGTTTATCCCAAATCTTATCAAACAATGTATTCATAATACCTATTTTATTTCTTGAATTTATTTATACAGTCAATGTATGCTTCGACAGAAGCTGTAACGATATCGGTATTGGCACCGAAGCCATAGTACACCTGTCCGTCGTATTCCACCTGCATGTGCACCTTGCCCACATCGTCCGACCCTTTTGAGATGGCCTGAATGGTAAATTCCTTCAGCGTCATCTGCTTCATGATTATTTTCTTCAGCGCTTTGATTGCCGCGTCGACCGGGCCGTTTCCCGTTGAAGCCGCCTCAAACTTCTGCCCGGAAATATCGAGGCCGATGGAAGCAACGCTTTTCACGCCCATACCGGTCGTTACCTGTAAGAAATCGAGCTTGACAGCGCGTGTCTCAGCAATGTCGGCGCCTGCAAGCATCAACACGTCTGCGTCGTTGATTTCCTTTTTCTGATCAGCCAACTTCAAGAACTTCTGGTATATTTTGTCCAATTTCTCTTCGTCGTCTACATCAACGCCGTTCACGCTCAAACGGTATTTAAGGGCTGCACGGCCCGAACGGGCAGTCAGCACGATCGAGTTGTCATCGATTCCCACATCCTTCGGGTTCATAATCTCGTAAGTCTGTACATTCTTCAGCACGCCATCTTGATGGATTCCGCTGGAATGTGCAAAGGCATTGCGGCCCACGACGGCCTTGTTAGGCTGTACGGGCATGTTCATCAAACTGGACACCATACGGGATGTGGGATAAATTTTCGCCGTATTGATATTCGTGTCAATATCAATGTGCTTATGGCATCGGAGTATCATCGCTATCTCTTCGAGGGATGTGTTGCCAGCGCGCTCCCCTATTCCGTTGATGGTCACCTCCACCTGCCGGGCGCCATTCAGCACGCCGCTTAAGGTATTTGCCGTAGCCATGCCCAAATCATTGTGACAATGGGTGGAAATAACCGCTTTATCAATACCGTCGACATGCTCCTTTAGGTATTTTATCTTTGCGCCGTATTCCGCCGGCAGGCAGTATCCTGTGGTGTCCGGGATGTTCACCACGGTAGCTCCCGCCTTTATCACGGCCTCGATTACACGGGCCAGGTACTCATTGTCCGTACGCCCTGCATCCTCTGCATAAAACTCCACGTCCTCGACATACTTCTTTGCATACTTTACGGCAGCAACTGCACGCTCAATGATTTCACCGCGGTTTGAATTGAATTTATATTTGATGTGCGAATCGCTCGTACCGATTCCTGTATGGATACGCTTACGCTTAGCGTACTTCAATGAATCTGCAGCGACGTCAATATCTTTCTCTACCGCACGCGTCAGGGCACAAATCACAGGCCATGTAACGGCCTTGCTTATTTCAATCACTGAATTGAAATCGCCGGGGCTTGACACGGGGAAGCCGGCCTCAATAACATCTACCCCGAGCTGTTCGAGCGCTTTGGCCACTTGTATCTTTTCCACTGTGTTCAACTGACACCCGGGAACCTGTTCGCCATCCCGGAGGGTCGTATCAAAAATAAATAATCTATCACTCATATCATTACTATTAAAATTATCATTAAAAAAAGAACCTTTCTCACTACGGAAGTGGGAAAGGTTCAATATCTATCACTGCACACAGCTACATACACACCTTATCACTTCCGCCCACTCGTTGCAGTCGGATAATAATAATGTGTAGCAGGTTCGAACAGTTCATCATTTCTTGCTTATTCTTTAATTCGGCTGCAAAGTTAATGATTAATTGTGTAATAAACAAATTATCCGTAACTATTTTAGCTGAAAAAATATCAAATTCATACTTTTTCACCAAGAAAGCAGCGTTTCCCGGAATATCCCTCAAGGGCATCGCCCTTATTTCACCACGTCCCGCAGCTGGTCGGCAATCTGTTCCATCCCCTTCACCGACGGATGACCGCTCTGCTTGTCTATATCGTGCAGCATGATGTACTTTACACCGTAGTGGTCGCAGATGGCCTTCGCTGATTCGGTGACTTCGGAAGAAAGTATATCGTTGATGATGAAATAGAGGTCTACCCCCGGATACCGGTCGATGAGCTGCGAGAGCATATACGCCATTGCCGGCCTGAACTTATACAGGTCGCCGTGTGTCCAGCCAGCATACTTAAACTCTCCTATGGGCGATTTTGCCCAGCTGTCGTTGGTTGCCCCGAACACCAAGATAATATCCGGATTGCCTAAATACTTCAGGCGCGTGCAAAACGAGCGGTCGCTATAATCCTCTTTGTTATAACCAGTATAACAGATGGTTGCCCCCGAAAACGAGTTATTGATACATAAACGGAAACCATTCTCCCGGATAAACCGGTGCCACCACGTCTGCCGCACATCGGTGACGTCGTTGGTAGACCGCTTTTCCGCAGGATACCACACGTAGTTGGTATCGGGCACGAGATACCCAATGAAGGTACTGTAAGAATCACCGAGAATTGAAACAGACTTTTTCACCTGAGCCTGCAATGACAGGCAGGTAAGGAACAGGGACGCAAATGCCAAAAGCTTTTTCATGCCATAATCATTTAATATAGTTAATAAAAAAGCCCATTGAACCTATATCAATGAGCTTGGCGGTGCGTACGAGACTCGAACTCGTGACCTCCTGCGTGACAGGCAGGCATTCTAACCTACTGAACTAACGCACCTGTTGGCGGCCGATTGCAAGTGGCGGTGCGTACGAGACTCGAACTCGTGACCTCCTGCGTGACAGGCAGGCATTCTAACCTACTGAACTAACGCACCAATCTTGCTTTTCGATTGCGGGTGCAAAGGTAGATATTTTTTCCGAATTACCAAAACATTTTAATGAAAAGTTATAAAAAAAAATGCATCAACAAGGCATCATGATATCTTTTCCCATCAAAGAGCCAGTCTTTTAACCGCTCCGTTGCCAGATACCCCATCTTTGCAAACAGTTCTACCGACGCCTGATTGGCCACATCGACGATGGCATAGAGCTGATGCAGGTGCAACACGGCGAGCCCGTAATCGGCTATTTGCCCCAATGCACAGGCCGCATATCCTTTACGCCTGTACCGTTCCTCAATGACGATGCTCACTTCGGCCCGGAGATGGCGGGGGTCGAAGTTCACGATATCCGCAATCCCCACTACCTTCCCTTCCATATTTTCTATCATCAAGCGCACTTGGCGGTCGGTATAGATATCACCGGAGGAATTGGCAACATAGTCGTGCAGCGTATACCGCGAATACGGCACGTTGGTCGTGCCCACATTCCACAGCCGCACATCGTTCTCGATTCTATAGAGCAAGTCGAGGTCTTCGGGTTCGATGGCTCTCAGTTTTACAAGTTTGCCCTGTTCTGTCATTTGCTTTCCTTTTATCCTTTATTATTGCTGTTTCGCGCCGGAACGGACGCATGCCGTCATGTAATGATTTCGCCGGGGGTAATGATAATACCCGTCCGACTGCTGAAAGTGCCCAGCTTAACATGCGGCTGCGGACTGGCGGATATCATGCTGATAACCGACCGGTACCCCAAGGCATCGGTATCGTATACCACATAAGTCGTGCGGTTACCTGACGTCTGAGCCACTGCCCGGCGGCAGCCCCCGCCGGTTCCGCCCTCGATATACTCGGCCGCAAGCCCTTTCCGGCGGGCTATCTCCCTGCACGCATCGAGCATCCCCTGCGTACCGACGAAGATGTAGAGCGGTTCGGCCCTGCGGTTGTCAGTAAAGCCGAGCGACGACCGCACCTTGTACCATTGCATCTCCACCAGCGCTATGGCAGCACGGCTGTAGATAGCCAGCTTGATGGGCAACGCGATGCATAGGCCCATGTGGCTGTAATGCTTGCGGAAGAAGATGAGCATGGCCTGATAAAACACATGGACATACCGGAAAGACGACTTCTGTGTGCTCTCCCCCTTATAGTGCACGATGGATAAAGGCAGGTACCAATTCTCGTAGCCTCCCTTCAGCAACCGGTAGGAGAGGTCGATGTCTTCGCCGTACATGAAGAAATCTTCGTCGAGCAGCCCGATTTTCCCGAGTGCCTCGCGGCGGAGCAGGCAGAAGGCACCGCTGATCACCTCGATGCGCACGGGCTCGTCCCACGGCAGATTACTCATGTAGTAGCGGGCCGTCCTACCGCACATCTTGAGAAACGACGTGAGCGGCGTAGGCAGCCCCCGTCTCGACTCCATGGCCACGCTTCCGTCGGCATTGTGCATCTTCACCCCCACTCCGCCTGCATGCGGATGCCCGTCCATGAAGCGGAGGGCATGGCTTACCGTATCTTCGCCCACGAACGTGTCGGGATTGAGCAGCAGCACGTATTCGCTCTCTGTTTGGCGGATGGCGAGATTATTGGCCCGGGAGAAGCCGAGGTTGCGGTTACTCTCGATAAGGTGGATGCCTGGGAAACGGCTGCGGAGGTAATCACCCGAACCGTCCGTCGAATGATTATCCACCACGACTATCCGGCTCTCGATACCTGCGAGTGCCTTTTCAAGACTGTTGAGGCATTGCTCAACAAAGTACTTCACATTGTAGTTTACGATGACAACCGTCAGTTTCATTTCTCTTCGGCCTCGGAAATATCATAATAGCACCGGTCGGGTGTGGGGTAAACGAAGGCCGTGCAGATAAGCGTGATGATGGCCATGTAGCCAAACGGCGTTGCCATGAACAGATAGTAGAACAGGGTATTGCCCACGAGCAGCAGGTCGAGCAAGGCGATGCGCACAAGCCCCCATTTCAGCAGGGCCGCCGCCTTATGCTCCCTCAGCGCACGGCGCACCTTGCCGAGCTTAAACAGCCTGAGGGCCAGGAACAAGCCGCCCAGCGTAAGGAGTTCCATCACCGAGAGTATACCGAACTCCGCCGTATGGCGGCCTGTAAAGACACCGGCCTCCAAAATACCGGTTTCAAAAAATGCCGCCAGCACGGACACGCCGATGACGGGTGCCAGCAAAGCGATGAGGAGTGCTTTTCTTACCTCTTTCATACCTTTATATATTACGATTAAAAAAATCCGTTGGCGGGCTGCAGCGGGATTGTCACTTTCCGTCGAACGGCGTCCGGTTCAGGATCGACCGCCCCAACGTCACCTCGTCGGTATACTCAAGCTCGTCGCCCACGCTGATACCGCGGGCTATCACGCTCAGCTGCACGCCGCAGGCTGCCAGCTTGCGGTGGATGTAGAAGTTGGTGGTGTCGCCCTCCATCGTCGAACTCAGGGCGAGTATCACTTCCTTCACGCCTCCCGCCTCCACCCGCTTCACGAGCGAGTCTATCTCTATATCACTGGGACCGACTCCGTCCATCGGCGATATAATGCCCCCCAATACATGGTAAAGCCCACGGAACTGCTGGGTGTTTTCTACCGCCATCACGTCTTGTATGTTCTCGACGACACAGATGACGGAAGTATCCCGGCGCCTGTCGGAGCATATCGGGCAGACATCTTCGTCGCTGATGTTGTGGCACACGCGGCAGTATTTCACCTCGTGCTTCACACGGCTCACCGCCGCGGCAAAGCGGTCTACGTCCTCTGTTCCCTGCCGGAGCAAATGGAGCACCAGCCTGAGTGCCGTCTTGCGCCCGATGCCCGGCAGCTTAGCAAATTCGCCCACAGCCTGCTCCAGCAAGTGGGACGGATATTGTTGTTGTACCATAAGCCGATAGTCAGTTTTCTATTTCCGAAAGCTCCAGCCACCGCATCGACTTTTCGTCGAGTTCGTCTTTCAACAGCGGCAGCCGCTTGCTTTTCTCGGTCAGCTCGTCTATGCTCAGCCCACCGCTGCAAAGTGCCTCTTCAATCTTAGCCTGCTCGTCTTCGAGGCGGGCGATATCGTGTTCGAGCTGGGCAAACTCCGTTTTCTCCTTATAGCTCATCTTCCGGCGCGCTGGGTTCCGGTAACTGGCTTTCGGTGCGGCCTCCTTCACCTTTGCCCCGGCGGCATCCTGCTCCTGCAGCGACGCCCAGTCGCGGTATTGCGTATAGTTTCCGGGGAAGTCTTTTATTTCGCCGTTGCCTTTAAACACGAGCAGATGGTCTACCACCTTGTCCATGAAATAGCGGTCGTGGCTCACAACGATGACACATCCCGGGAAATCCTGCAGATACTCCTCCAGAATCTGCAACGTCACGATGTCGAGGTCGTTGGTTGGCTCGTCGAGCACAAGGAAGTTGGGGTTTTTCATCAGCACGGTGCACAGGTAGAGCTTGCGCCGCTCGCCGCCGCTGAGCTTATACACGTAGTTGTGCTGCTGTTCGGGCGTAAAAAGGAAATGCTGCAGAAACTGCGATGCCGTCATGTGGCGGCCGCCGCCAAGGTCGATATAGTCGGCGATGGCCGTTATCACGTCTATCACTTTCTGCTGCTCGTCGAACTTCAGCCCCTCCTGCGAGAAATAGCCGAAACGCACCGTTTCGCCCACCACGATACGCCCCCCGTCGGGCTGCACCTCGCCCAGCAGCATCTTGATGAACGTCGACTTGCCCGTACCGTTGTTGCCCACGATGCCCATCTTCTCGAAACGCGAGAAATTGTAATAGAAGTCTTTCATCACTACAGCCTCCGGGCTCCATGCCTTCGAGATATACTGGCATTCGAATATCTTCGAACCTATGTACACGTTGCTGGCTTTCAGCCTCATCTGCCGCTCTTCGATGCGCTGGCGGGCCGTCTTCTCCAGTTCGTAGAACGACTCCTCGCGGTAGCGGGCCTTGTGCCCGCGGGCCTGCGGCTGCCGGCGCATCCACTCCAGCTCCGTGCGGTACAGGTTGTTGGCCCGTGCTATTTCGGCGCGCCGGGCATCGATGCGCTCCTGCCGTTTCTCCAGATAATAGCTGTAGTTGCCACGGTAGGTATACATCTGGCGGTCGTCGAGCTCAATGATAACCGAGCAGACGCGGTCGAGGAAGAAACGGTCGTGGGTAACCATGAGCAGCGTCTTGTTGCCACGCTGCAGATAGCCCTCCAGCCATTCTATCATTTCAAGGTCGAGATGGTTGGTCGGCTCGTCGAGTATCAGCAGGTCGGGTTCGGTTATCAGCACATTGGCCAAAGCCACGCGCTTTTGCTGCCCGCCGCTCAACTGCCCCATCGGCTGCTCTAAATCTTTTATTTTGAGCTGTGTAAGTATCTGCTTTGCCCTCAGTACCTTATCAGCCTCCCCCCGGTGGTTGAAACAGGCATCGAGCACCGGCTCCTCCGGGTCGAAGCGGGGCGACTGTTCGAGCATATCCACCTTCAGGTCTTTCTTGAAGATTACCTCGCCGGCGTCCTTCCCTTCCTTCCCCATGATGATGGAAAGCAAGGTCGACTTGCCGATACCGTTTTTGGCAATCAGCCCTACGCGCTGCCCCTCGGCTATCGAGAAGTTCAGGTTTTCGAACAGCACCAGTGCCCCGAATGATTTCGTCAGGCCCTGGACATCTAAATAAGGTATTTCTTTAGCCATCATCAATATCGTATGTTTACCGCCCGCATCATTTCCCCAGTTCGCGGTTAATCTGCTCAATGTAACCGAGCAGTTCGTCACGCCCGGTGCGTTTCTCGCTTGACGTCACGAAAACCGGCGGCATCTCCTCCCATGTCTCCTGCAGCTTACGCGTGTAGGCATCCACATTCGCCTGCACCTTTGCCGACGTAAGCTTGTCTGCCTTGGTGAACACGAGGGAGAACGGGATGCTGCTCTCGCCCAGCCACTGGATAAACTCGAGGTCGATGCGCTGCGGTTCGAGCCTTATGTCTATCAGCACAAATACGTTCACCAGCTGTTCGCGCTGTAGGATATACCCGTGTATCATCTGCTCCAAGCGGCAGATTTCCTTTTTCGAGCGTTTTGCGTATCCATAGCCAGGCAGGTCTACCAGATACCATTCACGGTTGATGATGAAGTGGTTGATGAGTAATGTTTTTCCGGGCGTGGCACTGGTTTTCGCCAGCCGCTTGTTGTTGGTAAGCATGTTTATCAAACTCGACTTACCCACATTCGAACGTCCGATAAATGCATACTCCGGTTTGGTGTCTTTAGGGCACATCGAAACCATCGGTGCACTGATTGTAAACTCTGCGTTTTTTATTTCCATAAAACTGTGATAGACAAATTAATATGCAAAATTACAAAAAATATCATGTTTAATCCCCATGTTTGCATACTTTTTTGTGCGGACGAGCGTTTTTCGCCTGTTTTCCTGTGATTGCTACGCCATACTAAAGCGTGCAACTGATAAAACAAGTGGCTGATAGATATCCCGCTAAGCAGGCTTGCGCAACACGCTTTTTTGCGCTGCAACAGCCCTGCCCTGCGCAGGGCTAAGGATACACGTTGTCCGCCATCGGTTGCGTTAATGGTAGATGATCACCGCCGCGGTGGAAACAAATATTGCAATAAATCNNCGGATTTATAGCTATAAATCTTTTTGCCCCCTTATCCGCCTGCTGCCCACGGCTTGCCTTTAGGGCAGCAATCCCTTCCGTCTTTCCCGCAAAACTTAATTGATGGTCCCGAACCCGGGTAAGGGTACAACCCGTCAGTTTACAGTCATGTGGAAACACCCTTGCTTCACCTCATATTTAATATAACAGTGCCCATTGCGGCGCATGTCGCGCAATACCTCGCTCAATACCCACTTCAATGTGTCATTACGCACGCTGCGGCGGGCCGGCCCATCGGGCTCTTCCACCGTCTTATACCGGTTATAGCAGATGTCGAACGTCGTACCGTAGAGATGACAAGAGTTTTCCGTGGCATTGCCGTTGCGCGAACGCAGGCTTACCACGTCGTCCTGTGTGCGGAGCACGCTGGTAACGATGATTTTATGGAGCGGTATACCTTTGATTTGCAGACTATCGAAAAAGTTTCGCCCGATAGCCTGCAACAAAACGGCTGCACGAGGAACAAGGTAAGGTATGCTGTTGTTCAGTTTGTCTACATGGTAATAAGGGTTGCTCGCCATGTAAACCAGTTCTTTTTTGCGACTTTCCGCATCTTCCCTGTTCCTTACGGGAGTAACACCCCACCTCTGGGCAGCTGCAAGTTGCACGTCGTTATTGTCCGGGAAAGCGTCACGGAACGATGGCACGCTATAAATACGGTTCTTCACCAGCGTTCCGTCGGGGCGGACGAATCTTGAGCCAACGGCCACGGTATCTGCTGTTGCACCCGGATTCTCCCCCGCGGCGTCAGGCCTTCCCCCTGCTGTTTTCCCTGCCATCTTTTCTGTGCCCTGCCGCGATTCAGCTACTTGAGGAAACACACACCTTACCAATGCCAGCAGGCAAACGGCAATACCAAACCCTTGAAGATACCTGTTTTTACTAATTCTCATTTTTTGCATTCCTAAAAAACACAACCGCAAAATTAATCAATATAATCGGAAATCATGCATGAACGATGTGAAAACTACCGTTTTTAACCGGTAAATGGAATACTGTCGCCATTTTTTCCCGGTTTCTGCCTGTCGTATTAAAAATATTTTATATCTTTGGCCTTAAATATATCTCCATCATTATGAAACGTAACTTTTTATTGTCATTACTTCTTTTACCGTTGTCGGCATTCGGGCAGTCTTTCGATACGTATTTCATGGACAAGACATTACGGATCGACTATATTTTTGCCGGCGATGCCCAACAGCAACGCATCTTTGTAGACGAACTGAACATGATGCCCGGATGGTACGGGAGACGGGAACGATTAGCAGAATTGCCGCTGGCGGGCAACGGGCAAATCACCGTGAAGGACCGCCAGACGGGAACGGTGATTTACCGCAACTCGTTCTCCACCTTGTTTCAGGAATGGTTAGCCACGGACGAAGCCAAGCATACCGGCAGGTCGTTTGAAAACGTGTTCCTTGTGCCCTTCCCCAAACAGGCGGTTGAGGTAATAGTGGAACTGCGGGACAATCATAGCGACATAGTTGCATCTATACGCCATGCTGTTGACCCACATGACATACTGATACGCCACACCGGGGAGAAATATGTTACACCATATCAGACCATCCAGGCAGCACGAGATTCAACGAAATGCATACACATAGCCTTCGTAGCCGAGGGATATACGGATGCGCAAATGGAAGATTACATAAACGATTGCAAGGAAGCGACGGAGGCATTGTTCGCTCATGAGCCATTCCGGCAGTACCGCGACCGCTTCAATATCATTGCATTGAAGTCTTGTTCGGCCGACGAGGGGACAAGCGAACCGAAAAAAGGGGAATGGAAGAACACGGCCATCGGATCGCATTTCGACACGTTCTATTCCGACCGGTATCTGACAACGCCTCACCTGAAGAAACTGCACGACGTTTTGGCCGGAACCCCATACGAACATATCATAATCCTGGTGAATACCCCGACTTATGGCGGGGGTGGGATATATAATTCGTACAACCTGAGCTATACCAAGGGAAAGGCTTTCCTGCCGGTAGTGGTACACGAATTCGGGCACGGATTCGGCGGCTTGGCAGACGAATATGAATACGGGGAAAGCGACCCGATATATTTCGCCGATACCGAACCGTGGGAGCCGAACATAACAACAAAACACGATTTCAGCGGAAAATGGGGAAACCTGATTAAAGAAGGGAAAGCCGGCTTGATAGAAGGAGGCGGTTATCAAAAACAGGGAGTATACCGCGGCGTGGCAGACTGCCGGATGCGGACCAACCAAGTGCCAGATTTTTGCGCCGTATGCCAACAGGCACTGAGCAAACTGATTAAATTCTATACAGAGTGAAAACGACTTTTATTCCTTCTTCTGCTTCACAACGTCCTCGCCTTTCCTCGGAAACCCGGGGACGTACTTCATTTCGTGCAGAATCTTTTTCTGGCGCTTGAGCATGTAAGCACTGGGGCGGAGGGAGCTGTACTTGCGCGGGTTGGGGAGCGTTGCCGCAATCAAGGCACACTGGGCTCTGCTCAAGTCCTTTGCGCGGCACCCGAAGTGCCACTCGGCCACGGCATCAGCACCATAGATTCCGTCGCCCATCTCGATGGAATTAAGATATACCTCCATAATGCGTTGCTTACTCCATAACAATTCGATTAACGTAGTAAAGTAAACTTCGAACCCCTTGCGCAACCATGAACGCCCCGGCCAGAGAAAAACGTTCTTGGCCGTTTGCTGGGAGATTGTGCTGGCGCCCAGCTTGCGCTTGTTCTTGTGTTTCATATTGCGCACCGCTGCATTTTCTATCGCTTTGAAATCAAAGCCATGGTGTGTAAGGAAACGCTGGTCTTCGCTGGCCATAACCGCTACCGGTAGCGACGGGGATATTTCATCCATAGGAACCCATCTGTGGCGCAGCTTGATGTCCTTACCTTCGCTAACCTGCTGTCCGACGCGGATAAACATCAATGGGGTAAAATAAACTGGGAGGAAGCGGAGGGCAACAACGGCAAGGATGGTGGAACCCAAAAAGGTTACCACCATCCATCGTATAGTTCTGCGTATAATATTCAGGATATTATTTGAGCGAACCATTTTCTGCTGCCTGAATCATGCTCTCGCTGGCATACATGTAGACTTCCACACGGCGGTTCTGCTTCTTGCCCTCGGCAGTAGCATTGTCTGCTACAGGATTAGAAGAGCCCTGCCCCTCTACCGTTTTAATCTGCGTAGAAGAAACACCGCAGCTCTTCAAGTAACTGCTTACGCTTTCAGCACGCTTTACAGACAGCGGTTGATTGATGGCGTCTGTACCGGTATTGTCAGTATGGCCATAAATAGCGATGTCACAATCCTTATTGTTGTTCAATACCTTGGCAAAGTTTACAAGCGAGTTTTTCGCTGCAGTGCTCAGTTCTGCCTTGTTAGTAGCAAAGAGGATTCCTGAATCGAACGTCACTTTTACAGCCTGCAGGCCATTGTTGTCGGTCACTTCCTGCACCTGTGCATTCTGCACTTTTGCAGCTTCGGCCTTCACTTTGTCCATACGCTTGCCGATGAGTGCACCGGCACCGGCACCTACCGCACCGCCCACTGCAGCGCCAATGGCTGTATTGCCTGCCAGCTTACCGACAATGGCGCCTAACAAAGCGCCTCCGCCAGCCCCAATGGCAGTGCCTTTCTGTGTGTTGTTACATCCTGCAATGATAATACCAAAGCAAAGAACCAATGTAAATACTTTAAAATTCTTCATTTCTTTATACTTTTAAATGTTAAACGACGAAATTGGGTACAAAGATAATTCTTTTATTTCTATTTGTATCTGTTTTACAATTTTTTTTATGTAATTTTGCATCCGGAAATATTTTTATTGATAAAATAAAATGGCTAAAGAATTAAAGGATCTAACAAAAAGAGCTGACAATTACAGTCAGTGGTATAATGATTTGGTAGTGAAGGCCGAACTGGCCGAGCAATCAGCCGTTCGCGGTTGCATGGTTATAAAGCCCTACGGCTATGCTATCTGGGAAAAGATGCAACGCCAGCTGGATGAAATGTTCAAGCAGACAGGGGTTCAGAATGCTTACTTCCCGCTCCTGATTCCCAAGTCGTTCCTTTCTAAAGAGGCAGAACATGTGGAAGGTTTTGCTAAAGAGTGCGCCGTTGTTACACACTACCGCTTACGGGCAAAAGAAGACAAGAGCGGCGTTGAAGTCGACCCGGCAGCCAAACTGGAGGAAGAATTGATAATACGCCCGACATCCGAAACGATTATTTGGAATACATATAAGAATTGGATCCATTCATGGCGCGACCTGCCATTGCTGTGCAACCAGTGGTGCAATGTCATGCGCTGGGAAATGCGCACACGCCCGTTCCTCCGCACATCTGAATTCCTGTGGCAAGAAGGGCATACTGCACATGCTACGCGTGAAGAGGCTGAGGAGGAAGCACGGAAAATGCTGAAGGTATATGCCGACTTCGCAGAAAAATGGATGGCAGTCCCCGTGGTGCAAGGAGTAAAAAGCGAAACGGAAAGATTTGCCGGCGCATTAGATACTTACACCATTGAGGCAATGATGCAGGACGGCAAGGCGCTGCAAAGCGGTACAAGCCACTTCCTCGGGCAGAACTTCGCGAAAGCTTTCGACGTAACTTATCTCAATAAGGAGAATAAGCCGGAATATGTATGGGCCACTTCGTGGGGCGTAAGCACCCGGCTGATAGGCGCACTTATTATGACCCATTCGGACGACAACGGCTTGGTGCTGCCACCGCGCCTGGCCCCAGTCCAAGTAGTTATCATCCCCATTAATAAAGGCGATGAGCAGTTACAGGCCATCACAAGGAAATTCGAACCAATAATGGACAGTCTGCGTGCTATGGGCATCAGTGTCAAGTTTGACGGCAGCGACAATAAACGTCCCGGTTTCAAATTTGCCGATTATGAACTGAAAGGCGTTCCCGTGCGTCTTGTCATGGGCGGCCGCGATTTGGAGAATAATACGGTGGAAGTGATGCGCCGTGACACACTGGAAAAGGAGACCGTAAGCTTAGACGGTATAGCAGAATACGTAGCACAACTGCTTGAGGACATCCAGCAGAACATCTTCGAAAAAGCCCGCAAGTACCGTGATGACCGCATCTATGAATGTGACAACTACGATGAGTTCAAGGAGCGCATCAAAGAAGGCGGCTTCTTTCTCTGCCACTGGGACGGGACGGCTGAAACAGAGGCGAAAATTAAAGAAGAAACCCAGGCCACAATCCGCTGCGTACCGTTCGGTTATGAGCAGGCACCGGGTATTGACATGGTGAGCGGGAAACCGTCTAAATGCCGCGTCGTCATTGCCCGCAGCTATTGATGATATTGCTTACAGCAAAACCGGATTCGGATATAAGCATGGGCACATACCGCTGCGCCCATGCTTTTTTTTGCAAACCTTTGCATGAAAAACCTCCCTCTAACCCATTGAAGCCACAACCTTTTTTGCTATTTTTGCAAAGCAAACTATAAATACCAAGAAATATATGGAAAGAACATGGAGATGGTTCGGCAAGAACGATAAGATAACACTTGCCATGTTGAGGGAAATTGGTGTCGAAGGCATTGTGACAGCCTTGCACGGCGTACCTAACGGCGAAGTGTGGACACGCGAACAGATTCGCGATTTGCGTGAATACATAGAAAGCTATGGCATGAGGTGGTCGGTAGTGGAGAGCCTGCCTGTATGCGAAAGCATTAAATACGGCGGGAGGGACCGTGACCAACTGATAGAGAATTACAAGGAGAGCTTGCGCAATCTCTCGCTCGAAGGTATCCACACGGTATGTTATAACTTCATGCCCGTGCTCGACTGGGCACGCACGGATCTCGACCATCCCAATCCCAATGGTACGACAAACCTGTATTTCTCGTATGCAGAATTCGCTTATTTTGATATATGTATCTTAAAACGTGAAGGTGCCAGTGAAGACTGGGCTGATTTCAAGTTGCTCCCCGGCCGGGACATTCTTGCAGAGGTGGAAGAACTGAAGAAGACGATGACACCGGAAAAGGAACATAAACTGGTGGACAACATCATCGTGAAAACCCAGGGATTCGTCAGCGGGAACATAAAGGAGGACGACGAGCACCCGTTGGAGCTTTTCCGCCAATTGCTTGATTTATATAAAGGGATTACCAAGGGCCAGCTGAGAGAGAATATGCGTTATTTCCTTTCGGCAATCATGCCTACCTGTGAAGAATATGGCATGTTCATGTGCGTGCATCCCGACGATCCCCCCTTCCCCATTCTTGGATTACCGCGTGTTGTTACTTGCGGGGAAGATATCAAATGGTTCCTCAATGCCGTGGATAACCCACACAACGGATTAACATTCTGTGCCGGCTCCTTATCGGCCGGAGCTCACAATGACGTGGTGGCCATGGCCCGCGAATTTTCCCACCGTACATGGTTCGTACACTTGCGCTCATGCCATATATTCCCCAATGGCGACTTTACTGAAGCCAGCCATTTAGGCGGCCGTGCCGACATTGTCGAACTGGTCCGTATTTTTGAACGCCGGAACCCGCAGTTACCAATGCGCGTAGATCATGGTATGACTATGCTGGGCGACAGCGAAAGAGGATACAATGCGGGCTACTCTTTTCTCGGACGTATGTTTGCCATGGGACAGGTCCAGGGCATACTTGCCACAGTCGACAGAGAACTGGGGATTGAATACAAACAACCGGGATTTTTTGAATAACATAATAATTATAATGAAAGATTTATTTAATATCAAAGGTAACGTTACTGTCATTACAGGAGGTACAGGCGTATTAGGACGGACAATTGCCGAATATTTGGCAATGAATGGAGCGAAAGTCATTATTCTTGGGCGAAAAGAGGACGTAGGAAACCAAATTGTCACAGAAGTGGGACTGGAGCTTGATAGAGCCGGACAAAATTCCGGCGGCTCTATCACATTCATGAAGACAGACGTGATGAATCAAGCTACCGTCCAGAAAAACTGCGATGACATACTGGCAGAATACGGGCGTATCGACACACTTCTTAATGCTGCCGGAGGAAATATGAAAGGGGCAACCATCGCTCCGGAACAGAACTTCTTTGATTTGGATGCAGAACAGTTTGGAAATGTACTAAACTTGAACCTGACGGGAACAGTAATTCCTACGCAGATTTTCTTGCACCCGATGGTAAAGCAAGGAAAAGGGGCCATCATTAATTTTTCATCAATGGCGGCCTTCCGCCCGATGACACGCGTCTGCGGTTATGCTGCCGCTAAGGCGGGTATCTCTAACTTCACGGCGTACATGGCAACGGAGTGTGCCAAGAAATTCGGCGAGGGCATCCGTGTCAATGCCATCGCACCGGGGTTCTTCATCACGGAGCAGAACCGCGCACTGCTGACAAATCCGGACGGCAGCTTTACACAACGTGGACAGGACGTCATACGGCAAACACCTTTCGGGCGGATGGGAAACCCAGAAGAACTATGCGGCACTATCCATTATCTGATGTCTGATGCGGCACTGTTCGTAACCGGAACTGTAGCTGTAGTAGACGGAGGTTTCAATGCATTCGCAATGTAGCCTCCGCCTATCCATACAGAATTTGGCCGCATAAAATCCCCATGCTTATAATGGGCAACTGCTTAACGGTGGTTCTCTTCGAATATTCTCATCCGGGTTTCCAATAAATCATATTGGTTGTCCCGGATGAATGATGTACAAACACGCAAGCCTTCTTGGTGAGAGCCGGTTGTCACCAAACATATAGCACTTACACCGTAATACATCAGTTCGTGTGCCAACTGGCCGCTGTTCATGCCGGGATAACCGATAGTAAAATAAAAGCCGTCAGCAATTGGTTCGTCTAAGTCTTTATCGTAAACGAGATAGAAACCATGGCGGCAGAATATATCTTTCAACCGCCGTGCACGTTCTCCGTATACACTGACCTCTTTCCGGAAATCAAACCGTCCGTCGGACGCTGCTTTCAGCATGGCTGCCATTGCATACTGGGCACTATGACTGGTGCCCGACGACAAAGCATAGAGCATACGCGTAGAAAAAACAAGGCCGAAAGGCAAGCCTTCGTACCGGCAGGCCAATGCGTCATAATGGCGGTGGAACAACCGGTTGCCGATGCAGGTTACACCAATGCGCTCACCGGCATAACTGAAAGCTTTCGAACCGCTAATCAGCAGGATGTACAAATCTGTATAGCGGGCCACTGTTGCTTGATATGGGGATTGGAAAGGCACACTGAGATTTTTGCGGAAATCCATAGCGAAATATGCCAAATCTTCCATGATGATGGTGTCGTATTTCATAGACAGCGCACCAATGGTTTTCAGTTCCTCTTCATTAAGACATATCCACGCAGGATTGTTGGGATTACTGTATATAATGGCACAGATATTGCCTTTGGACAAGTAGCTTTCCAACTTTGGTCCTAATTTTTCCCCACGGAAATCGTAGACATCAAAAGTTTCATATTTTACTCCCTGCACCTGTAACTGCATCTTTTGAACGGGAAAACCGGGGTCGATGAAAAGAACGGTATCTTTTCGGGGGTCACACTGAGCACAAGTTAGAAATGAAGCATAGGTGCCTTGCATCGAACCGCATACAGGGATACATCCTTCCGGAGCAACATCTATGTCCATGAAAGCCTTGACAAAGCGCGAAGCTTCTTGTTTCAATTCCGGAAATCCCTGTATATCAGGATAGCTATGAGCAATTCCGTCCTGCAAAGCCTTTATTTGGGCATCAACGCCGGCTTGAGCCGCAGGGAGCCCGGGGATTCCCATTTCCATCTTGATAAACTCAACGCCCGATTCTTTTTCGGCGTATGCTGCGATGGATTTTACTTCACGGATAGTAGCTTTCGAAAAATCTTGTATTCCGAAATCACTGATAGCACCGTCAATAAGCTCCTTCCTGATAGGGGTCTGTATCATCGCTGAGCCTCCTTGCCTAAAGCCAATGCCTTTATGTTAGCCTCCACAACGGATTCGCCTTTGCGTCCGAATACGCGGCGGATAGCATCCTCTAATTTACCGTATTCTATGCCGAGTGCCTTCTGCGCAGCCCCCAAGAGAATGACATTGGCACTGCGTGGTATCCCATTGTCTTTTGCAGCCTGTTCTATGTCGAGCATGATTACATTGTCCATATTTCCCAATTTCTCCCTAATCTTCTCGATATCAGGATAGTTTGTAATATTAACGAAAGGGACACTGGAAGTAATAATCCATCCGTCCTTCTTTAAAAACGGAAGATACCTCAACGCTTCCATAGGTTCCATGGAAATAATAACATCCGCACTTCCTAAGGAAATCAAATCGCTCCTGATCGGTTCGGATGATATACGCAGATTACTTTGTACATCCCCTCCCCGTTGCGACATGCCGTGCACCTCTGATTGCTTGATGTAAAGGTCTTCCTTCAATGCGGCCTCACCGATAATAGTAGCTATAGAAAGGATACCCTGCCCTCCTACTCCACATAAGATAATATCTGTTTTCATTTATTTCTGTGCCTCCTTTGCTTTCTTTTGTTTCAAGTGTCTTTGGAATGTCTGTATGCACTCCCGGCGCGGAATGATGACGCTCACACCATGGTAGTTGATTTCATCGCGGATGATTTGAACGATTTCCGGCATGTTTTTGGGCATCGGGACAACCACCCTTAAGTGTTCTTCGCTAACCCCGAGGCCTCTGCAGATAGCCTCAAACTTATTCGTTCCGGCACTGTCCTGTCCGCCAGTCATTGCCGTCGTCAGGTTATCACTGATAATCACCGTAATATCCGAATTCTCATTGATTGCATCCAGCAAGCCTGTCATACCCGAATGAGTGAACGTGGAGTCGCCGATGATTGCTATAGCCGGCCACTGGCCTGCGTCCGATGCTCCCTTGGCCATTGTAATGCTTGCCCCCATATCTACACACGAATGTATCGCCTTATAAGGCGGCAAGAATCCCAATGTGTAGCAGCCTATATCGCCGAATACACGGGCATTAGGATATTCCAATAACACCTCGTTGAGAGCTGTATAGACGTCGCGGTGCCCGCATCCCTGGCAAAGTGCAGGAGGACGGGGAGTAACATCTTCACAGGGTACAAAGTTTTCTTCGACCGGCAGTCCCAACGCTTTCTTTACTATGTCCGGGTTCAATTCGCCCGTACGCGGCAACTCCCCCGTGAGGCGGCCGAGAATCTCTGCATTGCCCGGCATAACGCCCCGTACAATGTCTTCAATAAAAGGCTGCCCTTCTTCGGCGATGAGCACACGGTCGCAGTCTTCCGTCATTCTGCGGACTAACTGCTTGGGTAAAGGGTATTGACTGATTTTCAACGCTGGATAAGGGCATCCGCTGGGGAAGCATTCCATCAGGTAATTCCATGCGATGCCACTGGCAATAATACCTAATGAATGGTCGGCAGCATCAACATACTGATTGTATTTACTTTCCACTGCACACTGTTCGAGCATAGGCTGCTGGCTTGTTACGATATCATTCCGCTTGCGGGCAAAAGCCGGGAGCAACACCCAGTTGCTGGCTTGGGCATTATAATTGAGTGCGTTCTCTTTACGCGGTTCATCTTTCAACTCAACAACTGCACGCGAATGGGCCATACGCGTAGTAACGCGCACCAATACCGGCAGTTGCACCTGTTCGGAGAATTCATAAGCTTCAGCCATCATATCGTATGCCTCTTGCTGATTGCTGGGTTCGAAAGTGGGAATCATGGCAAATTTCCCATAAAAACGCGAATCCTGTTCGTCTTGGGAAGAGTGCATGGAGGGGTCGTCTGCAACAAGGACGATAATACCGCCATTGGTACCCGTCATAGCCGAATTGACAAAAGGATCGGCACATACATTCAAGCCCACATGCTTCATGCATACAAGTGCACGTTTTCCCATGTAAGACATGCCTAACGCTGCCTCCATTGCGGTCTTTTCGTTGGTCGACCACTGCCGGTGGATATTTCTTTCCTTTGCTATGGGTGAATTCTGAATGTATTCAGTGATTTCTGTTGAGGGTGTACCGGGATAAGCATATACACCGCTTAATCCGGCATCAATAGCTCCCTGGGCTATTGCCTCGTCACCTAATAATAATTTTTTCATTCTCAATTTAACGGTTTTTATTGTCAGGCAAAGGTACACTAAATACTTCAATTAAACAAAAAAATCCGACTTTAATTTGCAAAGCCGGATTTTTATACTGAAATCATTCAGCATCAGAAAGTATAGCCCAATGTGAGCAACAACTGATGCCGTTTGTTGCTTACAGAACAGCTTTCGGCCACGTTGGACGGGTCGATGACATCCTTATAGGGATAGAATGTCCCGTCTGTCTGGCTATACTGGTAAGCCAAATCGATGTTCATTTTATCCAAACGGTAGCCGAAGCCAGCCGTTATACGGTTTGTGCACTTCCAATTGACATAATCGGAAGCCGACTGATATGTAACGCCGTACGAGCCGAGCAATCCGTCTTTGTAGCCTTCGGATTTGTATGCCGGCGAGACATAATTATAACCGAGCCTTATCGACATGTTTCCGTCAGGCCTGAGCTCCCCCCCCACCTTGAATGTGGAAACACCTTTCAACGTACGCTGTGTATGGTCGTTCATCTCGACATCGGCGGCAGTGGTTGAATTGCCATAAGCATCGTATCCGTCTTTCACGCGGTTATTGATGCTGCTGTAGTCAGCATACTCATACGATGCCCCGAATGCCACCGAGCTGCCGATGGTATGCCCTGCACTTAATCCGAACTTCCAAGGCGTATAAAACTTATATTCGTATGTATTGCCCATTCCCAAGCTGTTCCTCCCCTTATAAAGCATGCCCGGGTCTTGTACGTCTACATACACAGCAGTATAATTGCTTGTTTGGAGATCGTACCACGTGGGTGTAGCCACCGACAAGCCGATGCGGAAAGGCGATTCTTCCACAGGACGGAATATCGCTCCCACTTTAACGTCGAACCCCGTACCGGTAATTTCGCGGTTGTCTTCCACTTTTACCTGCCGGATGCCCGTCCCGTTGGCAGCCATCACTTCGTCATAAGCCGAGAACCCCTTGTAATGCACATCATGTATCCCGATGGTCAATCCGAGGTACACCCGGTCCTTGATATTCCCGCTCAGGTTAAAATCGTATTCGCCGATATATCCCGTGTGGGCACGGTTCAACTGGTAGCGGTCAGCTCCATAATACCCGTAAGGATTCGTTTCAAGCGGATTGTATATAATCGTATTGTAATAAAGGTAGTCGAGCTGGCTGAACTGATAATAGTCCGACAGCACCTCGCCGCTGCTATTCACCCCCACGAATCCGTTTTCGGCGGCACCTTTATTATATGATACCTTATTCTGTGAAGCATCGGCTCCCATACCTCCCGTAGCATTCAATATATAATCGAAATTGCGGCTCTTGTGGTAATTGAACCCGAAGTTTACAAACGAGTTAATGCCTGTACGGGTAGAATAAACAAAACCGGCTTGGTCGAAACTGGCATTGGTCTTATCCCCGTTGGCAAAGTTTTTGCCTCCCTCCTGTGATACAAGCCCGAACGAAACACTGGCTACAGAACGGCGGAAAAGTCCGATACCTGCCGGGTTAGTAGAGATAGTAGATATATCAGCCCCTAACGCTTCCAACGCTCCGCCCATGCCTACATAGCGAGCCGTACCGTTCAAGTCTTCTGTCGCGATGTTTGCATTCTCATAGGTGTCCTGTGCTGCCATTGGCACAGTAACCAGTGCCATTGCAGCTATTATTGATAACTTTGTATTCATGATGCAACTATGTTAAAATATTATTATTTGTTTATCGCCTGCCGCCAAAGCCGCCTGCAGAGCGTGAACCGCCAAAGCCGCCGCCGCTGCTGCCGCCCCCACTGAAGCTACCGCTTGAACGCGAACCGCCGAAGCTATTGCTGCTACCCGTATTGCTATTGTTATTGAAGCTGCCTGTACTGCGGCTGGGGGTGCTATAACTGCGTGTAGACGAACTATTGTCAAAGTTGCTGCGCGAACCGCCGAATCCCTGCGTAGAGCTGCGCCTTACCGTACCGAACGTGCCCGTCTGCATGCGCGTCCCGCCAAACGAGCCTGTCCGGAGCCCGCCCCGATAACTGTTGCCACTGCTGCTGGGGCGGATATGGTTGAGCGTACCATTGCCCCTGCGGTAGACGGGGCGGGTGGCGTAATACGGCCAGCCGCCATAATAGTAGCCGTAATAATACGGAGAATACCAATTACTATAATACCACGGCGAGTACCATCCATAATAGCCGTAGCCGTAATGGCCATACCCGTAATACCATGGGTCGTACCATGGGTCGTAGTACCACCACGGGCTATACCAACGCGACGAACGGCCGGCATAATATCCTGCCCAATAAGGGGTGCTCCAATTATAGTCATCGAAGCGGCTCATGCGGCGCGTATATTGGAAATCAGCTGATTCATCGTAAGCAGAATCAGGATATACCCCCTGCTCTGCACTGAAATTGATAATGTCATTCCCAGCAGAATCAATGGGCGTAAACTGGCTTCCCCGACGATTATAGTCGTCGACGGACCGCTGGCTGCCCGAATAGTAGGTATTCTGCGGAATACCGTATTCTGCCGCACTCTTGGCGACATTGGCCTTCGTGGGAACAAAGTACATGTCGTCATCTTGTGCCAAAGACGCTAAAGGCATAACGCCGGCTATAACGGATAGAAGGATTAACTTTTTCATAATGCTTCGTTTTTATTGTTTCTACTTGCAAATATATGGATTATTTGATTGCAAAATTAAGGAAAAACCCTAAACCGTAGTAGGTTTTTCCCTATTTTTTGTAATTTTGCGGTAAAATTTAACATCACATGAAATACTACGAAGTGGAATTCCTTTTCCATGCCCCGGCCGGGCTTCTGCAAGACGCGCGCGACTTAATGGCATCAGGTGCGGCCGATGCCGGTTTCGAATCATTCGAAGAAACAGAAAACGGCATGAAAGGATATGTACAACAGCCGCTCTTTGATGAGGAAGCACTGAAAATGTTCATCAGCATGTTCCCGATTGCAGCCGTCACGATAGAATATGATGTACGGGAAGCCGAATACCGCAACTGGAACGAGCAATGGGAAAAGGAAGGCTTTGCCCCAATCTCCATAGGTACACGCTGCGTCATTCACGACGGCCGGCATCTTCCGCCGCCCCGGCCAGACGGAACGGCGCCTGCGGAGATTGTAATCGAAATCGACTCCCACCAGGCATTCGGCACCGGGACACACGAAACCACCCGCATGATTATAACAGCCTTGCTTGACATGGATATGGAAGGGAAAAGTTTTCTGGATTGCGGTTGCGGCACCGGCATTCTGAGCATTGCCGCCCTGAAATGCGGGGCTGCATCGGCTACCGGCTACGACATTGACGAATGGAGTACGGACAACGCACGCCACAATGCTGTAATCAACAGCGTGGCCGACCGCTTCACTTCCCTGCTGGGCGACGTGTCCGTGCTTGGCGGCCTCCACAAGACGTTCGATGTAGTGGCAGCCAATATCAACCGTAATATCCTTCTGGCGGATATGCCCCGGATATGCAGTAAGATGTCGGCAAAGGCGAAACTTATTTTAAGCGGTTTTTACCGGAGTGATGCCGAATTACTATGCAATAAAGCCAACGACTTGGGATTGACATTAGAGAGTACGACGAACGACTCCGGCTGGTGTTGCCTCATATTCACGGCATAGGCCTGCTGTGCGCCCAGCATGGGCGCCGGCATCAGTCGGTATAAGCATCCTCCCCTATCTGCTCTTGGTTGCCGATTGTAAGTTTGCGCAGGTCATAATAGCTGCCGTTATAGATGTTGAAATCCACATACCCCTTTATACCAGGCAAACGTCCACAGTCCGTATGCTGCCAGAACTTCCATTTGCCCTTGTATTCCACCTTGTCTACATAGTAATGTGCTATCCAATAGGGATACGGTTCAAACACGGGGTCGTCAAGATACTTTAGCTTAAACTTATAATAGGTATATATAATAGGTTTTACCTTATAATGGTCTTCGACAATGCGCAACCAGGTCAGCACGCTTTCCTTGAATTCCTCGGGAGTCTGGTTTTTTGCCTTATGCTCCACATCAAGCACCGGCGGCAGGTCGCCTTTTTCCAGTTTCACTTGTTTCAGGAAATATTCGGCCTGCGCACGCCCGCTGGAGTAGATGCTCCAGAAATGGTAAGCCCCGCGGATGAATCCCCATTCACGCGCCTGGTAAAAATTATCATTGAAGTTTTCGTCCATCCTGCTGGCACCCTCGGTCGCCTTAATCATGACAAAGCGCACAGGGCATTTTTCTATCATGCCATTGTTGCGAAGCATTTCCCAGTCGATAGTGCCTTGATGGTGGCTGATGTCTATACCATGTATTTCATACCCCTCCGGATACGAAACATCCCCGTACATGGCACGCCAGCGAAATCCGAACGGGCTTACAAAAAAATAATAGAAGAGCCAAATATACCCCAATACGACCATCAACCCGCCTATCCACCATGCCCAACTTGGCATTTTCTGCAGCAAGCGCATAAAAAATCCCGGCCGTTTACGGCGTACGGGGGATGTTATGCGGCGTTTAGGCGGCCTTCTCTGTTGATTTGTTCGTACCATCTATGCAGTTTGGGGAAAACCACGGATTCCGAGGCCACGATAATATATGTACCTCTTTGGAATCCGTGGTATGGGATAGCTTTTCTTACTTGCCCTGTTCTAAGGCAAGTGTTTTAGTGGGCTGGTCGCATACGGTGGTCGGCCCCCAGTATTGAATTGGGCCCGGATATATGTAGCATGTATCCTTCGCCCACTGGTCGCGGACTGCCGCAAAAGCCTTGAACGGTTTTCCGTCGAGCTCAACCAAAGCCTTGCGGATGACGGGCTTCATCACGCCGTTGCGCCGTTCCATGTTCATCATCATCGTAATGGGCACACCGCCGGCAATCCATTCCTCTGCCGGGGCTGTCGTATTCTTCACGATAGCCATGTATCCGGTTTTCCCGTTAGCAATGAGCTGTGCTGCGCTGGTACCGAGGGCATAGCAGTAGTCGGCGTCGAAGTTCGACGGAGCTGCGCAACGGCCTTCGTAACCGAAGAAATGGTGCTGGGCTGCAAAACTACCAGAATATTTCCCCTGCCTTTTCCATTCGCCGAGGCGGGAGTCGCACATATCCGAGAGCAATTTTTCCGTCTCGATAAGCGATACCTGAACATTTCCATGCGGGTCGCGGTCGAGCGAGAGCTGGCGGGCAACGCCGTCGGGCAGGGTTTCGAAGGTCGCTGCGTTTTCTTTCGACAAATGTGTCAAGATGTATGTACGCTGCTCTTCCTTGTCCAAGTCCTTATAGTCAGCACCATGGGCAGCAAGCAGGTCGTTGAGTTCCTGAATCAGGCGTCCGATGGCGGGGATAAACTCGATAAGCCCCTCTGGTACGATGACAGTACCAAAGTTCTTGCCTTGTGCGGCACGGTAGGCAATCGCCTCGCAGAGCTGGTCTACGATTTGATTCAGCGTCATATCCTTGGCTTCCACCTCTTCGCTGATGAGGCAAACGTTCGGCTGTACCTGCAGGGCACACTCCAAGGCGATGTGACTGGCTGAGCGGCCCATCACCTTGATAAAATGCCAATATTTACGGGCAGAATTGCAGTCGCGCTCAATGTTCCCAATCAGTTCGGCGTATGTCTTGCATGCGGTATCGAACCCGAACGACGTTTCAATCTGTTCGTTTTTCAAGTCGCCGTCGATGGTTTTCGGGCATCCTATTACCTGCACGCCGTAGTTCTTGGCTGCATAATATTCTGCCAAGACGCAGGCGTTGGTGTTCGAGTCGTCACCGCCGATGATTACGATGGCCTTGATATCAAGCTCGCGGATAATCTCCAGTCCTTTTTCAAACTGCTCTGTTTCCTCCAGCTTTGTACGTCCGGACCCTATCATGTCAAAACCGCCTGTATTGCGGTAGTTGTCGATGACTTCTGCTGTCAGTTCGATATACTGATGGTTTACAAGCCCGCTTGGCCCGAGTATAAAACCGAAGAGGCGGTTTTCCGGGTTCAGCTTTTTGATTTGGTCGAACAGTCCTGTTATCACATTGTGCCCGCCAGGTGCCTGCCCGCCACTGAGGATAACACCGACGTTCATCTTTTTGTTGTTAGCAACATCGCTGGGTTCAAATTCCACGATGGGCATCCCGTACGTGTTTGGGAACAACTCCTTGATTTCATCCCTGTTGTCTACACTTTGTGTAGGCTCACCTTCTTTTACCTTAACTGCACCCTGAAGAGCCTTTGGAAGTTTAGGCTGGTAAGCAGCTCTTTCAATTTGAAAAGCACTTTTTTCCATTATTGAATCTATATTAAATGAATAATTGAATCCTTCTTTTGAGGTGCAAATTTACGAATATTTTCCGAGATTCAAGCGTTTTGAATTAAAAAAAGTGATTAGCTGCCTCATGATATATTCCCCGAAGTATACAATGGTGATGTAAGGTGATGAACTGCCGCCGACTGTCCTTTCCATGCCCCCCGGGTTCGGGTTCAGCAACTAAGTTTTCGCAATTAATCTCGTACAAGCATCTTGTACTCCTGCTACAAGGTGCTTGTAGTCGGGCTACAAGGTGCTTGTACGGAGGCTACAAGCACCTTGTACGTTTTGGATTACAGATTGGGGATTACGGATTAAAGTATTTGATAAACTACAATCCGTGTTAATCCATTAATCTGTTATTCTGTATTTCTTTCCGTTATAGACATAAAGCCCGGTAGTAGGGCGTGATACAGCGATACCCCGGATATCATACCACACGCCCGGCTTATCTGTTTTTTCCTTCACGGCAGACATTCCGGTAGTGCTATTGTCTATATTGGTTTTTACGACGGCAGCATCTGACAACAAACGGAGATAAGCCTGTCCCGATAATACTGTTGCCGACTTTATGCGATGGAAATCAACCGTGCCGCTCAGAGGTTGCAACATGTAATTGCTGTAAGTAAAGCTGTCAATCGTTTCAGTGGGCTGCACCGTAGCGCTGTCCACGACGGCAACAAAAAGGTTGCCCGGGTATGTCTTTCCCGTAAATACCTGCGGTGCACCTATCAAGCACTCCTCACCGGCAATCATTACACCGGTATTCGCAGGAATGGTGTCTACCCGCTGCAAGGTGATAACATCAGTAGAAGCATCATAGCCCGTTGCCACATAAGCAGAAATAAGGCCGGCATACGGAGCAACGTTGCAGGCTTTACTGCTGCTGAACATCACCTTCTGATCGGCACCGACCAATATCGGCACATAAGGCGACGTTACTTCGACGCTGTACACATAGATGGCACCACCATCGGAATGGAACACCAAGTCGACAGGCTCTATCAGCGTTTCTTTTACCTTCCATGTGTTCGTCAGCTTCGATGTCGACCTCACGCCGCCGCTAACCAGTTCCAGATAATCACCGCTATCCGTAGTGATGCCGCGCTCGCCTTTCGCCGATGCTGTAACGATGGTTACCGTCTGTCCCGGCTTCACCTTTGGAATCATCAGGTACAGGTTGTCGCCATAGAAACAGAGATACTGCCCTGGCTTCACGATGGCACGGTTGCCCGAACTACACTTAAAGAAAAGCCCTTGGGTTTCGGGAAACGCATGCCCTTTCGAGGTGGCCAACTCCTGCCATGAGGCCATTGCACTGCTGTAGCGGTGCCCCAAACTCTGGAATACAGGCCACGACGCATCAGCAGCCAGCGAGTCGGCAGAAGCCTGGCTCCATGCTTTCGCAAAGTCCCATTGCCGTTCCGACTCCACTTGCAACGTATCGCTTGCCGCCGGGATGTGCGGTTTTACCACGTCGATTTCCTCTCCCTCCACAGCACCGATTTGCACCAGCACGTTATACACCTTCTTTCCCAAGTATTCGGTCCAAGCCGAATCGAAGTGCAAGGCATCCGAGCGCAGTCCGGCATCGCTCATGTCAATATAGTAAACATTGGGCAGCTCGGCAGCCACTTGCAGCTGGGCAGCCTCTACCCCACTGCTATACTGCTTGCTGTTGCGCGATACCGTACCGAAAACAAACGGCAGACTTTTGTCTTTCTCCTTTCCCGTCACCTCGTATACGCTATTGCGCATATACAGAATCATATCCTTGAAGTTCTTGTAGTAATTGCCGGCCTTCGAGCGGTCGCTTTCCCCTTGATGCCACATGATAGCCTTCACGTCATAGCCATGTCCGAGCTTGCCGAGCGTGGTATTCACGCAGGCAGAGAAACCTTCGGTCAGCGACTTCGTGAGCGACTTGCCCGTTTCGATGTCGCCGCGATAGGCATTGTTGCGGGCTATCCATTCCGCATCGGCACACCACACCGGCAGATGGGCATAGGTGGCTGCGGTGTCAATGGCCGTACCGCCGTATGCGCATTTAATGCCATAGAAGTCGGTCTGCAAAGCCTTCTCGATGAAATAATGGGTGATGTCGCAGAAAGCAAAGCGCGTGCCGCTCTCGAATGTCCGTTGCCCGAACCCGCCGTTGCCCGAACTCGTTACGTTTGTATACTTCAGATACCGGTAACCGCCCTTCAGATAGTAAGGCAGCTTGTTCACATACTCACGCCCGTCGGCATTCGACTGGCCTGCCGTTAAAAACACGCTTGCAGGCTTTTGCGCAAAGGCTGCCGTGGCAAACACCGATGCAAACAGTACGCAGCAAAATATACTCGATCGCTTCATAAAATATCCTTCTTTAAAATTTATTGTTTTATCACTTTCCGCCCGTTAATCAGGTAAATACCGCGCGGCAAGCTCCTTAGTGCTTCCTCGTATACTACCTTGGTATGCACCAATTGGCCGTTGCCGGCCTCCTCGGCTATATCGGTAGCATGCCTGTAGTTGGGCATATTATCAAAGTTTTCATTGGCAATCAGGTTGATGCGCGTGCCTTTGCCTACCACGCTCACGGGAATATCGCCCAGCGTAGCCTTCTTCGTGCCATGTGCCAGCGTACCTCCCTTCATCACGAATGTATCCGCAGGCATCAAGGTCATCAATAATAAGAGCCCAATCGTAGTTCTTTTCATTGTTTTCAAATATTTTGGTAGTCATTCAGAAAGTTTTCTGGATGCAAATGTAGGAAGATTATACTACATACGATTAGTAATTTTGTACAAATACAGGTATTTTTATACAAACTGCAAATGCCGGCCGGTAAGCTTTTATTGTACCCATTTTGTATCATGGCAGATAATGGGGCAAAAAGAAATGTTGCAATATTTTTTGATGTGATGACCGTCGCGAGCCGTTAGTATGGCAAGCGGCGGCATAAGGGAAAGCGGCCCGGATTAGCGCGGGTTTCTTATCGCGAACTGGCATTTTAAACATTTTTTTGATACGAAGTAGTGCCCATTCCAAATATTTTTCATATCTTTGTCTCGTACAGAACTTAAAGGACACATACGTAAAAGGAATAACTTAGCATTATAATTATGGCAAACAAACGTTCACTGAAAAAAAACATTAACCTCATTTGCGCTGACTTGTTCGCAGAGTGCATTGCAATCTCTTTGTACGAAAATGCATCCGACAAGAATGAAGGTAATATAGAGGCATTGCTCTATACGATTCTTAAAATGCAGAGCGACTTTATCTGCCGCGTGTCGCACCCCGAGCCGGGCATGGAACAAAAAAAATACTACCAAGATTTAATCGACAAGTTTAAAATACAAGTCGGGGAAATAGTGGACCAGATTAATAACATTCATTGTTGATATCATTACATTTGTCATGTGGAAATCATTTTGCCGCTGGTTACTATACCAACGCTGGGGATGGACTACCCTCAACACGGAGTTGCATCCCGAAAAATTCATCATCTGTTTGGCTCCCCATACAAGCAACAGCGACTTCCTGATCGGCCAGCTGTACGCAGGGGCTGAAGGCATACGCAGCAACTTCCTGATGAAGAAAGAGTGGTTCTTCTGGCCGCTCGGCTCGCTGCTGCGGCGGCTTGGCGGCATACCGGTATGCCGCTCAAAGCATACCAGCATGACCGACAGAATGGCCGAGACGGCTAAGCAGCTGGACTCTTTCCATCTCTGCGTCACTCCCGAAGGTACACGGTCGCTGAATCCTGAATGGAAAAAAGGATTCTATTACATTGCGCTAAAGGCCGGGATACCCATCCTGTTGTACGGCATAGATTACGAAAAACGGCTGATACAATGCACAAAGACCATTATCCCCAATGGCGATATAGATGCGCAAATGCGTGAAATCAAGCAATATTTTAAAGACTTTAAAGGGAAAAACCCGGAGAACTTCACGGTTGGAGATGTATAGACACCTATCAGTTTGCCTGTCCCTTATTTTGTCAACAGCCGTTCTTGCCCAACCCTCCGAGAGAGAGGCACGGATGGTGGCCGGGCTTGAGGCATACTTTGCCAAATACAAACCGAAAGGGCAAGAAATGCCACGCTCACCGAGAATGCAGAGCTACCGGCTGGATGACGGGAAAAGAACATTGACCATCACGGTTGATGAGCTTTTCGCAGCACAAGAGTTCACTCAGAAAATCACTGCTGACATCTATAAGGAAATCAGGCATGAGCTGCCCAAGCCTTACGACAAATATAAAATTACCGTCTACACCAACGGCATGACAATAGACGACCTCGTACCTAACCGACTATCGCAGGGCCCGGATAAATCACGGTTATGGGGAGACATTGACTATGACGGCAAGCCATGGGTAAAAAACGTGTCGCATCCTGTTAAGCCGACACATGGCCTGCAGAATCGCCACCTGTCGCTATGGGCCAGCCATGGCCGATATTACGACGAAAAAAAAATGCGTTGGAAATGGCAACGCCCTAATCTCTTCGGTACAACCGAAGACTTATATACACAAACCATCGTTGTGCCATATCTTATCCCGATGCTTGAGAATGCCGGTGCAGTGGTCTTTACCCCCCGTGAACGCGACTGGCAGAAGAACGAATTCATCATAGACAACGACGGGAGCCAAGGCACGGAATATATTGAGGTTTCGGCGAAGCATAGATGGCAGGCGGCCCCGGAAAGGGGATTCGCACTGCACAGCGGGAATTACAGCGACGGTGAGAACCCGTTTTCAGGCGGAACGGCACGCATGGCCAAATCGACAAAGAAAAAGAACAACCATAGCTTGATTTCATACCAGCCCCGTTTCTCGCAATCCGGCCGGTATGCAGTATATGTAAGCTACCAGACACTCCCCAACAGCATCGATGATGCGCATTATACCGTATGGCACAAAGGTGGGAAAACCGACTTTCACGTAAACCAGAGGATGGGGGGAGGCACATGGGTTTACCTCGGCACTTTCGATTTCGACGAAGGAAGCAGCGAATATAACCGCGTGGTATTGACCAATCAAAGTGCACGCAGCGGGTTTGTTACGGCAGATGCCGTACGTTTCGGCGGGGGCATGGGTAACATCCTGCGCGGGGGCACAACCAGTGGGCTGCCCCGCTGCCAGGAGGCTGCACGCTATTATGCACAATGGGCCGGCATGCCTTACAGCGTATACAGTTCGAAAAACGGCACGGACGACTATGCCGACGATATCAACGTACGCTCGTATATGACTAATTATCTGGCTGGCGGCTCATGCTATGTGCCTTCGCTTGAAGGACGCAAGGTCCCGATAGAACTGGCACTGGCCATACATAGCGACGCCGGATACACGAAAGACGGGAACACACTGGTTGGTTCGTTAGCTATCTATACAACCGGGCACAACGACGGCCGCCTGAATGCCGGCATTTCCCGCATGGCATCGCGCGACTTTGCCGATGCATTGCTGTCGAACACCGTGCGCGACATCAAATACAAATACGGACAGTGGAATAAACGCGAACTTTTCGACCGCAACTACAGCGAGACACGTAATCCGGAGATTCCAAGTGCCATACTCGAAACGATGTCACACCAGAACTTCCCCGACATGCGCTATGGGCAAGACCCTAACTTCCGCTTCACATTGGCACGCAGCATCTATAAAACCATTCTCCGCTACGTGAGCGACCAGCATGGCCGCCCCTACGTCGTCACCCCCCTGACGCCTGATAATTTCAGCGTCGAGGTAGACAGAAAGGGAGAGGCCACGTTGAGCTGGTCTGCCGTCGACGACCCACAGGAAGCCACCTCGCGCCCTACGGGCTATATCGTCTATACTGCCGCCGGTAAGAGCGGATTTGACAACGGCACTTACCTGCGCGCCTCTGCTGCGGCTTATAAACTGAAGCTGGAACCCAACATGCTTTACCATTTCAAGGTAGCAGCCGCCAACAGGGGTGGGCAAAGTTTCCCTACAGAAACGCTATCGGCACTTTATAATCC
The DNA here is from genome assembly GCA_002305505.1 of Prevotella sp. UBA1378. Taxonomy (GTDB): domain Bacteria; phylum Bacteroidota; class Bacteroidia; order Bacteroidales; family Bacteroidaceae; genus Prevotella. The sequence goes on along the minus strand of DBRC01000069.1, from coordinate 17,251 downwards.
GGAAGCCCAAAAAACGGTACTTATCGTCAACGGGTTCCGCCGGCTGTCATCCCCGGCTATCCGTAATACCCCGACAGAACAAGGTTTCGACCTCGACGAGGATATAGGCGTTACATACGGCCCTACGGCGGGATGGGCAGGAAGGCAAACCTGTTTCGACCGCGGTAAAATCGGGATTGAGGGTGCAGGAGGTCTCGGATGGGGCGGCGACGAACTGGCCGGGACATTCATCGCCGGCAATGATTTCAACTACGTATGTACACACGCCGGGGCTATCAAGACGGCCAAACGCTATAATATAGCAAGCTGTGCCAGCGAGGCCGTTGAAACCGGGAAAATCAACCTTACCAATTATGCCATGGTCGACCTGATTCTCGGGCTCGAACGCTACGACGGGCGCTCACTGCAATATTATAAAGCATTCAGCACGTTGATGCAGGAAGCCTTGCAGCGATATACTTCTACGGGAGGGCGCTTGCTTGTGAGCGGCTCTTACGTGGGTAGTGATATGGCCGGCAACGACGGGCAACATTTCCTGGCTGCTGTACTCAAATGCCGCCACGCCGGCACTAACCGCTCACAAAGCGACAGCATCCAAGGGATGGGGACTTATTTCCAATTCCACCGCCAGCTTAACGAAAAGCATTATGCAGCCCCTTCGCCGGACATCCTGCAGCCGGTACCACCGGCTTATACAGCATTGCAATATGCCGACGGACAGGATGCATGCGTTGCGTACAGCGGGCACGACTACCGGACTTTTACAATGGGCTTCCCCTTCGAATGTATCATGGACGAACAGAAACGGGGCAGTATCATGCGGGGTATCCTGAATTTCCTGCTGCAATGAACATAACAGGGGCTTGCAATTCAATGTAATAATAATCTCTTAAAATAAACCGACTATGTACAAAATTCAATCCAACTCATCCGGCACACGGAGCATTGACGTCAGCGAAAACCATCTCGTGACAATCGAGAAGTACCAACTTTTCCGCGATTTAATCGACAGCAACGGATACGTCGACGAACCGGTGCTCGAAAAGCTGAAACTGAATATCCGCTCTATCCTCGAATCAGAGGCCGGTAAGGATAAAGGCTTGCTCGACCTCTGTCTTGACGTAATATACCACCCTAACATGAAAGCATTCGGGCTGCAACAGCTCGTACTGCTCTTTATCAACTGGAAAGAACGGGAAAAGGATGAACTTGGAATGACGGAGCAGTTACTCCAAGGTACCCCGTTTAATTAAAGCGTAAGAACGCATCACTTAATATATGGAATACAGACTGACAGATTTCTTACCTACGACAAAAAAAGAACTCGACCTCAGAGGATGGCTGCAGCCCGACGTCATCCTTTTTTCGGCCGATGCCTATGTTGACCATCCCTCTTTCGGGGCAGCTGTCATCGGACGTACCCTTGAAGCCAGCGGATACCGGGTGGCCATCGTTCCGCAACCCGACTGGCACGGCGACTTCCGTGATTTCAAGAAGCTTGGAAAGCCCCGCCTCTTCTTCGGTGTGGCTCCGGGATGCATGGATTCTATGGTCAATAAATATACAGCCAACCGGCGCTTGCGGTCGGAGGACGCATACAGCCCTGACGGAAGGCACGACATGAGGCCGGAATATCCAACTATCGTCTATTCAAATATCCTTAAGCAGCTGTTTCCCGATGTTCCCGTTATTTTGGGGGGTATCGAAGCAAGCCTGCGGCGCCTTACACATTACGACTATTGGAAGGATTGCCTGCGGCGCTGCATTCTTTGCGACAGCCATGCAGATATGATTATCTACGGAATGGGGGAAAAACCGATTGTGGAATTGGCACGCAGACTTGACGAGGGGAAGAACATCCGCGAAATCCGGGATATACCGCAAACGGTGTATCTCGAGGAAGAAAAGGACATACCGGGGGGAATCACTCCTGACGACATCCTGCTGCATAGTCATGAGGAATGCCAAAGGAACAAGAAGGCAGAGGCAGAAAACTTCCGCCATATCGAGGAAGAATCCAACAAAATACATGCCCAACGGTTATTGCAGGCCGTCGACGGCCGTTACGCCGTAGTCAACCCACCCTACCCGCCGATGTCGACCCAGGAACTCGACGCATCGTTCGACTTGCCTTATACCCGCATGCCCCACCCCAAATACAAAGGCAAGCGTATACCAGCTTACGAGATGATACGTCATAGCGTGAATATCCACCGCGGTTGCTTTGGGGGATGCGCGTTCTGTACCATCTCGGCCCATCAAGGGAAGTTCATTACCTGCCGCTCGAAAGAGAGTATATTAAAGGAGGTGGAGAAAATCACCCGGATGCCGGATTTTAAGGGTTATCTGTCGGATCTCGGCGGCCCTTCCGCTAATATGTACGGCATGAGTGGCCGTAATCACGGCATTTGCGAACGATGTAAACGGCCAAGCTGCATCCATCCGAAGATTTGCCCAAATCTGGACACCGACCATCGCCGCTTGCTTGATATCTATCATGCTGTTGACGCACTTCCGGGAGTCAAGAAGAGCTTTATTGGGAGCGGTGTAAGATATGACCTGCTGCTATATAAAAGCAAGGACGAGGAAGCTAACCGGGCTGCGGAACAATATACGCGCGAATTGATTTGCCGCCATGTCAGCGGAAGGCTCAAGGTGGCTCCAGAGCATACGAGCGACAGCGTGCTTGCCTTAATGCGTAAACCGCCGTTTTCGCAGTTCCATGATTTCAAGCGCATCTTCGACCATATAAATAAGGAGGAACATCTCCACCAACAGCTCATACCTTATTTTATCAGCAGTCATCCCGGATGCCGTGAAGCCGACATGGCCGAACTGGCAGTATTGACCAAGCGCCTCGATTTCCAACTTGAACAGGTTCAAGACTTTACACCTACACCGATGACTGTAGCTACAGAAACATGGTATACGGGATACGATCCTTATACGCTCCTTCCTGTTTTCAGTGCGAAGACACCGAAAGAGAAATTAGCCCAACGCCAATATTTCTTTTGGTACAAACCCGAGGCACGCAGGAGCATTGAGCAGTCGCTCAGGAGAATTGGAAGGGAAGACTTGATTCGCGCACTGTTTCCAAATAATAACAATGTGAGATTCCGTCCTAAAAACAACAGGAGATGATTTTTCCCGAATTTACTAAATAAACTTACATGAAATTCTTGAATTTTACGCCGGTTGCATAAAGAAATAACATTTTTCTTATGTAGGAGGAAATTATGGCAAAAAAAATGGAAACCTAATTGTGATTTCCATTTTTATGTTAAAGTAAGAAGTCGAGGTGACAGGACTCGAACCTGCGACAGCCTGGTCCCAAACCAGGAACGCTACCAACTGCGCTACACCTCGTTGCAAAACGGCTCAGACAATCCGCCCTCCCTTATTTTGCGGTTGCAAAGGTACTAACTTTTTCCGAGCCTCGCAAATATTTCCCCGACTATTTTCGTGTTACTTAATAATACCCAGCTCAATGAATATCTTCTTCAATATCCCTACAGCCCTGTCCACCTGCTCTTCCGTGTGAGTAGACATCAGCGCAAAGCGCACAAGCGTATCTTGGGGGGCACAAGCCGGAGGAATCACCGGATTGATGAATACACCGGCCTTGAATGCCATCGACGTAACAAGGAAAGTCTTACTGATATCATGCACATAGAGCGGAATAATCGGGCTTTCAGTCTCACCAATCTCAAATCCTTCTTCGCGGAAGCGCTTTAATGCATAGTTGGTCACACTCCACAAAGCCTCGATACGCTCGGGTTCTTCCTGCAGTATGTGCAGGGCTTCAAGTGCTGCAGCCGTTGCCGCCGGAGTGTTAGATGCACTGAAGATATAGGTGCGGCATGTATGCCGGAGGAAGTTGATCGTATCACTGTCGGAGGCGATGAAACCGCCGATACTTGCAAGCGACTTTGAGAAAGTGCCCATAATCAAGTCGACTTCATCAGTCAAGCCGAAGTGGTCACATACTCCCCGTCCGCATTGCCCAAACACGCCCAGTCCATGAGCCTCGTCCACCATGATGGAACAATTGTACTTATGCTTCAGTTCGACAATCGCCGGCAGATTGGCCAAGTCGCCTTCCATCGAGAATACGCCGTCTACAACTATCAACTTTATCGCTTCGTGAGGCAAGCCTTGGAGCACACGCTCAAGATCGGACATATCGTTGTGCTTGTAATGCAACTGCCGGGCAAACGAAAGCCGGCGCCCGTCTACAATGCTGGCGTGGTCGCGATCGTCGCAGATGATATAGTCACCTTTACCGACGACCATGGCAAGAACTCCCTGGTTTACGGAGAAACCGGTGGAGAAACAAAGACAATCGTCTTTTTGAATAAACTTTGATATCTCCTTTTCCAGTTCGATATGCAAATCCAGCGTACCATTGAGGAAGCGGCTGCCCGCACAGCCCGAACCGTATTTATCAAGAGCTGCCTTGGCCGCATCTATGATGCGTTGGTCGCCAGTAAGACCGGTGTAGGCATTGGAGCCAAACATTAAAACTTTATGTCCGCCCATTTCAACCTCAGTGCCTTGCTTGCTCGTGATGGCACGGAAATACGGGTATACATCGGCCTCCATATACTTCTGTGGCTCACGATAGTTCTTGTATCTTTCTTGTAATTGTCCCATAACTAAATAGGTGCAGTAAACTACATTTTATTAAACAGGCTGCAAAGTTACACTTTTTTTGCCAATCCGGGCATGTTTTTTTCAATAAATGTTCTTTTTAGTGATTTTTTATGCGCTTATTGAGGCTTATTCAGACCGAATTTTGTAATTTTGCACATCCGATGAAAAAGAATATAGTATTTATACTCAATCCCATCTCAGGCAATCACAAGAAGGACGAAATTCCCAATATGATTGAGACCACACTCGATAAGTCGAGGTTCGACAGTCAAGTGAGGCTGACAGAATATGCAGGACATGCTGCCGAAATAGCACGCCAATGTGTCAATGCCAACACAGACATTGTCGTGGCCGTAGGCGGCGACGGGACAGTAAACGAGGTAGCAAGATCGCTTGTTCATTCCAACACGGCGCTCGGAATCATCCCATGCGGGTCGGGCAACGGGCTGGCCCGCCATTTATGCATCCCTCTCGACGTGAAAAAATCCTTGGAAATCATCAATCAATGCAATATAGAGTCGCTTGATTATGGCGTCATTAACGAACTGCCGTTTTTCTGCACATGCGGCATGGGCTTTGATGCATTCATTAGCCTTAAATTTGCAGAAGCGGGTAAACGGGGGCCGATTACTTACGTGGAAAATGTACTGAAGGAAGGGCTGAAATACCGGCCCGAGACGTATGAAGTAGCAGATGAGACTGGTGCGACGCGGTATAAGGCCTTTCTCATCGCATGTGCCAATGCGTCGCAATACGGTAACAATGCCTATATCGCCCCGAAAGCCACTATGACCGACGGCTTGATGGATATCATCATCATGGAGCCTTTCACGGCTTTCGATGCGCCTCAAATCAGTATTGACCTCTTCAATAAAACGCTCGACAAGAACTCGAAAATAAAGACGTTTAAGGCTCAACGGATACATATTCACCGCAACAATCCGGGAGCTATACACTACGACGGCGACCCGATGATGACGGGAACCGACATTGATGTACACATCGAAAAACACGGCATTAAGATTATTACCAATCCGAATGCATCGGAAGATGACAAACAACCCAACTTCTTGCTCAATGCGTTTTCCGACCTGTTCAATAATATAAATAATGTCCGGGAAGATATCGGGAAGCAAGGCCGCAAAATACAAGCAATCAATAAAGTGCTGCTTAGAAAACTGACACGTAATTAAAAACATGAATGGATGACGCAAAGGAGATATTCCCAATAGTAGACGAAGACGGGAACGTTCTCGGCTCTGTTTCGCGGGGTGAAGCCCATGACGGGCGGAAAGTGCTCCACCCTGTCGTACACATGCATCTCTTTAACAGCAATGGGGAGCTGTATCTGCAAAAGCGCCCTAACTGGAAAGATATCCAACCGGGCAAATGGGATACAGCTACAGGGGGACACGTAGATTTAGGTGAAAGCGTGGAGCAAGCATTAAAGAGGGAAGTAAACGAGGAGTTGGGGGTAACGGATTTCATTCCCAGACCTATGGGGCAATATGTATTTGAAAGTAAACAAGAGAAAGAATTAATATATGTATACAAGACCGTATATGACGGCCCGGTAACTCCGAACAACAAAGAATTGGACGGCGGACGCTTTTGGGGTAATAAAGAAATAATGGAAAATATGGGTAAAGGTGTTTTCACGCCCAACTTCGAATCAGAATATCAACGCTTCTTTGTATGCAAATCATCATCGTAACCATTACCATATCATTAGCCGTAGTTTATGCGCTGTGGCGTATTTACATAGTAATCCGGCGGACAAATGACCCTTGCCTTGGATGTTCCGGATGTGCCTTGAAAGATGTAAAACAGCAAATGAAACACACGGAACGCCGGAAACCCGACTGCTATAAAGCAAAAGCTAAAAATGGAGACTGACTGACTTACTTTCAATCTTACTGACTTAAAAATCCGCATTATAAAGAAAAACCCTCCATATTACGCCAGTTCGGGATAAGAAACCCGTGCTAATCCGGCGGCATAAGGGAAAGCGGCCGAATGATTTTTGGCCATTTTTCTGNNTGCAACGGCCGTGCCGCCGCAGTGCAAAGGGGGCACCACCGCCCGGATTAACGTGATATCCTTATCCCGAACTCAGGTTCCATATAAGAAAAATGGACAAAAATTTGGCAGAACCAAATAAATGTATTACCTTTGCACTCGCAAAACGAAACAAGGTGCCTTGGATGAGTGGCTTAGTCAACGGTCTGCAAAACCGTCTACGGCGGTTCGAATCCGCCAGGCACCTCCAAATAAAAGGGAAGCTCAACACTTCCCTTTTTATTATTTTTCAGGGGTTTGTAAACAATTCGTCTATTTCCTTGACCTCATCTTCATCAAACCACTTTGAGAGCTTGCTTTTTGCCTTCTCTTTAACTTCTGGTTCAACATTCATCCATACTTTCTTCAGCACAAAGACAAGGACAGCAAGATCGTCGGCCAGCCCGGCAATGGGAATAGCATCGGGAACCACATCCAACGGACTGATCATATAACCCAATGCACCGATGATAATAGCCTTATCTGCTTTCGATACATTATCACTTTGCAACGTGTAATAGAGTATCAACGCTGCATACACTAATTTTGCACCAGCCCGTTTAGCGATACGGGAAATTTTCTCAACGAAATCTGCCGAAGAAAACTTATTGGCATAACTCATAAAATCTGGTAATTCCATTCTTCTATTTTTTTGTCATTAAATAATATCATCTGCTAATCCTCACAATACGGATGCCCGTATGAGACGGATGTTTCCTTAAATATTGGTAGAGCGTCATCGGTTCAACCACCACTCTATGGTGAATCATTGATGCATTGAGCAGGTGCAGTTTGCCTTTACGCCATACTGCAAAGCCTAAATGGGCTATATCCAGCCCAGGCTTATTGCAAGTGATGGCAATAATGTCGCCGTTTTGAACTGCCTTCTTCAAAAGCGAAGCGTTTGCTACCTGCTTCTTAGGAATATATCGGTAGGTTTTTCCCGTAAGTTTTTTTTCTTGTTGCCTAATCTGACTGATATATTCGGGATGAGACTGCAGTGCTTTATATGACGAAGCATGCGTGCTCATATAATCGATCTGTAACCGCTGCACGGACAGGAACGGCGGCACTGGGCCTTGAATTTCAACAACAAATCCCATTTTCTGTTTGTTTTCAATCCAGTCACTGAAATAGTGCAAGCGACTTGGATATTCATCAAGCAATCCGTCACGATAGCGCAAATGTCTCAATGCATCCAAATAATCAGCAAAGGTATAACGCCGATGATAAATACACAACGTCAAAGCCGCTACGTTTTCAACCAGTGTAGTACAGTCAAGCTCGCTGGTATTGACCACCAGCCTTTCATCGTCAAATACTTCCAAGGTATATGCTACATAAGGTTTTCCCAAGAACCTGCCGGCAAAGAACAGAGGGATACTGGAAGTTGACGGCTGGCACCGAGCTTCAGTCAGCAACCGGGATATGAACATACTGTCAGCCAGCGTATAATGCACCTTTTGCCCATACGCAACACATGTTGCAGCCAGCATTCCCGCCAGCAACATATATTTCATTGCCAACCTTTGCATTTGCAGTTTCATTTGCAGTTTTATGTTTCAAAACAGTTTATACATTTATTTTCTATTCTTCCGGTATCTCTTCTTTAACCCGAAATTATACCCCACATATATGTTCATGCTGCCAAATACATTATTCGCTGCAAACCGCGGTTTACGGTAATTATACGAATGTATTATGACACTGGCACCGGTATACCACCTTGTGTTATTATAAACAGCGCCAAACCGTCCTATACCATCAACATTCACATTATTGAAATCGAACCCATGCTTCTCGTTCTCATCGTAAGTATCGCCTTGTGAATGCTTATATGCCAGCGCTAAAGCCCCGCTGGCACAAAATAGCCAGTTTTTAGCAAAGACCCAATTATATGCATATCCACCGGAAATACTTATATCGTAATATCTTACGGCATTAAACATCAGTCCGCTATCCAGCTTGATTGTCGACGGACTGCTATAGTTACTCACCGTTTCCTGCAATTTATCATAGTTGAGTTCTATGCTGTTATTGGTATACCCCACACCTGCAATCCACGAACCACAACTGATTTTCTGACACGTACTTTGGGCAAAGGCAGCAGGATACGAAAAACGTTTATGGTTGAAGATGTAATACAGGTTTGCTCCAGTAATCCCGACTTTAATGCCGTCGAACGGCACACCTTCAAGCCTGCTCACATCTATCCCGCTCCCCATGTCGGCATTTCGTATTTTATAGTCGCTGCCCGTTCTCCGGTAAAACAAATCGACCCCTATCTGAGAGCTATAAATGCTGAAATCAAATTCGTGCTTTTTTCCATTATTGCTCAAACTAATATTTTTCAAGTCAAACGTATAACCCAGGAAAAACCAACGCCAACCGAAATAAGGCCCTATTTTCATTATCCTGTCGGGCGCGAATGTCACACTTTGGCCTGCATATCCACTTAACTTATAAATGTCGTATGTATACGTGCCTTGTACCATCACGGTATAATTGTAATGTTGAGGCTCGATATAATTGGTATCAATCTCGCTGAAACCCCTGACTATCCGCCTCACCTTGTTCAACTCATCATGACCTTCTGCCATTATCGGCAGCAAAGAGAAAGCCAGAATCAACAAAGCCAGTATCCTATGCATCTCTTATCCTTAGAATTTACCTAAAATGCGATCCATCGCCCAGTTTACCGGCGTAGCCGATACGCTTGTACAATTACATACGCTGATTCCCTGTAGATGTTCTATCACGCTCTTAATCAGCGGATATTGTACATACGGCGGATTCGGTACGATGATACTTTCCGTTCCCTCGCTTGTATGAAGCAGGATTGGGTCATAATTGAATACGGAAAAACTCACTTGCCCCTGATCACCAATCACCTCTACCCTGTCCTCTTTGGCTGATTCGTGTGCAACAAAACACCAAGACCCGCTTCCCGGCAAACCGCTTTCAAACTCAAAACAGGCGCTTACACTATCCTCGGCTTGATAAAGCTGGCCGCGGTTGGCACATATCCCCCGTGCCTCGATAATGACACCAAAATAATATTGGAGTAAATCTAACTGATGAGGCGCCAAGTCATAAAAATAGCCGCCTCCCGCAATATCTGGCTGAAGGCGCCATGGCAAGTTCTCGGCATGTTGATAATCTAAATCGCGAGGAGGAACAGCAAACCTCACTTGAACATTGATCACCTTGCCGATACTTCCACTGTTGATTATATTCTTTACTTTCAAGAAATAAGGCAGATAGCGACGGTAGTAAGCAACGAAACACGGCACCCCCGTCTCCTCACTGATACGGTTAACGCGGGCACAATCCTCATACGACGCAGCCAACGGTTTTTCCACATACACAGGCTTACCTGCCTTCATTGACATGATGGCAAATGTAGCATGACTTGACGGAGGCGTTGCAATATAGATGGCATTCACATCCGGATCGTCTATCAGTTCCTGCGCATCCGTATACCATTTCCGTATGCGGTGCCTTTCTGCATATCCACGGGCTTTCTGTTCGCTACGACTCATCACCGCCTCAATCATCGATCCTTCCACATCATTAAAAGCCGGACCGCTCTTTTTCTCGGTGACTTCACCGCAGCCGATGAACCCCCACTTCAATATTTTCATAATTATAACAAATATGATGCAAAGATAATAAAAATATCGAAAACTCTTAACGCTTCATTCTTAATTCTTAATTTAAATACCTACCTTTGCATAAGAATTAAGAAATAAAGAACAGAAAATCATGGAAAATAAGACCGAAGATATTTTGCTGAAAAGCAGAAGTGTGAGCAGCAGCATTGCTGCCGGATACCGTCTCTATACCCGTCATTTCAAGAAGGTTTTTCATGCGTCGTGGATATATGCTTTGCTTTATGCCCTTACATACGGTGTGACCGGAACCATCATGGTTATCTTTCTGCCCCGGCTCCTCCTCCTGATGCTCAATGCCGGCAGCCCAGCAGCCCCTGCTGCCATACTACAGTATGCCGGGATATCCACAGTCTTAGCGTTTTTCACTTTTTCCGGCTCTTTTTTCAAGCTTCTGTTTTATTCGAACGGCATATCGCTTTTAAAACAACACCTATCCACTGGTACCGTTCCGCACCCGGCTAAGATTCTCTCATGCGATTGGCATACAGTATGGAGACTGTTTAAAGCCCTGCTGTCCATGTCGGTCATTACGGCTGTCCCGGTGGTATTGTTTGCAATTCTATATGTTTTCAAATTAAATGAATCACTGTTGCAACCGAGTGCCCATATACTTACACTGTCGCTTACCGCCCTCTTCTTCCTTTTTATCATCTTGATGATGATGCCTATTACCTATATCGTTTCGAAATATATGCTCCGCAGCGAAACGCACTTCTGGCCTCTGCTGGCAAAAGAATACGGAATAGCCCTGCGTCATTTCGGTTTTGTTTTCGCCGTAATGTTGGTTATATTATTGGTTGTTGCAATAGCCGGATTTATTATTCTCCAACCGGCCTTCATCCTGACCCTGGCTAATTTCCGAGCTAATATGGGCTATATCAATGGCGATCCGCTGGGCATGCCATCGTATATCACCCCGCTGACGGCTGGCATTTTTGCAATAGCCGGATTTTGCCTGGCATATATACGCATGTCAGCCCTCTTCCCGCTCTATTATATGTACGGCTCTATCGAAACGCAAGAGCGAGAACGCAGCGATTATAAAAATACAGAAACCGCATAAACTAAACAGCAATGAAACGGATTTTATTCATCGACCGCGACGGGACTCTCATCGAAGAGCCTTCCGACGAGCAGATAGACTCATTCGGGAAATTGAAATTTACCCGGGGGGTATTCAGGAATCTAAATTTCATACGTTCCAAACTCGATTTCCACTTTGTCATCGTCTCCAACCAAGACGGGCTTGGTACGGAATCTTTTCCAGAAGACACTTTCTGGCCAGTGCATAACTTCATGCTTCAGACATTCGAAGGCGAAGGCATCACTTTCGACGAACAACTCATAGACAGGCATTTCCCCGAAGACAATGCCCCTACCCGCAAGCCCAATACCGGTTTGGTGGAGAAGTATATCAACAACCCCGAATACGACCTTGCCAATAGCTACGTCATCGGTGACAGGGAAACCGACCGGCAGTTTGCCCAAAACATCGGATGCAAATCACTGATTCTCGGAGGCCCGGACAAACTGACATGGGACAAAATAGCAGAAATACTCTTCGCCGGCGAACGGATTGCAGAAGTGAGGCGCAAAACAAAGGAAACCGATATCCACGTCCGCATAAACCTTGACGGGACAGGGCTATGTGACATATCTACCGGACTGGGCTTTTTCGACCACATGCTGGAACAGATTGGGAAACATGGCATGCTCGACCTAACCGTCCATACCAAAGGCGACCTGGAAGTTGACGAGCATCATACCATAGAAGATACGGCTATTGCTATAGGCGAATGCCTCTTGTCGGCCTTAGGCGACAAACGCGGCATCGAACGGTACGGCTACAGCCTGCCCATGGACGACTGCCTATGCAGCGTCGCCCTCGATTTCGGCGGCCGTCCATGGTTAGTATGGGATGCCGGGTTCCACCGCGAAAAGATAGGAGAAATGCCAACGGAAATGTTCCTTCATTTTTTCAAGAGTTTGAGCGACGGGGCTAAGATGAACCTGAACATCAAGGCCGAAGGGATAAACGAGCACCACAAGATAGAAGGTATTTTCAAGGCATTTGCACGCAGTTTGAAAATGGCGGTTAAGCGCGATATTTATCATTATGAATTGCCAAGCACAAAAGGAATGCTGTAAACACAGAGATGCTGATTAACTTGGTAGCCACAGACATAACGGATATACTTATTTTCATATGTCTGTGGCTAATTATCTCAAATCGAGTACTTTTTCTTCCGCTGGTGTGTAGCTTTTCTCGGGACACCGGAAAAACCGCCATGAGGAGATTTCACGCCACGGTATGACTGCCATCGGTTGCGGATCCTCATTACATAATCCACCGTTTCGTTTCCACGCATATATCCATGCTTCACCACTGCATCATTATAATACTGTGGGGTGCTCAACTTCAATACATACTCCGATACATCCTCCCAACGGCGCGGATTCTTCCCGTTCTTTTGGGTAAGCGCCATAGCGTCCCTTATGTGATGGTATCCCCCGTTGTAACAGGCTAAAATAAAGTTTACCCTCTCATATCGGTCGCGTATATCCTCAAATTTCTGTTCAAGTTCTGCGAGATACTTTGTAGCTGCTGCAATATTATGCTCCGGTTCATAAATCTTTGACATAGGAAGCCCTAAATGTGCAGCCGTGACCGGCATGATTTGCATTAATCCACAGGCACCGGCCCATGATGTGGCTTGTGGGTCGAATGTCGACTCTTGATAGCATTGGGCTGCCAATAGCCGCCAATCCCATCTGATAGGCTGTGCATAAGCCATGAACAGACCGTCATAATGAGAGATGATACCGCCTTTTCGGTCAAGCATGGGGGAGAACATACGCCGTTTAACGCTTTTCGCACTCAGCAAGAAGCCCTCTTCCTCCTTCACTTCTAACAACATCTTCGGTATATACCAGTTGTTTAAAGCTTCAGCCAATTCTGGTTTTTCTTTTGTTACAATCCATTGTATGCCCAAAGAGTCAATATTGGGGCCACAAAAAAGCAAAGAGTCCTTATATCCTTTTATCCCCCGTGGAATCATTAATGCACCGATATCTCCGTCGCCGTCTTCTATCTTCCTTAATACTTCAGCTGTATCGCGGCACACCTCTACCCGCAACCCTACGCCAATCCGTTCGGCAAACCTCTGGCACAGCATATATTGCATTCCCAACGCTTTCCCGTGATAGTCGTAATACGTTTCCGGCCCGCTTACGGTCAGCATTATCAGCTCTCCGTTGCGCAGAATATCGTCTAAGTCGAAATCGTCTCCGGATGGGATTGTATCGTTCACCTCCCCCCATGGTGTCACCACCCGTTCCTCTTTCCTTTGTGAACAAGCAACCGCAACCATAAACAAAAGCAAAAGTGCATAATATCTCATTAAATATCAAAAAAATGCATATAACCGATTATCCAAGTTTAAAACTCGATGCAAAATTACACATTTTCTTGCACATTCACATATTTTTCCGTAATTTTGCGGTGAAATTCAAGCCGCTGCTTACGGATAGGGCAATCTGCGGCAAAAGAAAATCAAAGAATAGTTACAATGTTACGAATTGCAGTTCAATCCAAAGGTCGTTTATTCGACGACACGATGAATCTCCTCTCCGAGGCCGATATTAAAGTGAGCTCCAGCAAACGCACACTTCTGGTCCAGTCATCCAATTTTCCGCTTGAGGTCCTCTATCTCCGCGATGACGATATCCCGCAAAGTGTGGCCAGCGGTGTTGCCGATATCGGCATTGTCGGTGAAAACGAATTTTGTGAGCGTGGTGAAGATGCAGAGATTATCTCCCGTTTAGGCTTCAGTAAATGCCGCCTCTCGCTCGCAATCCCTAAGGAGGTAAGCTATCAGGGCTTAGAATGGTTCAACGGCAAAAAGATTGCCACCAGCTATCCTAATATCCTGCGGCATCACATGGATAAGAACGGCATCCATACCGAGATACACGTCATCACCGGCAGCGTGGAGATCAGTCCGGGCATCGGCCTGGCCGATGGTATTTTCGACATCGTAAGCAGCGGTTCCACTCTTGTAAGCAACAATCTGCGCGAGGTGGAGGTTGTCATGCAGAGCGAAGCGTTGTTGATTGGCACTAAGGGAATGAGCCGTGATAAAAAGGAAATTTTACAAGAGATGCTGTTCCGCTTTGAGGCTGTGCGCAGTGCCGAAGATAAGAAATATGTCCGCATGAATGCCCCCAAGGCGCATCTTCAGGAAATCATCAATGTGCTTCCTGGCCTGAAAAGCCCTACGGTTATTCCTTTGGCTGATGATGATTGGTGCTCTGTACATACGGTTCTCGACCAGAAACGCTTTTGGGAGATTATTGGCAAATTAAAAGAATTGGGAGCACAGGGAATACTCGTCACTCCCATTGAGAAAATGATTCTATAAAGATACGAAATGGACATCATAAAATTTCCAGACCGGGCACAGTGGCCTGACATCATCCAGCGCCCGCACTTGGACGTATCGCAGCTCAGCGCGACGGTTTCCGGCGTGCTCGCTGACGTAAGGCTGCGCGGTGATGCGGCCGTGAAGGAATACGGGGTAAAGTTCGACCACGTAGAACTCGACTTGCTGGCTGTGACAAAAGCGGAAATGGACGAGGCAGAGAAAAACGTGCCACAGCAACTAAAAGAGGCAATGCGCCTTGCCCACCATAACATAAAGACATTCCATGAGTCGCAGCGCTTCTTCAGCACCCAAGTTGACACCCAGCCGGGGGTTACCTGCTGGCAGAAAAGCATTGCCATCGAGCGGGTCGGGCTGTACATCCCGGGTGGTACAGCCCCGCTTTTCAGTACTGTACTCATGCTGGCCACACCAGCAAAGATTGCCGGATGCAAAGAAATTGTGCTCTGCACCCCACCGGCACGCGACGGCAAAGTGAATCCTGCCATCCTCGTTGCTGCCCGCATTGCCGGGGTAAATAAGGTATTCAAAGCCGGGGGTGTTCAGGCTATCGGCGCCATGGCATACGGTACCGAGTCGATTCCAAAAGTATATAAAATATTCGGGCCGGGCAACCAATATGTGATGGCTGCCAAGCAACAAGTCAGCTTACACGACGTGGCAATAGATATGCCTGCCGGGCCATCTGAAGTATGTGTCATTGCTGATGAAACGGCTGACGCTTCTTTCGTCGCTGCCGATTTGCTTTCGCAAGCCGAACATGGAAGCGATTCACAGGCAATATTGATTACATCCAGTGAGCGGGTGCTCGACGATGTACAGAAAGAGGTTGCACGGCAGCTTGAACAACTTTCAAGGAAAGACATGGCACTCAGCGCATTAGACAACAGCAAGCTGGTATTAGTAAAGGATTTAAAAGAAGCCATAGACTTGAGCAATGCTTATGCCCCGGAGCACCTGATTCTTCAAACCTCCGATTATCTGTCGCTTGCCGAACAAGTTGTTAATGCCGGCAGCGTATTCCTCGGGAAATATGCTTGCGAAAGCGCCGGCGACTATGCCAGCGGAACCAATCACACATTGCCCACTCATGGCCATGCCGTGGCTTACAGCGGTGTGAACCTTGACAGCTACTGTAGAAAAGTAACGTTCCAGCATCTTACAACTGAAGGTGCCCGTAATATTGGGCATGCCGTCGAACTCATGGCAGCTGCCGAGTCGCTCGATGCCCATAAGAACGCCATGACACTGAGATTGAAAAAGATAGAATAGGCTCCCCAAAGAATCTGTTGCCATAAAACGAAAAGCAAATGAAGACCTTACAAGAATTAACGCGTCCTAATATATGGAGTTTAGCACCTTATAGCAGCGCACGTGATGAATACAGCGGACATGCAGCCCATGTGTTTCTCGATGCTAACGAGAATCCATACAACCAGCCCTACAACCGCTATCCCGACCCGCTACAAAAGGAACTTAAATCGGCCATTTCAAAGGTTAAAGGTGTTCCTGCCGATAATATATTCCTTGGCAACGGAAGTGATGAGGCCATCGACCTGCCCTACCGCTGTTTCTGCAGGCCGGGTATTGACAACGTTGTTGCCATCGAACCGACTTACGGCATGTACCGTGTATGCGCCGATATTAACAATGTGGAATACAGACCGGTATTGCTCGATGAGAACTATCAGATTCGTGCCGGGCAATTGTTGGAGGCCTGCGACGAATATACAAAAATCATCTGGATTTGTTCGCCCAACAATCCATCGGGGAATAATATCCTACGCGACGAGATTGTCAAGGTGCTTCAATCATTTGGCGGCATCGTCATTGTCGACGAAGCTTATAGCGATTTTTCATCCCAAAAGCCTTTCCGTAACGACTTGTCGCTGTACCCTAACCTCATTGTCCTCAATACAATGAGCAAAGCATGGGGATGTGCTGCCATCCGCCTCGGAATGGCCTTCGCATCAAAAGAAATCATTGACGTCTTTAACAAGGTAAAGTATCCCTATAACATCAATTCGCTCACCCAGCACCAAGCACTCAACGCCCTTAAGGATCCGTTCGAAGTAGACAAGTGGGTACGTATCCTTTTGCTGGAGCGCACACGGATGATTGATGCTTTCCGCTTGCTCCCCATCTGCAAACAAATATACCATACCGACGCAAACTTCTTCCTTGCCCGTATGACCGACGCACAATCCATCTACAGTTACTTGGTAGACCGCGGCATCATTGTCCGCAACCGTACAAGGATTCAGCTTTGCCAAAATTGTATTCGCGTTACAATCGGTACAAAAACAGAAAACAACGAGCTTCTTGCAGCTCTCCGCCAGTATCCTCACCCGAGTTTGGGATAAGCAATTTCTGTTTTGCAGTAAAAAAGAAAATGATTGTAGCCCTAAAGGCAAGCGGTGGGCA